>NZ_JBIWNL010000028.1:83073-116452 GCF_044767225.1 Kitasatospora sp. NPDC101447
AGCCCAACCCCCCCCCCCCCCCCCGCCCCCCCCCCCCGCCCCGGCCCCCCCCCCCCCCCCCCCCCCCCCCCCCCCCCCCCCCCCCCGCGACGGTGGCGCGGCACGGCCCGGGAAGCAAGTCCGGACGCTCACGCACCTTCTGACGAAACTTCACCAAATCGCCACGAGGGCGTTTCCCGACCCCGTACGCTGAGTGCGGTACCGGTGGGGGCCGGCGCCCTTTCGATCTCACCGGCCACCGGTGGGCGGGCGGAACGGCGGGTCCGGAACGCGGACGCCGGGCCGGTCCCCGCTCCCGGGCTCGGGCGGTCTGAGCAGGGGGAGGGACGATGGGGCGGATTCGCGTCCTGGTGGTCGACGACCACCGGATCTTCGCCGAAGCACTGGCCGCGGCGCTCGCCGCCGAGCCCGACGTGGAGGTGGGCGCGGCCGGCAGTGCGGCCGCCGCCGAGCGGGCGCTGGAGCGCGCCGCCGCCGAGGGCCGGGCCTACGACGTGGCGCTGATCGACGCCGATCTCGGGGCCGGCGGGGGCGCAGGTGCCGGAGCGGTCGGTGGGGCCGGAGCGGTCGGGCCGCCCGGGGCGGCTCCGCCGACGGCCCGCAGACGGCCCGGTACGGACCCCGCCGAGGAGGCCCGGCGCCGGGCGGCCCCGCCCGTACCGCCGCCGCGGCGGCCGGCCGTACCACCCGGGGCGCCCTCCCCGCTGTCGTCCGCCACGGTGACGGGCGCGCCGCCCGGCGGGGCCCGGTCGGCGGCCGACCCGCTCCGGGGGGACCAGCTCAGACCCGGCGCCCCGCCGCCCGACGGCATCATCCTGCTCGCCCGCCTCCGCCGCGCCCACCCCGGTCTGCGCGCCGTCGTGCTGGCCACCGCGGACGACCCGCACCGCGCCGCCCGTGCCCTGCACGCGGGCGCCACCGGCTGGGTGGCCAAGGAGAGTTCACTGGCCCGGCTGCTCGCGGTGGTCCGGGGCGTGCTGCGGGACGAGACGCACCTGCCGCCCGCGCTGCTCACCGGGGTGATCCGCGAACTGACCACCGCGCGGCGGGACCGCACCGAGAGCGAGCGCCTGGTGGACACCCTCACCCCGCGGGAGAAGCAGATCCTGCGCTGCATGGTCGCCGGCCTGGGGCGGCAGGCCGTCGCGGAACGGCTCTACCTGTCGCCGCACACCGTCCGGACGCACATGCAGAACGTGCTCGGCAAGCTCGGGGTGCATTCCACGCTGGCCGCCGTCGCGGTCGCCCGCCGGGCCGGGGTCAGCCCCGCCGAGCCGGCCGTGCCGCCACCGGCCGTACCGCCGCCGTCCGTGGCGGCGACCGTCGAGCGGGCGTAGGCCGGTCGCGGCTCAGCCCGGGATATTGTCGAACGGGGCGATCAGCAGCCGCAGCAGTGCGGCGAGTTCGGTCTGCTGGCCGGAGGTGAGCTGGGCGAGGAGTTCGCGTTCGTGCGCGAGCAGCCCGGCGAGTGCCTGGTCGGCGCGGTCGCGGCCGTCGTCGGTGAGCCGCACCAGGACGCCGCGCCGGTCGTCCGGGTCGGGCAGCCGCTTGACCAGGCCCTTGCCGGTGAGCCGGTCGATCCGGTTGGTCATGGTGCCGGAGGTGACGAGGGTCTGGGTGAGCAGCTGGCCGGGGGAGAGCTGGTACGGGGTGCCGGCCCGCCGCAGGGCGGTCAGGACGTCGAACTCCCAGGGCTCCAGGCCGTGCTCGGCGAAGGCGGTGCGGCGGGCGCGGTCCAGATGCCGGGCGAGCCGGCTGACCCGGCTGAGCACCTCCAGCGGCTCCACGTCGAGGTCGGGGCGCTCCCGGCGCCATGCTGCGACCAGCCTGTCGACCTCGTCCTCCATGACGATCAGTGTATCGGTGGATGTGTCGATGTGAAGTCTCTTGACATCGAGAAATGTGCCGACGAGGCTTCACCGAGATATCTTGATGTCGAGATACCTGTGAGGTGAACCATGAGCACCACCGCCTGGGACCCTGCGCAGTACCTGCGCTTCGCCGACGAACGCACCCGCCCGCTGCGCGATCTGCTCGCCCGCGTCCCCACCCTTCCGCACCCCGGCGAGGAGACCGTCCTCGACATCGGCTGCGGCCCCGGCAACTCCACCGCCGTCCTGCGCGAACGCTGGCCGCACGCCCGCATCACCGGCGTCGACAACTCCGCACCGATGCTCGCCACCGCCCGTGCCGAGGGCGAGCCCGACGCCGACTACCTGCTCGCCGACGCCCGCGACTACGACCCGGCCCCGGCCCGGCCCGACCTCGTCGTCTCCAACGCCGCCCTCCAGTGGATGAACCGGAGTGATCGCCGGCCCCGACAGGGACCCTCCTCGCCGAAGGCGGGCGAGGAGGGACGGGCGGACGGCCACCTCGACATCGTCCCGCGCTGGGCCGCCGCCCTGCGCCCGGGCGGCGTCGTCGCGTTCCAGGTCCCCGGCAACTTCGACGCCCCCAGCCACACCCTGCTCGCCGACCTGCGCCGCAGCACCCGCTGGCGCGCCCTGCTCGGCGAGGACGCCGTCCGGGCCGGGGTCCACCCGCCCGCGCGCTACCTCGAAGCCCTCGCCGCCGCCGGCTGCGACCCGGACGTCTGGGAGACCACCTACCTCACCGCCCTGCCGGGGCCGGACCCGGTCCTGGAGTGGGTCAAGGGCACCGCGCTGCGCCCCGTCCTGACCCGGCTCAGCGATCCGGCCGACCGGGCCGCCTTCCTCGCCGAGTACGGGCGGCTGCTGCGCGAGGCCTACCCGGCCGGGCCGTCCGGGACGGTCTTCCCGTTCCGGCGGATCTTCGCGGTGGGGGTCAAGCGGTAGCCGGGGCTCAGCCCTTGCGGTCGCCGACCAGCTTCGGGTGCCGCTCCAGGCCCTCCAGGCCGTGCCAGGCGAGGTTCACCAGGTGCGCCGCCACCGTCGCCTTGTCCGGCTTGCGGACCTCCAGCCACCACTGGCCGGTCAGCGCGACCATGCCGACCAGCATCTGCGAGTACATCGGGGCCAGCCGCGCGTCGAAGCCGCGCGACTTGAACTCCAGGCCCAGGATGTCCTCCACCTGGGTGGCGATGTCGCTGATCAGCGAGGCGAAGGTGCCGGTCGACTGGGCCACCGGGGAGTCCCGGACCAGGATCCGGAAGCCGTCCGTCGAGGTGTCGATGTAGTCCATCAGCGCGAAGGCGGCCTGTTCCAGCAGCTCGCGCGAGTGCCCGCCGGTCAGCGCCCCGGTCACCATGTCGAGCAGCAGCTGCATCTCGCGGTCCACCACCACCGCGTACAGGCCCTCCTTGCCGCCGAAGTGCTCGTACACGACGGGCTTCGACACCCCGGCGCGTTCGGCGATCTCCTCCACCGAGGTGCCGTCGTAGCCGCGCTCGGCGAAGACCGTCCGGCCGATCTCCAGCAGCTGCTCGCGCCGTTGCTTGCCGGTCATCCGGACCCGGCCGCCCCGGCGGCGCGGGGCGGCCGGGGCGTCGGCCCCGTCGGCCGGCCCGCCCGCCGGTGCAGCGGCCCGCGGACGGGCGGGCGCCGCGTCCGTCCGCGTGCCGTGGTGACCGCCTGTGGTGTCTGCGCTGCTCCCGTTCACCCCTACATCATGCTGGAAGCGCCGCCTCATGCGGTGCGGCGGGCGGCGATCCGCTGTGCGTCCGGCCAGCGGACGTCCCGGACCCAGCCGGCCAGCTCGAACCAGCGGATCAGCCGGGCCGAGGAGTCGATCTGCCCGCGGAGCACCCCGTGCCGGGCCGCGGTCGGATCGGCGTGGTGCAGGTTGTGCCAGGACTCGCCGCAGGAGAGCACCGCGAGCCACCAGACGTTGCCGGAGCGGTCCCGGGAGCGGAACGGGCGCCGGCCGACGGCGTGGCAGATCGAGTTGATCGACCAGGTGACGTGGTGCAGCAGCGCCACCCGGACCAGCGAACCCCAGAAGAAGGCGGACAGCGCGCCCGTCCAGGTCAGCGTCACCAGGCCGCCGACCAGCGGGGGCACCAGCAGCGAGATCGTGGTCCAGAGCCAGAACAGCCGGGAGATCCGCCTTATGGCCGGGTCGCGGACGAGGTCCGGGGCGTACTTGAGCTGCGGGGTCTGCTCCTCGTCGAACATCCAGCCCATGTGCGCCCACCACAGGCCCTTCAGCAGGGCCGGGACGCTCTCCCCGTAGCGCCAGGGCGAGTGCGGGTCCCCGTCCTTGTCGCTGTACCGGTGGTGCTTGCGGTGGTCGGCGACCCAGCGCACCAGCGGGCCCTCGACGGCGAGGCTCCCGGCGATGGCCAGGGCCAGGCGCATCGGCCGGCCGGCCTTGAACGCGCTGTGGGTGAAGTAGCGGTGGTAGCCGACGGTGATGCCGTGGCAGGTGAGGAAGTACATGGAGACGGTGATCGCGACGTCCGTCCACCCCAGCCCCCAGCCCCAGGCCACCGGTACGGCGGCCAGCAGCGCGGTGAACGGCACGAGGATGAACAGGCCGAGCGCGAGCCGCTCGGCCACGCCCTGCTTCTCCCCGCCACGGGTGGCGGACAGCTGCGTGGCTGCGGTGTCGGGATCGGGTTCGGGAGTCGGAGTGCGGGACGCGGTGGTCCCCGCGCGCGCCTCGCCTGCCTGGATGGTCATGGGCGTCCCTTTGCGGCGTCCCGGAACGGGAGAGAAGCGGAGCCTACGTCGGCGTAACTTACGGCATCGTAGGTTGCACTCCGTGTCCAGGGGAACACTCCACCGCGCGGCGCTTGAGTGAATTCACCCGACTGGATGGATGAACCCGGGGCCCGGGGAGTTCGGTCGGAGGGCTCGAATCCGGGCCTCGGATCGGTGCAAGTCGATACCCACGGCGGGGTCCGCTCGGGTAGGGTCTGACACGTCTGTCCGCCGTGGTGTAATGGCAGCACAGGGCCCTTTGGAGGCCTTTGTCTGGGTTCGAATCCTAGCGGCGGAGCCTCTGCACGCCTCCGGTTCGGGCGTCTCCCATCACGCCGGTATTGTCGGTGCTGCTCGGCGGACTGTGCATATGGCGACCGGCCTGGGTCCCGGCCGGGTCCGCTCTGCCCTCTCTGTGAACCTACCGAGGAGCCTCCCCGCATGGGTGCCAATTCGCTTGCCGCCGTTGTCGTGCTCGCCGCCGGAGGCGGGACCCGGATGAAGTCGAACAAGCTGCCCAAGGTGCTGCACGAGGTGTGCGGACGGTCGTTGGTGGGGCACGCGGTGGCGGCGGCCGGGGAACTGGCGCCGGAGCAGCTCGTGGTGGTCGTCGGCCACCAGCGCGAGCAGGTCCAGGGGCACCTGGTGGAGCACTACCCGGCCGTGCGGACCGCGGTGCAGGAGGAGCAGAACGGCACCGGGCACGCGGTGCGGACGGCGCTGGAGGCGCTGGCCGCGGACGACGTGGTCCTGGACGGCACGGTGATCGTCACCGCCGGCGACTCGCCGCTGCTGACCGGGGCGACCCTGCGCCGGCTGGCGGACGCGCACACCGCCCAGCAGAACGGCGTCACCGTGCTGACCGCCGTCGTCCCCGAGCCCTTCGGCTACGGCCGGATCCTGCGCGACGAGGACGGCACGGTCGCCTCGATCGTCGAGGAGCGGGACGCCACCGACACCCAGCGCACCATCGCCGAGATCAACTCGGGCGTCTTCGCCTTCGACGCCAAGCTGCTGGTCGAGGCGCTGGCCGCGCTCACCACGGACAACTCGCAGGGCGAGGAGTACCTGACCGACACCCTGGAGATCCTGCGCAAGGCGGGCCACCGGGTCGGCGCCGTGGTCGCCGAGGACCACCGGGACATCCTGGGCATCAACGACCGGGTCCAGCTGGCACAGGCCCGCCGGCTGCTGAACGACCGCCTGCTGGAGCGGGCGATGCGCGCGGGCGTCACCGTGGTGGACCCGGCGACCACCTGGTTCGACGTCCAGGTGAGCTACGAGCCGGACGCCGTGGTGCTGCCCAACACCCAGCTGCAGGGCGCCACCCACCTGGCCGAGGGCTGCGAGGTCGGCCCGAACTCCACCCTGAAGGACACCCTGATCGGCGCCGGCGCCCGTGTGAGCAACACCACGGCCGACCGCGCCGAGGTGGGCGAGCTGGCCGTCGCGGGCCCGTACGCCTACCTGCGGCCGGGTGCGAAGCTGGCCCGCAAGGCGAAGGTCGGCACCTACGTCGAGATCAAGAACTCCGAGCTGGGCGAGGGTGCGAAGGTCCCGCACCTCTCGTACATCGGCGACGCCACGATCGGTGAGGGCACCAACGTCGGCGCGGCCTCGGTCACCGTGAACTACGACGGCGTGAACAAGCACCGCACCGTCATCGGCGCGCACTGCCGCACCGGCTCGGACAACATGTTCATCGCCCCGGTGACCATCGGTGACGGCGCCTACACCGGCGCCGGTTCGGTGATCACCAGCGACGTCCCGCCGGGCGCGCTCGGCGTGAACCGCGCGTACCAGCGCAACATCGAGGGCTGGGTCGAGCGCAAGCGCCCCGGCACCGTGTCGGCGCAGGCCGCGAAGGCCGCGACGGACGCGGCCGCGGAGGCCTGACGCGGCGGGCCCGGGACCGCGGGGCGGTCCCGGGGCGGACGGTTTCTGCGCGGGCGCGTAACCTTGGGGACATACGTGCGCCACTGGGCTTACCGCCCGTGTCCAGGCGTACCGACAATTCCCCGACCCCGTACCGCGCGTGGGCCTCGCCTGCCCGGCACCGGGTCGCGGGTTCAGCGTCCGCAAACGCGAGGAGACGGTGCAGTGAGCGGGATCACGACGTCGGGTGAGAAGAAGCTGAAGCTCTTCTCCGGCCGTGCCCACCCGGAGCTGGCGAAGGAGGTGGCCGCGGCGCTCGAGACCGAGTTGGTCCCCACCAAGGCCCTGGACTTCGCCAACGGCGAGATCTACGTCCGTTTCCTGGAGTCCGCCCGCGGCGCGGACTGCTTCGTGATGCAGAGCCACACGGCTCCCATCAACCAGTGGATCATGGAGCAGTTGATCATGATCGATGCTCTGAAGCGGGCCTCCGCCCGGAGCATCACCGCGATCCTGCCGTTCTACGGGTACGCCCGCCAGGACAAGAAGCACCTCGGCCGCGAGCCCATCTCGGCCCGGCTGGTCGCCGACCTGCTGCGCCAGGCCGGTGCCGACCGCCTGATGGCCGTGGACCTGCACACCGCGCAGATCCAGGGCTTCTTCGACGGCCCGGTGGACCACCTGTTCGCGCTGCCGCTGCTGGCCGACTACATCGGCGAGAAGGTCGACCGCTCCAAGCTGACCGTCGTCTCGCCGGACGCCGGCCGTGTGAAGGTGGCCGACCAGTGGTGCGACCGGCTGGACGCCCCGCTGGCGATCATCCACAAGCGCCGCGACATCACCCAGGCCAACACCATCCTGTCGGCCGACGTCGTCGGTGACGTCAAGGACCGGGTCTGCGTCCTGGTCGACGACATGATCGACACCGCCGGCACCATCTGCGCCGCGGCCGACGCGCTGTTCGAGAACGGCGCCGCGGACGTCCTGGTGGCGGCCACCCACGGTGTGCTCTCCGGCCCGGCCGCGGACCGGCTGAAGAACTCGCGGGTCAGCGAGTTCGTGTTCACCAACACGCTGCCCACCCCGGCGCAGCTCCAGCTGGACAAGATCACCACGCTGTCCATCGCCCCGTCGATCGCCGCCGCGATCCGCGAGGTGTTCGAGGAGGGCTCGGTCACGAGCCTCTTCGAGGGCGTGCACTGACGAAGCCCGCGCAGGCGGCCCCGGTCCCCAGCGGGCCGGGGCCGCCGCCGATTTCGCGGGAGGCGGTAGGTGCGGTTAGACTCGTGAAACTGCTCGGCGAGGGATGCCGTGTGCCTGCTCGACGGGCGCTCGCTCCGTGATCGACGCGCTGCCGGTGCCGGATTCCCGTCCGCCGGCAGGCCGTTGCCGCCGAGTGACCCCCGAACGTACTGAGGGTGTGGTCCCGGCGGTTTTTCGCGTTGCCTGCACCCCCGCGCCATTTTCCACGAGGAGTGCAGTCGTGTCCGAGATCCGTATTGCCGCTGAGACCCGTACCGAGTTCGGCAAGGGTGCCGCCCGTCGCGCCCGCCGCGCCGGCTTCGTCCCCGGTGTCGTCTACGGCCACGGCCACGCCCCGGTTCACCTGAACCTGCCCGGCCACGACCTGATGATGGCCCTGAAGACCCCGAACGCCCTGCTGGTCGTCCCGATCGAGGGCAAGGACGAGTACGTCCTGCCGAAGGCCGTCCAGCGCGAGGCCATCAAGCGCAGCATCGAGCACGTCGACCTGCTGCTGGTCAAGCGTGGCGAGAAGGTCAACGTCGAGGTTCCGGTCCACACCGAGGGCGAGCTGGCCCCGGGCGGCAACCTGCTGGAGCACGTCCTGCAGGCCCTGCCGATCGAGGCCGAGGCCACCCACCTGCCCGAGGCCGTCACCGTCTCGGTCGAGGGCCTGGAGGCCGGCGCCTCGATCCACGCCAAGGACATTGTCCTGCCGGCCGGTGTCGCCCTGGCCGTCGACGCCGACGCCGTCGTCCTGCAGGTCATCGCCGCCCAGGCCGCCCCGGCCGAGGAGGAGACCGAGGAGGCCGAGGGCGCCGAGGCCTGAGCCTCGCCCCGAAAGCTTTGACCGCTGCCCCGGTCGCTCCCGCTGGAGCGGCCGGGGCAGCGGTGTGTCCGGGACGCGGTGTCTCCGGGGATGATGGCGTCGAGCGTGAAGGCGAGGAGTGAGGGCGCGATGGCGGACGAGTACGAGGGCCCCTGGCTGGTGGTGGGGCTGGGCAACCCGGGCGAGCAGTACGCCCGGAACCGGCACAACATCGGGTTCATGGTGGTGGACCTGCTGGCGCAGCGGATGGGCGCCAGGTTCAAGGCGCACAAGAGCCGGGCGCAGGTGGCCGAAGGGCGGCTGGCGGGCAAGCGGGTCGTGCTGGCCAAGCCGATGTCCTTCATGAACCTCTCCGGCGGGCCGGTGACGGCGCTGCGCGACTTCTACAAGGTGCCGGCCGCCGCGCTGATCGCGGTCCACGACGAGCTGGACATCGACTACGCGGCACTGCGGCTGAAGCTCGGCGGCGGGGACAACGGCCACAACGGGCTGAAGTCGATCACCAAGTCGCTGGGCCCGGAGTACCACCGGGTGCGCTGCGGGATCGGCCGCCCGCCGGGCCGGATGGAGGTCGCGGACTTCGTGCTGAAGGACTTCTCCTCGACCGAGCGCAAGGAACTGGAGTGGTTCGTGGACCGCTCGGCGGACGCGGTGGAGGCGCTGCTGTCCGAGGGTCTGGAGCGGGCCCAGGGCACGTACAACTCCTGAACGTCCGTCAACAGGCGTGGCGGGTACGCAACAGTCGTACAACGCTTGACCGGTCAAACCTGAATCCGTGTGAGAAGCCTGTGCGGGATCGGATAGCGTCGGCCCGGGTACGCGAACGAGTCCTGGGGAGTTCTCGATGCGGGGATTGGGTCCGGTCCGCCCACTGCGGCGGATCCGGGTGGTCCGGCTGAAGCAGTTCGGACGGCGGATCGGTACGGCCGGTGCGCTGGGGGCGGCCGGAGTACTGCTGTCGAGCGGTGCGCTGGCGCACGCCGACCCGGTGGCGGAGCCGGATCCGCTGATCGCCCCGGAGCCGGCCGCCCAGCCGGTGCTCGGCGAGTCGATGGGCCCCGACGCGGGGCTGTTGGCGGTCGGCGGCGGCCTGCTGGTGGCGGGCGGTGGAGCGGCGCTGTGGTTGAAGCGCCGGCGCGCGGGCGAGCCCGCGGAGTAGTCACGAGTCCTCAGGGGCCGGTGTCCACGACGGTGGGCACCGGCCCTTCGTCGTACTTTCCCGGGGGTGTCATCCGTTTCCGGCGCGCCGGGCGTCATGGGGGTATGAAGCGCGAATCATTGCGCCCGGGGGGCTCGGGGGCCGATCCGTTCGACGAGTTCGTCGCGGCTCGCTACCAGGCCCTCCTGCGGGGGGCGTACCTGATCACCGGGGACGTCCACGACGCCCGGGACCTGCTGCACGACGCGTTGGCCCGGGTGTACCCGAAGCGGACGGCGATCCGGGACGTGGCGGCCGCCGAGGGGTACGTCCGGACGACGATGGTCCGCACGCACGTCTCGCGCTGGCGGCGCACCCGGCGGGAGGTGCTCACGCCCGTGCTGCCGGACTCCCCGGAGGCGACGGTGGCCGAGCACGACGAGCAGCTGGCGGCGGCGCTGCGGGCCCTGCCGCCCCGGCAGCGGGCGGTGGTGGTGCTGCGCTACTACGTCGACCTGCCGGTGGCGCGGGTCGCGCAGGAGCTCGGTTGCTCGGAGGCCACGGCGAAGACGCATCTGGCGCGGGCGATGAAGACGCTCCGGCAGGAGCTGGCACCGGCGAGGGAGATGGTGGGGCATGGCGGCTGAACACCCGGACGGGTTCGAGGAGGAACTGGTCGTCCGGCTCGGCGCGCGGGCGGGGTCGGTGGCCGGCAGCCCGCCGCTGCCCCAGCTGCGGGAGGCCGGTCGGCGCCGGGCGCGGTCGCGCCTGGTGGTGCGGTCGGTGGCGGGGGCGGCCGTGTTCGCCCTGGGAGTGGGCGCGCTGGCGCACTGGGGCGGGAGCACGACCGGGGCCGTACGGGGGTCGGCCCAGGTCGTGGGCGGGGGGTCGTTGTCCCCGTCCCCGGGGACGGGGAGCCGGCCGCCCGTCCCGCAGGCGTCACCGGGGTCGCCGTCCTCGTCGGCGCCGGACACCGAGGGGCCGCTGCTGCTCTGCCAGGGCGGGCCGGCCTCGTTGCGGCTGCCCACGTGGGAACAGGTGACGGCTTCGGGGACGACGTCCTCGCGGCCGCCGTCGGGCGGGCCGTCCGGCCCGCCGTCGGGGCCACCGCCGGCGTCGTCGACGACGCCCCCGTACGTGCCGTCCTCGGGGGCGAGCACGAGCAGTGGGCCGGACGCTTCCGACCCGGTCCGGGTGGCCGCCGAGATCAGGAGGGTGGGGGCCGACAAGTACCCGGACCACTGGTTCGGCGTCTGCGGGACCCTGGACCACCAGGTGTACGTCATGCGGGTGCCGGGTTCCGACCTCGACGCCGTCGTGTCGGCCGCCGTGAGCCACCCCGGGGTCACGATCAACTTCGTGGACGTGCCGGGGTCGCGTCGGCACTACCTGGCGCTGGCGCGGCGGATCACGGTCGACGACGGTGGCTACTGGGCGGCGCGGGGGGTGACCGTCTCCGGGGTGACGATCTCCGAGGACGGCACCGGGGTGCTCGTGCACACCCCGCAGTTCGCGGCCGTCAGGGCCGACGTCATGGCCCGCTACGGGTCGGAGGTGATCGAGGTGCGGCCGCGCTGACCGGAACGCGGAGGGGCCGACGGCACGCGCCGTCGGCCCCTTCGCGTTCCCCGGATCAGCCGGTGTTGCGCAGGCCGGCGGCGATGCCGTTGACGGT
This sequence comes from Kitasatospora sp. NPDC101447, assembly GCF_044767225.1. Lineage (NCBI taxonomy): Bacteria > Bacillati > Actinomycetota > Actinomycetes > Kitasatosporales > Streptomycetaceae > Kitasatospora > Kitasatospora sp. NPDC101447. The sequence goes on from NZ_JBIWNL010000028.1 coordinate 94,455, forward strand.
GAGCAGCAGCGCGCGGGCGCGCAGCGGGTCGTCGTGGCGGCCGGCCGAGACCTCCTCGCGCTGGCGGCGCAGCAGCGCGACCTGGAGGTAGGAGATCGGGTCGAGGTAGGCGTCGCGGACGGCGAAGGTCTGCTTCAGCACCGGGTTGTGCTCCAGCAGTTCGCTCTCGCCGGTGAGCCGGAGCACCTCGCGCAGGGTGAGGGCGTGCTCGTCCTTGATCTGGTCGAAGACGTGGCGCAGCTCGCCGGGCACCAGCTGCTCGACGTAGTGGCGGGCGATCCGCAGGTCGGTCTTGGCCAGCGTCATCGCGACGTTGGACAGGAAGTTGCGGAAGAAGTGCCACTCGCCGTACATCTCGTCCAGCACGTCGCCCAGGCCGGCCGCGCGGGCGGCGGCGAGGCCGGAGCCGACGCCGTACCAGCCGGGGACGATCTGGCGGGACTGGGTCCAGCCGAAGACCCACGGGATGGCCCGCAGGCCGTCCAGGCCCGCGCCGGAGTCGGGGCGGCGGGACGGGCGGGAGCCCAGGTGCAGCGAGGCGAGCTGGTCGACCGGGGTGGAGGCGAAGAAGTACTTCGGCAGGTCCTCCTGCTCGACCAGGCCGCGGTAGGCGGTGTGGGCGGCCTCGGAGACCCGGTCCATCGCGGCGTCCCAGCGGGCCAGCTCCTCGGGGGCCTGGCGCGGGGCGGTGTGCAGCGCGGAGGCGGCCAGGGTGGCGGAGAGGGTGAGCTCCAGGTTCTCCCGGGCGAGGGAGGGGAGCAGGTACTTGTCGGAGATGACCTCGCCCTGCTCGGTGACCTTGATCTCGCCCTCCAGGGTGCCCCAGGGCTGGGCCAGGATGGCCTCGTGCGAGGGGCCGCCGCCGCGGCCGACGGTGCCGCCGCGGCCGTGGAAGAGGCGCAGCCGGATGCCGTAGCGGTGGGCGACGTCGCGCAGTCGGCGCTGGGCGCGGTGGATCTCCCACTGGGAGGTGGTGATGCCGCCGAACTTGGAGGAGTCCGAGTAGCCGAGCATGACCTCCTGGACGTCGCCGCGCAGGGAGACGAGCAGGCGGTAGGAGGGGTCGGAGAGCATCTCGTCGAGGATGCGGTCGGCCTGCTGGAGCTCGTCGGTGGTCTCCAGCAGCGGCACGATGCCGATCTTGGCGACGCCGGCGTGCAGGTCGATCAGGCCGGCCTCGCGGGCCAGCACGGTGGCGGCGAAGACGTCGTCGGCGCCCTGGCACATCGAGATGATGTAGCTCTCGACGATCTCGTCGCCGAAGCGCTCGAAGCCCTCGCGGATGGTGTTGAAGACGCCGAGGGTCTTGGTGCCGGCCTCGTCCAGCGGGGCCGGGGTGGGGGCGAGCGGGCGGCGGGAGCGGAGTTCCTTGGCGAGGAGCTTCTGCCGGTACTCGCGGGGCATGTCGGCGTAGCGCCAGGCCTCCTCGCCGAGGCGGTCGAAGAGCTGGCCGAGGGCGTGGTGGTGGGCCTCGGCGTGCTCGCGCACGTCCATGGTGGCGAGCTGGAGGCCGAAGGCCTCGATGGTGCGGATGGCGCGGGCGAGGCGGCCGTCGGCGATGAGTTCGCCGCGGTGGGCGCGCAGCGAGTCCTGGATCAGCCGCAGGTCGGCGACGAGTTCGCGGGTGCCGCGGTAGTCGCGGCCGTCGATGTGCGGGGTGCCGCCGGCCAGGCGCTCGCGGGTGTTCTCCAGCTTGAGCCGGATGCAGGTGGCCTTGAGGCGGTAGGGCTCCTCGGCGTTCATCCGCTTGTAGCGCGGGCTCAGTTCGGGGAGCAGGTGCAGGTCGTTGTTGAGCGAGGCGAGCAGTTCGACCGAGGCCCCGGCCAGCCGCTCGGAGGTGGAGAGGGTGTTGCGCAGGTCGTCGATGGCGTCGAGGGCGTCCTTGATGCCGTACTCGTGCTGGAGGTTGAGGACGTCCCAGGTGACCTGCGGGGTGACGTTGGGGTTGCCGTCGCGGTCGCCGCCGATCCAGGTGCCGAAGGTGAGCGGGCGGACGCCGTCGGGCAGGTTGAGGCCGACCCGGGCGAGCTCCTCCTGCAGCTCCTCCAGGACCTCGGGGACGGCCTCGCGGTAGAGCTCGTCCAGGTAGTAGACGGCGTTGCGGGCCTCGTCGGTGGGCTCGGGGCGGGCGATGCGCAGCTCGTCGGTCTGCCAGAGCAGGTCGATGACCTCGGCGAGGCGGCGGTCGGCGGAGCGCTTGGCGCTGCTGGTGCGGGCCGGGTCGGCGGCGACGAGGCCGGAGGCGAGCTCCTCGCGGTGGATGCGGTCGAGGAGTTCGCCGATCCGGCGCAGCTTGTTGAGGACGCTGCGGCGGGCGGCCTCGGTGGGGTGCGCGGTGAAGACCGGGCGGACCGCGAGGTGGGCCAGGGTGTCCGCGAGGTGCTTGGGGTCGGCCTCGGCGAGCTGGTCGGCGGTCTGCGCGAGCAGCGAGCCCTCCCGGGCGCGGCGGGTGGCGAACTCCCGGCCGCGGTGCACCTGCTCGGTGACGTTGGCGAGGTGGAAGTAGGTGGAGAACGCCCGGACCAGCTTGGCGGCGGTGTCCAGGTCGATGTCGGAGAGGAGTTCGGCGGTGGCCTCGCCGTCGGTGCGGCTGAGCAGGCGGACCTGTTCGACCAGGCCCAGCAGCTGGGGGCCCTCCTGGCGGACCAGCGTCTCGCCGAGCAGGTCGCCGAGGCGGCGGATGTCCGCACGCAGGGCGGCGTTGTCGGCGACGACGGGCGTGGGGCTGTCCGCCGGGGCGGGGACCGGAGCGGTCACGGCTGGCTCCCTGTGGTGGTGGGGTTCGGCAACGGCTCATCGTCACAGGTCCACACGCGTGTGGCGGTTGTGACGCGTGCGGACCGCGCTGTCCGACGCGACCAGCATAGGTGTCGGGGCGTTCGCTGTCCGCGAGGTGGCCGGATGGCGGACAGAGCTGCCGAAAAGCGGCGGTGGTCTGGACCACTTGGCGGACTCGGAAGGTGTGCCGGACAATCCCGGTGGGGAGGGGTGGGGATTGCCGCATAGTCTGTCGGGCATGAGCTTGTCGCCGGGGGAGCGCGCACAGGACCGGTCGTTCTGGTGGTGGAAGCGGCCGCGCAGCGCCTTCCTGGACATCGGGCTGGCCGTGCTCGCCGCCCTGGAGTGCTCGGTCAGCACGATCGCCTTCCTCTCCGCCCGGGTCGACCTGTCGACCGCCGGCGTGATCGGCGTCGCGGTGCTGGGCTCGCTGGCCGGCGGCTCGCTGGTGCTGCGCCGGCGCTGGCCGGCCGTTCCGGTGCTGGTCACCCTGCTCGCGATGCCGGGGATGCTCGGCGTCCTGCTGCTGGTCGTGGCGCTGTACACGCTGGCGGAGACCTGGGAGTGGCCCTCGCGGCGCTGGCGGGTGGTGGCGCTGTCCGCGCTGGCCTTCGCCGAGGCGGTCGCCGTGATGATGGTGTCGATGCTGACCCCCGGCGACTCGGCCGCGGAGCCGCCGCCGCTGTGGGGCCAGGTCCTGATAGCGGTGCTGGTCGCGGTCGGGCTGACCGTCCCCCCGGTGGTGACGGGCCTGTACGTGGGCGCGCGGCGGCGGCTGATCGAGTCGCTCAAGGACCGCGCGCACGGCCTGGAGGCCGAGCTGGACCTGCTGGCCGAACAGGCGCAGGAGCGTGCCCGCCGGGCCCGGCTGGAGGAGCGCACCCGGATCGCCCGCGAGATGCACGACGTGGTGGCGCACCGGGTCTCGCTGATGGTGGTGCACGCCGGGGCGCTGGAGCGGATCGTCGTCAAGGACCCGGAGAAGGCCGCGCAGAGCGCCAAGCTGATGGGCGAGGTGGGCCGGCAGGCGCTGAACGAGCTGCGCGAGATCCTCGGTGTGCTGCGGATGGACGACGAGCGGCAGCCGGAGCCGGACTCGCTGGCCGGGCTGCCGCGGCTGGTCGACCAGTCCCGGGCGGCCGGGATGGCGGTGACGCTGACGGTCAGCGGCAGCCGCCAGGAGTTCACCGGCGAGGCCGAGCAGACCGCCTACCGGGTCGTCCAGGAAGGGCTGACCAATGCGCACAAGCACGCGGGCGGCGCCCAGGTGTCCGTCCTGCTGGCGTACGCGCCGAACGGGGTGCGGGTGAGCGTGGTGAACGCCTGCCCGGGCGGGGAGCGGGGGGCGGCCAAGCTGCCCAGCGGGGGCAACGGACTGGTCGGGATGCGGGAACGGGTGATCGCGCTCGGCGGCACCTTCTCGTCCGGGCCGGAGGCGGACGGAGGGTTCCGCGTCGAGGCGGTACTGCCCTCCCGGCTGGCGGTGCGGGCCGAGCGGCTGCGGTGAACCGCCGCCGCTCCCGCCCTGCTCAGCGGTCGTCGGCGGTGCGCAGCCGTTCCGGGGAGGTGCCCAGCACCAACGCGGTGATCGCCTGGTCGATGCCGTGGCCGAGGAACCACTCGCCGGTGTGGTCCAGGCTGTAGACCCGGCCCTCCTCGTCGACGGCGAGCAGCGCCTGCCCGTACGCCTCCTCGCCGAGCGGCGCGACCTGGGTGCCCAGCGCCCGGCCGAGGTCCAGCAGGGTGCGCGGCTGGTGCAGGCCGCACAGCGGGTCGACCAGGAACGGGGTGCGGGCCAGCTGGCGGCCCGGGCCGGACAGGTCGAAGGCGAGGCCGCCGAACTCGGCCCAGGCCTCCACCGCCGCCGGGAAGACCGAGTGCGCCACGCCGTTGGGCGCGCCGTACCCGACCAGGGCGTCGGCCCACTCCTCGGCCTGCCCCATCTCCCAGCGGCCGGGGTGCCAGCCGGCCGCCTTCAGCTCGGCGGCGACGTCGGCGGGGAAACGCGGGCGGGTCCGTCCGACGGTGCCGGTGGCGGAGTCGCCGGGGGCTCCACCGCCGGGGGCGGAGAGGGTCGCCGGCGGCGGCGGGGGCGGGCTGGGCGGATTCAGGGTGGCCTCCAGGGCTCGGGGACGGGGGACGGACGGACCGGCGCTCGACCGGTCAGCGCACGGTCGGTCCGACGGCGACGCTCTGCACGGTGAAGTGCTCCAGCATCGGCGCGCAGGAGCGGCACGGCGGGGCGTGGGTGCCGTGCGCCGGATCGCCCTCCTCGCGGATCCGCAGGGTCGTCATCCGGGAGCCCCTGAGCGCCTTGCGGGCCTCGTTCAGGCTCATCGGCTTGCGGGCGGCGCGCTTGGAGCGCCGACCGTCGACCGCGGCCAGGTACTGGGAGAGCAGGACGGCCTCCGGACAGCGGCCGGTGAACCGCTCGCGGGCCTCCAGCGGCAGGGTGTCCAGGAAGCCGGTGACCAGGTGGTGCAGGACCGGGCGGCGGTCGTCCTTGCCGCCCGCCAGGGTGTGCACCTCGCCGCCCTTGAGCGACAGCGCGGCGGCGACGGCGGGCAGCAGGCTGTCGCGGTGGTGGCGCAGCACGGGCGGGTCCGCCGGCTCACCGGTGGTCATCCGTCGTCCTCCTCCTCGTTACCCGGCCGTCGGCCGGGGTGGCCCGGCCGGTCCTGGGCAAGCCTGTCAAACGACACCGACATCCGTACAACCGGGGTGCGGGCGCGGCGGATACCGGGCGGACCGCGCGGGCCGTTCCCCGATGCTGGCCGAATGCGCACCCCCTCGTCATGACTTGTCCGCCGATTCACCGAAAAGGTCACCGGCCGGGGCGGCGGCCGCTACCGTTCCGGCGGCGGGCCGGGCGGGTGCGACCGGCGATCAGGGAGGCTTCCGGCGGGGCCGACTCCGGTGCCCGCAGCGGGTGTTGAGGCCGCGGCGCGGGGCCGGGCGTCAGGGTCGGGGGTCGGGGCCGGGTGTCGGGGTCGGGTGTCGGGGCCGCACCCCACCGGGCACGGCCGGGGCGGCCGACGCGAGCGGTCGGCGGGGCGGTCCCCGGGGGCGGGGGTTGTCCAAAGGCGGGGGTCCGGGCCTTGAGGGGACCCCCTAGGCTGGTGCCAGCAAGCACCGAGTATTTGCAGCAGCCAGTGGGGGCTCCCAGATGACGACAGGTCGGCCCGGCGTCGCCGCCGCACCGAACGCGGCGTACGCAGGTCAGGTGGTGCAGTTCCCGGATCCGGTCCGTGCCGAGCGGCACCCCGCCGGGGTCAGCGTGGACGAGTACGGCTACCCGGACTTCGGCCCGTACGCCGCCGCCGCGGCCGAGGTCGCCGACCCGCCGGAAGGCTTCGGCGTGGACGAACTGCGGCTGACCGACTACGTCTCGGCCAATGCCGCGCTCTACACCCAGGGCCACCCGCTCTGGGCCGACCTGGAGACCGCCGTGGCCACCCCGCCCGGCTGGACCTGGCACCACGCGGTCGGCCGCGCCGCCCCCGGCTGGCGGCGGATGGAGCTCGTCCCGGTCGAGGTCAAGGCACTGCTGCGGCACCACGGCGGCCTGGCCACCTCCGCCGCCGACCACACCCGGCGCGGCACCCGCCCGCTGCAGGAGCGCCGGCCGGTCCACTTCTCGCTGGCCAAGGACGGCGGCGACCCGATCGGCGTCCCCGAGGACCTGGTTCAGCGCGCCGAGGAGCGCCTCGGCTACCGGCTGCCCGGCGCCTACCGCACCTTCCTCAAGCTGGGCGGTGGCCGCGCCCCCGTCGGCGTGGCGCTGGACACCGACCTCGGCCTGCTGCTCGACCAGCCGTTCCTGACGCTGACCGAGGAGTACGGCACCGATGACGTCGTGTACGCCAACAAGTGCCTGCGCGACCACCTCACCAAGGACTACCTGGCGGTCGCCTACGCGCAGGGCGGCCTCGTCGCGCTCAAGGTGCGCGGCGAGCGGACCGGCTCGGTCTGGTTCCACCTGTACGACGACGCCCGCGACTCCGGTGGCCCGGAGGCCCCGGAGGACCGCTGCGCCCGACTGCTGCTGCCCTGCGGCGAGGACTTCGACGCCTTCCTGCTGCGGTTGGCGGGCAGCCCGCCGGAGCTGGAGACGGTCGCGGAGCTGATGGTGGACGGCGGGTTCGCCCGGGCCGTCCCGGTGGGCTGATGCACGGGATCGCGGTGGACGTGGTGGTGCTGGTGGAACGGGGGACGACGAGGATGCGGACAGGGGTGAACCGGGCGTGGTGACGTACGCGCAGGCGCAGGAGCTCGCCGAGGAGTGGATCAACGGCGGGGTGCCGCGCTCGCAACAGCGTGAGGTGCGGGTCCGGGAGTTCGACCTGGGCTTCGTCTGCTGGGCGATGCCGCCCGGGGACGGCACCGGGAACGCGGCCGGGGCCGTGGGGCCGGACGGCTCGGTCGCTCCGGGCGGTGGCTCGGGCGAGGCGCGGCTGGTGATCGCCCGGGACACGGGCGCCAGCACGCTCTGGCCGGCGCTGCCCGTCAACGAGGTGGTCCGGCAGTACGAGGAGATCTACGGGCGGCCGGTCGCGGCCAACCCGGCGGGGGCGGCGAAGCCCGCGCCCGGGCCGGTGGAGGCGACGTCCTTCCTGCTCAGCCCGCCGCAGTGGCTGCAGGAGGCGGGGGCCGCGGCGATCGCGGCGGAGGCGGAGCGGCTGGCGGGCGGTCCGGCCGCCCCGCAGGCCGGCGCGCCTGCGCCCACTGCCGCTGCCGCGCCTGCGCCGACGCCTGCGCCCGCTCCGGTGCCGGTCGAGGAGCCGTTCGCTCCGCCGGTGCCGCCCGCGCCCGCCGTCCTGACCGAGCCGCCGGTCTCCGACCGGCCCGCCGGGGACGCGCCGACCATGCTCGCCCCGCCGCCGGGCTTCGACGGGCCGGGCGCCGCGCCGCAGCCGCAGGCCGCCATGCCCGTCCCGCCGACCGCCGCTCCGGCCGGACCGCCCGCCGGACCGCCGGCCGGACCGCCCGCGCCTCCGGCCGGTGCCGAGGCCGCGACCGTCCTGATGCCCGACGGACTGCGGACCACCGGCTCGGACCTGCCCGACGCGCCCGCGCCGGGTGCCGAGGCCGCGACCATGCTGATGCCGCCGGCGAGCGGCGGCTACGGCATGCCCCCGGTCCCGCCGTCCGGCGCCCAGCCGCCGGCGGCCCAGCCCCCGGCCGCACCGCCGACCCAGGCACCCGCCCCGGCCCCGGCTGCCGAACCGGCGCCGACGCTGCTCGCGCCGCCGGACGCCATGCCCGGGCTGATGGGCCTGCCCGGTGCGCCGGCGACCCCGCCCGGCGCCCCGGTGGAGCAGGCGCCGACGATGCTGGCCCCGCCCGGGGGAGCCCCCGGCCTCGCCGGCCTGCCGGGCGCCCCGGCCGGCGTCCCGGGCACCCCGCCGGGCGCGCCGGTGGAGCACGCGCCGACGATGCTGGCCCCGCCCGGGGGAGCCCCCGGCCTCGCCGGCCTGCCCGGCGCCCCGGGCACCCCGCCCACCGGGACGCCCGCCGCCGGCGCGCCGCAGGGCGGGCTCGGCCGCGCGCCGGGCTCGGCCCCGCCGCCGCCCCCGCCGGCCGCGCTGCGCGGTGGCCCCGCCGGTTCGCCCGGTGCGGGCGCCGCCCCCGGTGCACTGGGCCGCAGCGGCGGCTCCGCCCCGCCGCCGCCCCCGCCCGCCGGGCTGAAGCACACCGCGGGCTCCGGCACGCCCGCCGGCGCCCCCGGCGGTCGCGGGGCCGGTTCCGCCCCGCCGCCCCCGCCCCCGGCGGGGCTGCGCGGCGGTGCCCCGGCGCCCCAGGGCACTCCGGCCGGTGGCACGCCCTCGGCCGGGGTGGCGTACGAGGCGACCCAGCTGGCGAGCGCGATCGACCCGGCCCTGCTGGGCGCCGGCCCGGCGGACCCGGGCACCCCGCCGTCCGGCGGCCCCGCCGTCCCGCCGCCGCCCGGCGGTCCGGCGGCCCCGGCCACGCCCGCGGCCGGCTACGGCTACCCGAACGCGGGCGGCGCCGCCGGGGTCGTCCCCCCGGCGGCGGTGACCGGCTCGCCGCAGGCCGCGCCGGTGCCCCCCGGGGTGCCCGCGGTCGGCCCGGGCTACTTCGCCGCGCTCAGCTACCGGGGCCCGGACGGTTCGGAGCAGAAGCTGCTGCACCGCAGCGAGCCCGGCACCCCGCACCCGGAGTGGAAGATCCTGCAGGACCTGCGCCGGCTCAACGTGCCGCCGGAGCAGGTGCTGGAGCTCTACACCGAGCTGGAGTCGTGCGACCTGCCCGGCGGGTACTGCAACCGCATGATCGCCGCGTCCTGGCCGAACGTCCGGCTCACCCACACCGCCCCGTACGGCCGCGACCACGCGTCCCGGCAGGCGGGGATGGCCGAGCTGCTCGACCACCTGGACGAGCTGCACCAGCTGGCTTCCGGTGCCCAGCGGGTCCGCCCGTTCCGGGTGCCGCCGCCCGCGCCCGGGACGGTCCAGGCGCTGCCGCCGCTCCCGCCGCAGCAGCTGGCCCAGGAGGTCGGCGCCGCCTTCGGGCAGAACGTGTTCCGCTACGAGCAGCGGGCCGTCTCCCGTCAGGGCGTGCCCGAGCCGGTGTCCCAGAGCCTGATGTGGGCCGGGCTGCCGCGCGACTTCGGGCCGTTCTTCTGGGCGCAGGCGCAGGAGGGCCGGCCGATCCCGACGCTCGCCGAGCTGGCCGCCGAGCGCGGCCTGGCCGGGGGCCCGGACTTCGGCGGCTACCTGGTGCTCGGCAACGACTACGGCCGCCAGCTCTGCGTCCAGTACGGCACGGCGAACGTGGTCGCGGTGGACGTCGATGGAACCGGCCAGCCGCCCCGGTTCGTCAACAGCGGTGTACCGGAGTTCGTCCGCGCGCTGGCCCTGCTGGGCCGGATGTGGCGGCTGCGGTACGGGCTGACGCCGGACCAGGCCGGTCGCTGGACGACCGACTTCCAGGCCCAGCTCGCCGCGATCGACCCGGCGGCCCTGCAGAACGCGGACACGTGGTGGGCCGTGCTGCTGGAGCAGTTCTGGGACGGTCTGCTGTAGCGGACCGTCGCGGATCCTCGCAGGTGGGGAGGGGTCGTTCCGGTGTCCGGGACGGCCCCTCCGGCGTGCCGCCGTGGCTGTGCCTCGTTGGGGTTTCGCCCGGATCTGCGCAAAATAGGTCAAGAGGATGGATCTATTCGTCCGGTCCTCGACGTATTCCGGTCCGCACGACGACCGAATCCGGCCCCGGGCACCGAACCGGTTCCGGATCCGGCCGTTCCGTCCGATCATGGGCTCCGCAGCCCGCGAACGAGGGGAAGAGCCCATGAGCGACGCCGTCCCCCAGTACGGCTTCACCCAGGCACGGCGCGGCTACGCGCCCGAGCAGGTCGAGCGAGCGCTCGTCGCGCTCACCGCGCAGCGCGACGAGGCGTGGGAACGGCTCAGCGTCCTGGGTGCCGGGATCCGGCAGATGGAGGCCCGGCTGGAGGACATCCGCCGGACCGCCGAGGAGGCTCCGGAGCCCGACTACCAGGTGCTCAGCGAGCAGGCCGCCGGACTGGCCGTGATGGCCGGGAACGAGGCGCGCGCCGTCCGGGAGAAGGCGGAGCGCTTCGCCGAGGACCTGCGCGACGAGGTCTACGAGGCCGGGCAGACGCTCGACCGGGAGGCCAAGGAGTACGCCACCACCACCCGCACCGAGGCCGACGCGGCCGCCCGCCGCACCGACGAGCGCACCCGAGCCGAGGCCGAGGGCATCCGCTCGGAGTCCGACCGGGAGAGCCGCGCCGCCCGGGACTCCGCCACCGCCTACGCCGCCAAGGTGCGGGTCGCCGCCGCCGAGGCCAGCGAGCAGGCGGAGGCCGAGCTGGCCGCCCGGCGCCGCAAGGCCGACGAGACCTTCGCCGCCGCCCAGGCCGAGGCCGACGCCGAGGAGGCGGAGGTCTCCTCGACCGCCGAGCGCCGGGTCAAGGAGGCGGAGCAGCACCGGGAGACCGTGCTGAACCGGATCAAGCAGCAGGAGACGGACGCCCAGGCCAAGGCCGACCAGCTGATCGAGCAGGCCCGCCGGGAGGCCGAGAAGATCAACGCGGCGAGCGAGCGCGAGCAGCGCGAGTTCGACACCCGGCTGGACACGGTGCAGCAGCACCTGGACCACATCAAGGCCACGCTGGCCTCGCTCACCGGGGCGGCGGTCGGCCAGATCGAGCCCGAGGCGGTGGCCGCCGCTGCGGCGGCTCCCGCGGGGCCTGCGGCGCCCGCGACTCCTGTCCCGGCTGTGGCCCCGGCCCCGGCGTCGGCACCAGCGCCCGCTCCGGGGTCGGCGTCCGCTCCGGGGTCGGCACCGGACTCCGCTCCGGCTCCGGCTCCGACGGACGCGGTCGCCGATGCCGGGCCGGTGGACTCGGAGGCGGACACCGGGGAGATCCCGGTGACGAACCTGCGGAAGGCCTCGACCTCCGGGCAGGCGCCGACCGCCCTGCGGGCCGTGGGTGCGGGCACGGGCACGGCGGCGGAGAAGGCGACGACGGCGCTGCGCTCGCCGGTGGTCGGCGGGGGCGCCGCCAAGGCGTCCGCCGAGGCCGTGGTGACCGGTCCGGTCACTCCGGCCGCCGTCCCGCCGAAGCCCGCGTCGCCGCCGTCCCCGCAGGCCGCGTCGCAGCCCGCCTCGCCGTCCGAAGCGCCGTCCGCCTCGCCGTCCGAAGCGACGGCTGACGCGGCGGTCGACGGGGACGGCGGTACGGAAGGGAAGGCCGGAGCCGGTGCCCCGTGGCAGCCGGAGGAGGAGACCCGGATCGTCCCGAAGATCATCATCGTCGACGACGGCAGCGGCTACGCGACCCCCAACACCGTGAGCTACCGGCGCCGTTGACGGTACGCCGGGTCCTCCGGCGGCTGCGCGCCACGGTGCCGTCCGGCTCGCCCCGCCCGCGAGCGGCCGGGTGAGTGTCCCGTCCCGGGCCCCGACCGCCTCCTGCCGGGCGGTCGGGGCCTCCGCCGTGCGGTCGGCCCGCATCGGTGATCGGCAGTGGCGGCCCGCAACGGTGGCCGGCATCGGTGGCCCACAGTGGTGGCCGTCCGGTGCGGCGAACCGCGCGCCGGCCGGGGAAACGAAGTAGGCCGAGACCCGTGGCGCCCTCCAGGAAAGGGCGCCACGGTTCCCGGCGCTTGGGCGGGCGCCCCCACCCAGGGTCGCCCGGCCTCGCACCTCCGACCCCCATCGGGGGTGCGACAGTGCCGCCACAGCCATCCCCCACGGTTGGGTGCGGCGGGCACGTTCACCATGGTGCGCGATCTCCATGGACGGCCAGTGACCGGAGTATGTCCAGTTCGTGGCGGATGGCCGTGGCCGGTGGGGCGCGGTGTCCGGCTGGTTCGTCCACCCGCCGGTCCGGCGTTCCGGCCGGTGTTCCGTCCAGTGGTTCGTCCCCGGACGCGCTCTCGCCGGGGGTGGGCCGCGGCCGGTCGGAGGAGGGCGGCGCCCGGGCCGGAGGAAGGGGGCCGGGCGGCGGTTCGTCCCCGCCCGGCCCCGCCGGGGCGGTACGCCGCGTGCGTGTCCCTGCCGCGGCGTAGTCTGGAGACCCCCGGCCGCTCGGCGTGCCGGGTCGTTCGTGTTGCCCTGGCGGGCCCTCGTCGCCCGGGGGCAGCTCCAGCCACGGGACGAAGAAGAGACCCCAGATGAGCCTGACCGGACTGCTCGATGTCGTCGCGCGGGACGCGGCGCTCGCCGAGGCGATCGAGGCGGCCACCGCCACCGGAGCCGCGGCCGGCGGACGCCGCCACCTGGACCTGGTCGGACCGCCCGCCGCCCGGCCGTTCGCCATCGCCGCACTGGCCCGGGCGCTCGCCGGGCAGGCCGCCGGGGACCGGGGCCGTCCGGTGCTCGCCGTCACCGCCACCGGCCGGGAGGCCGAGGACCTGGCCGCCTCGCTGCGTTCGCTGCTGCCCGCCGACGCGGTCGCCGAGTTCCCCGCCTGGGAGACGCTGCCGCACGAGCGGCTGTCGCCCCGCTCGGACACCGTGGGCCGCCGGCTGGCCGTGCTGCGCCGCATCGTCCACCCGCGGGCGGACGACCCGGCGGCCGGGCCGGTGCAGGTGATCGTCGCCCCGGTCCGCTCGGTCCTGCAGCCGCAGGTCAAGGGCCTGGCCGAGCTGGAGCCGGTGGCCGTCCGGCGGGGGGAGTCGCACGACCTGGAGGAGGTGGCCCGCCGGCTCGCCGCAGCCGCCTACGCCCGGGTCGAACTGGTCGAGAAGCGCGGTGAGTTCGCCGTCCGCGGCGGCATCCTGGACGTCTTCCCGCCGACCGAGGAACATCCCCTGCGGGTGGAGTTCTGGGGCGACGAGGTCGAGGAGATCCGGTACTTCAAGGTCGCCGACCAGCGCTCGCTGGAGATCGCCGAGCACGGCCTGTGGGCGCCGCCCTGCCGTGAGCTGCTGCTCACCGACGAGGTGCGGGCGCGGGCCGCCGAGCTGTCCGCCGAGCACCCCGGACTGGCCGAGATCCTGGACAAGATCGCCGAGGGCATCGCGGTCGAGGGCATGGAGTCGCTGGCGCCGGTGCTGGTGGACGACATGGAGCTGCTGGTCGACGTGCTGCCGCTCGGCTCGGTCGCGGTGGTCTGCGACCCCGAGCGGGTCCGCACCCGGGCCGCCGACCTGGTGGCGACCAGCCAGGAGTTCCTGCACGCCTCCTGGGTCGCGGCCGCGGCCGGCGGGGACCGGCCGATCGACCTGGAGGCGATCGACGTCTCCGCCGCCTCGCTGCGCTCGCTCGCCGAGGTGCGCGAGCACGCCGCCGAGATCGGGCTGCCCTGGTGGTCCGTCAGCCCGTTCGCGACCAGCGAGTCGGCCGTCGACGGCATCCTGGAGTTCGACGCCAACACGCTGACCCTCGGCATGCACGCCGTCGAGGCCTACCGGGGCGACACCGCGCGGGCGATCGCCGACGCCAAGGAGCGGCTGGCCGCCGACTGGCGGGTCGTCATGGTGACCGAGGGGCACGGGCCCGCCTCCCGCCTCGCCGAGGTGCTGGGCAACGAGGGCATCCCGGCCCGGCTGGTCGCCGACCTCGCCGAGGCGCCCACCCGGGACGTCGTCCACGTGTCCTGCGGCTCGATCGAACACGGCTTCGTGGACGAGAAGCTGAAGCTCACCGTCATCACCGAGACCGACCTGTCCGGCCAGAAGTCCTCCACCAAGGACATGCGCCGGATGCCCTCGCGCCGCCGCAACGCGATCGACCCGCTGGCGCTCGCCGCCGGCGACTACGTCGTCCACGAGGCGCACGGCGTCGGCAAGTACGTCGAGATGGTGCAGCGCACCGTCCAGGGCGCCACCCGCGAGTACCTGGTGCTGGAGTACGCCCCGGCCAAGCGCGGCCACCCCGGCGACCGGCTGTTCGTGCCGACCGACCAGCTCGACCAGGTCACCAAGTACGTCGGCGGCGAGGCCCCGACGCTGCACCGGCTCGGCGGCGCGGACTGGGCGAAGACCAAGCAGCGGGCCAAGAAGGCGGTCAAGGAGATCGCCGCCGACCTGATCAAGCTGTACTCGGCGCGGATGGCCGCCCCCGGCCACACCTTCGGCCCGGACACCCCGTGGCAGCGGGAGCTGGAGGACGCGTTCCCGTACGCGGAGACCCCGGACCAGCTGACCACCATCGCCGAGGTCAAGTCCGACATGGAGAAGTCCGTCCCGATGGACCGGCTGATCTGCGGCGACGTCGGCTACGGCAAGACCGAGATCGCCGTGCGGGCCGCGTTCAAGGCGGTCCAGGACGGCAAGCAGGTGGCGGTGCTGGTGCCGACCACGCTGCTGGTGCAGCAGCACTTCTCGACCTTCGCCGAGCGGTACGCCAACTTCCCGGTGACGGTGAAGGCGCTGTCCCGCTTCCAGACCGACAGCGAGGCCAAGGCCGTGCTGGAGGGGCTGTTCGAGGGCTCGGTGGACGTCGTCATCGGCACCCACCGGCTGTTCTCCTCCGAGACCAGGTTCAAGGACCTCGGCCTGGTCATCGTCGACGAGGAGCAGCGCTTCGGCGTCGAGCACAAGGAGCAGCTGAAGAAGCTGCGGGCCAACGTGGACGTGCTCACCATGTCCGCGACCCCGATCCCGCGCACCCTGGAGATGGCGGTCACCGGCATCCGCGAGATGTCCACCATCACCACCCCGCCGGAGGAGCGGCACCCGGTGCTGACCTTCGTCGGGCCGTACGACGAGAAGCAGATCTCGGCCGCGATCCGGCGTGAACTCCTGCGCGAGGGCCAGGTGTTCTACATCCACAACCGGGTGGAGTCGATCGACAAGGCGGCCGCCCGGCTGAAGGACCTGGTGCCCGAGGCGCGGATCGCCACCGCGCACGGACAGATGGGGGAGACCGCGCTGGAGAAGGTCGTCGTCGACTTCTGGGAGAAGGAGTTCGACGTCCTGGTGTCGACCACGATCGTGGAGTCCGGCATCGACATCTCCAACGCCAACACCCTGATCGTCGAGCGCGGCGACACCTTCGGCCTCTCCCAGCTGCACCAGCTGCGCGGCCGGGTGGGGCGCGGTCGCGAGCGCGGCTACGCGTACATGCTGTACCCGCCGGAGAAGCCGCTCACCGAGACCGCGCACGAGCGCCTGGCCACCATCGCCCAGCACACCGAGATGGGCGCCGGCATGTACGTCGCGATGAAGGACCTGGAGATCCGCGGCGCCGGGAACCTGCTCGGCGGCGAGCAGTCCGGGCACATCGCGGGCGTCGGCTTCGACCTCTACATGCGGATGGTCGGGGAGGCGGTGGCCGAGTTCCGCGAGTCGCTGGCGAGTGGCGGCGAGCCGGAGGAGGAGCCGCTGGAGGTGAAGATCGAGCTGCCGGTCGACGCGCACGTGCCGCACGACTACGCGCCCGGCGAGCGGCTGCGGCTGCAGGCGTACCGCTCGATCGCGGCGGTCAACTCCGAGGACGACATCAAGCAGGTCCGGGACGAACTCGTGGACCGCTACGGCAAGCTGCCCGAGCCGGTGGAGAACCTGCTGCTGGTCGCGGCGCTGCGGCTGTACGCCCGGCGGTGCGGCATCTCGGACATCACCCTGCAGGGCTCCAACGTCCGCTTCGGGCCGGTGGAGCTGCGGGAGTCCCAGCAGCTGCGGCTGAACCGGCTCTACCCGCGCAGCCAGGTCAAGGCGGCGGCCCAGCAGCTGCTGGTGCCCCGGCCGAGCACCGGGCGGATCGGCGGCAAGCCGCTGGTCGGCCGGGAACTGCTGGGCTGGTGCCGGGAGTTCCTGTCGGCCATGTTCGACGATCTGGCGGGGGCGAAGAAGTAGCACCGCCCCCAGGGGTGTCCACGGCGGTCTCGGGCTTCGGCCCGGGGCCGCCGTTGCGCGTTCTGCGGCCCCGACGGCTGTGCGGCTCCGACGACTGTCCGGCTCCGACGGCTGTGCGGCTCCGACGGCTGTGAACAGGGCCGTCAGCCGAGCTTCCACTGGCCGGTCTGCGGGGCGAAGCCGCTGTCCAGGCCGAACTGGGCCTTGTCGAGCTTGGCGTCCTTCGGCACCTCGAAGGTGACGAAGCCGAGGGCGCTCTCACCGGGGGCGATGTTCGCGGGGACCTGGAAGCTCGGGCCGGCCTTGGTGTCCGCGATCGTCGTGCCGAAGGCCTGGCCCTGGGCGTCGACCACCTTGGCGCTGTTGCCCGGCGCGTCGCTGTAGGCCTTCTTGCCGCTCGCCTTGATCCGGAACTGGATCGCCACGAAGCGCTTGCCGTCGGCCGGGTGGGTGAACTCGTCCGCCCCCTCGGCGTTGTCGACCACCTTCACCAGCGTCACGTCGGCGGTGTCGGCCGGGTCGTTGCCCTTGAGCGCGATGGTGTCGCCGACCTTGGCGGGGGCCTTGGCGGTGTCGGCCGGCTTGCTCTCGGCCGGCTTCGCGACGTCGGTGCCGGCGGCGGGGGCGGCTGCGGTCTGCTTCGCCTCGGTCGAGACGGAGGAGCCGCCGGTGGAGTTGCACGCCGTCGCGGAGAGCGTCACCAGTGCGGCGCCCAGCAGCAGAGCGGCGGCGCGGCGGGTGGTGGAGCGGCGGACGGCGGTGCGGCGGGCGGTCGTGGACATGGGTGTCTCCCGGTGATCGGTGGTCTTCCCCGTGTCGCCCCCGGTCGGTGGCGACGGAGAAATCACACCACTCGACTGTGAACCCTGTCAACGATGATTCACGAAAGACCTCTGTTCACATGTGAACTCTGATCGTGAGGCGCATCGCTATGCTGTGTGGTCACAGAGCCCCGCTGTGTGGCCACAGCCCCCACCGAAGGAGGCCCCCGTGCCGGACCGCCCCGAAGTCACCGCCGTCGAGATCGCCCGGCTGGCCGGCGTCGGCCGGGCCGCGGTCAGCAACTGGCGGAGGCGCCACCCCGACTTCCCCCGCCCGGTCGGCGGCACCGACGCCAGCCCGACCTTCGCGCTCGCCGACGTGGACTCCTGGCTGCGCGCCCAGGGCAAGATCGCCGAACTCCCGCTGCTGGAGCAGGTGTGGCAGCTCGTCGACACCCTCCGCGACCCGGCCGGCCACCCCGCCGCCCCGCTGGTCGAGGCGGGCGCACTGCTCCTGCTGCTGCACCGGGCGCCCGCGCGCTGGGCCGAGCTCGCCGACCAGCCCGACACCCGGCTCGCCCTCGCGCTGCCCCGGGCCGTGGCCGACACCTCCGTTCACACCTTCGGCCCGGCGGGCGCCCGCCTCCTGGGCCTCCCCGGCCTGCTCGGCAGCACCCAACTGGACCTCGCCCGACGGCTCGCCGCGCTCGCCGCCGACGCCGGCCCGGCCGGCGCGTACGAGCAGCTGCTCACCCGTCACGCCGAGGCCAACACCCGGCAGCTCAGCCCCACCCCGCCGGAGGCCGCCGAACTGCTCGCCGCCGTCGCCGGCGTCCCCGCCACCGTGCTCGACCCGGCCGTCGGCCTCGGCGCCGTCCTGCTCGCACACCCGCCGACCACCGCCCGCTACGGCCAGGACGCCGACCCGGTCGCCGCGGCCCTCACCCGGCTACGGCTCGCCCTGCACACCCCCGGCGACGAACCCGGCCCGCTCCCGCTGGAACTGCGCACCGGCGACGCCCTGCGGGCCGACGGCTACCCCGGCGACACCTTCGAGGCCGTGCTCTGCCAGCCCCCGTACAACGAACGCGACTGGGGCCACGACGAGTTGCAGTTCGACGCCCGCTGGCCCGGCGGGCTCGTGCCGCCGCGCGGCGAGTCCGAACTCGCCTGGGTGCTGCACTGTCTCGCCCACACCCGCCCCGGCGGTCTGGCCGCGCTCCTGCTGCCGCCGACCGTCGCCACCCGCCGCTCCGGCCGCCGCGTCCGTGCCGAACTGCTCCGCTCCGGCGCGCTGCGCGCCGTCATCGCGCTGCCCGCCGGCGCCGCCCCGCCGTACGGCGTCCCGCTGCACCTGTGGGTGCTGCGCGCGCCCCGGCCGGGGGACGACTTCCGCCAGGTGCTGCTGCTCGACGCCGGGGCGGCGCACTCCACCAAGGCGGCGCTCGCCGGCGGGGCCGCGGCGGCGCCCGCCGCCGAGGGCGGGCGGGACAAGGTCGACTGGCCCGAGCTGCGCCGCACCGTCCTGGGCGCCTGGCGCAGCTTCGACCTGGCAGCCCGTGAGGGCCTGCCGGTCCCGGCCGACCGCCCCGGCGTCCACCGGGCCGTGGCCGCCATCGACCTGCTCGACGACGAGACCGACCTCTCCCCGGCCCGGCACGTCCCGCCCGCGGCCCCGCTCGGCGGCGCGGCCGAACTCTCCCACGTCGCCGGCCGGTTGGCCGAGCTCCTGGCCGGCCTGGCCGACCCGGTTGCGCTGCTGCCGCAGCCGGGTGGGCAAGCGGGCGTCGCGGCGGGGGCCGCTCCGGCGTTCGCGGCGGGGGTCGATTCCGGCGCCGGGTCCGTCGGCGTGGTCACCGTCGGCGAACTGGTCCGCAGCGGTGCGTTGGAGGTGTACTCCTCCGGGACCGGGACCGGGACCGGGACCGGCTCGGCGGGGGCGGGGGCGGGCGCGGGCCGTACGGGAGCGGCCGGTGAGGCAGCGGGCGGCACCCTCGTCGTCACCGACCAGGACCTCGCCACCGGCGCCGCGCCCAGCGCCGTCCTCGCCACCGGAACCGGCCCCGCCGGGGACGTCCGCACCCGGCCCGGCGACGTCCTCGTCCCCGCCCTCGGCGGCGGCACCGCCCGCGTCGTCCCCGCCGAGGGCCCGTTGGTCGGCGCCGCCCTCGGACGCCAACTCCACCTGCTGCGGCCCGACCCGGCCGCCCTCGACCCCGAGTTCCTGGCCGGCCACTTCCGTTCCACCGCCGGCACCCGGCGCGCCGCCAGCCACGCCACCACCACCGCCCGCCTCGACATCCGCCGGGTCGAGCTGCCCCGCCTCCCGCTCTCCGCCCAGCGGCGGCTCGGCGCCGCCTTCGCCGGCCTCGCCGCCTTCGACACCGCTCTCGCCCAGGCCGCCGCCCTCGGACGCACCCTGGTCCAGGGCGCGACGGACGCACTGGCGACGGGCACCCTGGCGCCGCCGACCGACTGAGGTGACGCAGGCTCAGCGGCGGTCCGCCGTCGGCCGGGTGGCGGCCCAGTAGCGGGGCGGTACCGGCGCGATACCGATGCGGCACCGAGCGGACGGAAGGCCTCCGGGCCGACCGGGCCGGACGGTACGGTGTGCTGGACCGTTCGCACCGCCACCGGTCCTCACCAGCTCAGGAGCGCGCATGTCAGGGCAGTACCCGGGGCAGTTCGGACCGCCGCCCGGCGGCACGCCGTACGGGCCGGGCGCGCCGTACGGGCCGGGCACGGCTCCGGTGACGGGCGCGGTTCCGCCGGCGGGCGCGGGGCCGGGTGCCGGCCGGGCTCCGGTGCCCGGCCGATTCGGGACGCCCGTGCGGGTCGCGTGCGCGCTGGCCCCGCTGCTGACGGTCGGCCTGCTCGGCGTCGTCCCCTCGCTGGTGCTGGCGGTCCGGCGCAGACGGGCGTACGACATCGTCGGCGCCGTGGTGTTCTGCGCGCTGCTGCTGACCCTGATGGTCTCCGCCGGAATCGCCGGCAGCCTCCAGGACCCGACCGCCGACACCACCGGCCAGATCACCCTGGTCGTGCTGTGGCTGGCGCCCACGGTGCACTTCCTGCTGATGGACCGCCGCGCGGTGTGGGAGTCCGGCCGGCCCGCGCCGCAGGCGGCAGCACCGTACGCGGCACCGGCCGCTGCGCCCTACCCCGCGCCGTACGGCTCGCCGCCCGCCCCGCCGTACGCGGCGACCGTGCCCGGGTACGGCGCACCCGCGCCGGCCGCCGCTCCCGCACCGGCCGCTCCCACCGCGCCCCCGGCTCCCTCCGCGCCCGCCACCCCGGCCCCCGGGACCGCCCACGACCTGCGCGAGCTCGGCGAGTTGCTGCGCCGGCAGGCCCGCAAGGACCAGCCGTGACCACCACCCGGCTGATCGCCGACCGCTACCGGCTCACCGAGAAGATCGGCCACGGCGGCATGGGCCAGGTCTGGGCCGGCCGGGACGAGCGCCTGCACCGCGCGGTCGCGGTCAAGCTGCTCCGCCCCGAGCACCTGCTCCCCGGCGGCACCGGCCGTACCGGCGGCGAACGCGGCAGCCACGGCGACGAGTTGCGCCGCCGGTTCCTGCGCGAGTGCCGGGTCACGGCGGCGCTCGACCACCCCGGACTGGTCACCGTCTTCGACGCGGGCGAGGACGAGGGCGAGCTCTACCTCGTCATGCAGCGCATCCCGGGTGTCAGCCTGGCCGACCTCATCGCCGAGGACGCGCCCTTCCCCATCGAGCGCGCCGTGGCCGTCGCCGCCCAGCTCTGCACCGCGCTGGCCGCCGTCCACGCCATCCCGGTGGTCCACCGCGACCTCAAGCCCAGCAACGTCATGGTCCGCGAGGACGGCCGCACCGTCCTGCTCGACCTCGGCATCGCCACCGCCCTCGACACCGAGGCCACCCGCCTCACCCTCACCGGCGTGCCCGTCGGCAGCCCCTCCTACATGGCCCCCGAACAGGCCCTCGCCGCCACCACCGACCCGCGCAGCGACCTCTACGCGCTGGGCTGCCTGCTGCACGAGATGCTCGCCGGCGAGGAGCCGTTCCGGGCGCCCACCGCGCTCGGCGTCCTGCGCCGACACGTCGACGAACCGCCCGTCCCGCTGCGGGAGTTGCGCCCCGACGTGCCGCACGGACTGGAGCGGCTGGTCCTCGACCTCCTCGCCAACCAGCCCGCCGACCGCCCCGCCGACGCCCAGACCGTGTACGGGCGGCTGCTCCCGCTGCTGCCCCCGGCCACGGGCACCCCGCAGCCCCGCTACACGCCGCTGCCCGACCCCGTACGGCCGTACCGGTTCCCGCACCAACCGCAACCCGCCGCCGTCGCCCCGGAGCCGCCGGTCCGCCCGGAACCGAGCCCGTTCCTGCGCACGCCCGTCCCGTCCGTTCCTCCCGTACCGGCGGCTCCGGTGGTTCCGCCCGCTCCCGCCACTCCGCCGCCGTCGCTCCCCGACCTGGGTGCCCAGTGCGCCCGTCTCTCGGACCTCGTCGACGCCGGCCGTCACACCGAGGTCCTCGACCTCGCCGCCGGCCTGCTGCCCCGCGCCGAGGCCGAACTCGGTGACGCCGCACCCCTGGTCCGCACCATCCGCACCATCTACGCCCGCACCCTCCTCCACGAGGGCCACTCCCGGCAGGCCCTCCCCGAGTACCGCCGCCTGGCCGCCACCGCCGACGGCGGCCCGCACGGCCCCCAAGGCCTCGACCACCGCTACCGTGCCGCGATCTGCCTCGAACACCTCGGCCACGGCGCCGAAGCCCTCGCCGAGTACCAGGCCCTCCTCACCGCCCACACCGCCCGCCTCGAATCCGGCCTCGACACCGACCCCGAGCGGACCTACGACCTGCGCGAACGCATCGGCCTCCACCTCGCGGCCACCGGCGACCCGCAGAACGCCTGGCAGTGGCTGCTCCCTCTCCTCCTCGACCGCGAACGCCGCGACGGCCCCCACCACCCCGCCGTCCGCCGCCTCCGCCAATCCCTCTCCACCCTCAACCCCCACCCCACCCCCTGGCCCCCACCCACAGGCCGGTCATAGAACGCCGGCGGGCCGGTTCCCCTCCACCCTCGGGACTATCACGATCTAGGTGTACGGCACCCGTTTGGACTAGGTGTTGATCTTGTTGGCGGGCGTGGGCCGGGTGGCCTACGCCCGTCCGGCTGA
>NZ_JBIWNL010000029.1:0-52678 GCF_044767225.1 Kitasatospora sp. NPDC101447
GTCGTGCTCCCCACCCCCCCCCCCGCCCCCCCCCCCCCCACCGCCCCCCCCCCCCCCCCCCCACCCCCCCCGCCCCCGCCCCCCCCCCCCCCCCCCCCCCCCCCGGCCCTCCACCCCCACCCTCCCGAAAGCCCACCCCCTACCGCCCCTCCGCACTGCCCCGCAAAGCCCGCTCCAGATCCCGCAACGCCTGCCCCACCAACCGCACCCCCGCCCGCACCACGTCCCGCTGAACCCCCGCCGGCGCCCCCGCCAGCCCCTCCTCCAGCCAGGCCTGCGCCGCCCGCACCGCTCCGAACTCCACCGCCTGCCCGGTCAGCAGCGCCGCCGCCGCGAGCGCCGTGGCGAGCCGCAGCTCCTCCGCGTACGCCGCCGTCCCCGGCACCGGATCGGCGTCCGTCACCGGCAGGTGCGCCTCCAGCAGCACCGCCGCCCGCCCGAGCGCTCCGACCGCCGCCACGGCCCGGTCGATCTGGCGCCGGCTCACCCCTTCCAGTCCGGATTCGTGCCGCCCCGGTTCGGCGTCGGCCCGCTGCATCGCCTGGATGAGTTCGGACCGCGCCTCCCGCGAGTCCAGCAGCGCGCTCCGCACGGCCCGCCCCCGCGGCGCCGCCGGTGTCTCGTAGCAGGCGATCACCGCTCCCGCGTACCGCCCGGCGGCGGCGAGCCACTCGGCGAGCCGTTCCCCGAGCCGCGCGGTCTGCCAGGTGGGGAACAGCGCGTACGTGACCAGCGCGATCGATCCGCCGAGCAGCGTGAGCCCGACCCGTTCGACGGCCGTGACCAGCGGGTTCCCTTCCTGCAGCCCGAGCAGGAACACCACGTAGGTGGAGATTCCGACGGTGGTCAGCGCGTACCCGGTCCGGAACGCGAGGTACGCCCCGCCGATGCAGACCACCGCGAGCGCGGCCAGCACCCACTCCCCGGGGTGGGCCAGCTGCACCACCAGCGTGGAGACCGCGACGCCGACGACCGTCCCGGCCAGCCGCGCGACGCCCCGGCTGTAGGTCTGCGCGAAGTCCGGCCGCATCACCATGGCGGCGGTCATCGGCGCCCAGTACCCGTGGTGGAACCCGGCCAGCCGGGCGAGCAGGTAGGCGGCGGTGACCACCCCGGCGAGCCGTACGGCGTGCTGGAAGATCGCCGAACGGGGGTGCAGCTGCCGCCGGACGGTCCGCGCGGCGACGGGCAGCATCCGGCCGATCGTCGGCTTGTGCAGCGCCCCGCCGGCGCCGACCACGGGGGTGGTGATGGTGTCCGCGTCGTTGCGGTCCAGGGTGTCCGCGGCCTTCCGCAGCAGTCCGCCGAGCCGTCGGGCGGACCGCCGGGCGGCGCCCCGCAGCCGTGGTCCCTCGTCGTCCGGCCGGATCAGGGTGAGCGCGGGCGCGGACCGGGGGAGCCGGACGGGGTCGCCGGTGCGGATCGCCCGGGCGAGGGCGTCCATGACTTCGGCGGCGGCGGCCAGCACCTCCCGGGCCCGGTCGCGTTCGGGCCCTTCGCCGGGGGCGCCGACCTTGGGGTCGGCGAGCGCGGCGAGGGTGGGCCGGACGCGTTCGGCGAGGCCGCGCAGGCCGCGCAGTTCGGGCGGCCGGTGGCGGTCCTGCCAGGGCGTCACGGCGGAGGCGTGCCGGGCGGTCATGAACGGTTCCGGGTCGACGTGCGCGGTCGGGTCCTGCCGCAACCGACGCGCGTAGTCGGCGAGTTCGGCGTAGGTGTCGGCGAGGGCGGCGCGTTGGGCGGTCCAACTCCCGATCGGCCAGACGGTGATGACGACGGCCTGGACGACCCCGCCGAGGGCGGCGACCAGGCCGTGGCCGAGCGCGGTGACGGTGCTGACCGGCAGTTGGACGACGATCAGCATCACCGAGACCGTGTTGGTCGCGACCACCCCGGCGGTGGGCCCGAGCGCCCAGGACAGCCCGGCGCCGAAGGCCCACACCGCGAGCAGCACCGGGAACAGCCCGTACACCCCTGCAGCCAGGTAGCCGAGGAAGGTGCTGATGCCGAGTCCGAGGCCGGCCGCGACGGCGAGGCTGGCGCGGGGCCGGAAGCTGCGCTGGAAGGTGGCCGAGCCGGCGATGAACGCCCCCATCGCGGCCGAGGTGGCGAGCGGGACGCCGCCGAGCGCGAGCGTCGGGAAGAGCACCAGCGCGACGGCGACCGCCCCGCGCACGGCCCGCTTGGGGTCGGTGAGCGCCCGGTCCAGGGTGAGTCCGGTCCGCGCGGTGTCACGAAGTGCGGCGAACCAGGACATACCGACATCCTAGGGCCCGGGCTCCCGCCGGATCAGGCGGGTACGGATCCGACGCACGCGCGACGCCGCCCACAGCAGTGCCCCGGTCGGCAGGAACACCGCGTCCGCGGCGATCATCGCCAGCGAGAACACCGGCAGCCCGAGCACCACCGCGATCCCGATGTGCTCCAGCATCATGACGGCCAGCAGAACGTTCTTGACCCGCCGGTCGAGCAGCGTGAACGGGAAGGCCACCTGCAGGACCACGGTGCCGTAGGAGATCAGGAAGACCGGCAGCAGCGCCGAGCCGACCAGCGCGGACAGCCCGGGCCAGGGGGTGAAGTAGTCCAGGTGCACCGGGTAGTAGAGCGCGGTGCCGTCCTGCCAGCGCGAGCCCTGCACCTTGTACCAGCCGGCCGTGGCGTAGATCAGCACCACCTCGACGGCGATCACCAGCATCGCGCAGTTGTGCACCATGGTGGCCAGCGCGTCGAGCACCGCCCGGAGCTCGCCGTCCGGCCGCAGCCGCCCGACGGTCCACCAGACCCCGGCGACCGCCCAGAGTCCCCAGAACAGCGGCGACCAGCCGAGGTGGGGGAAGTCCGGGCTGGTCCAGGTCAGGTTCCCGCCGGCGAAGCCGCCGAACTGGCAGACCGCCAGGACGGCCCCGAGGACGGCCCAGAGCGCCACCCCGCCGGGGCCGCCCCGCCCGGTGCGCCGAGCCCGCCGGACGTCCAGCGACCAGACCTCGGCGCAACGGGTGAAGACCAGGTAGACCGCCATCAGGTGGACGACGTTGTCGCCGCCGTCGCCGAGGAAGACGTCGCGGTTCTGCAGCGACAGCACCGTCACCAGGAACAGCACGGTGCTCGCCCTGGTCCGCCAGCCCAGCAGCACGCCGAGGGCCGCCAGCACCGCCAGGTGGTAGACCAGTTCGAACCAGGGCCGGCCTCCGAACCAGGGCAGCACGGTGAACGCCCCGTCGTCCCCCAGCAGCCGGTCTGCCAGCTCCATCGACCAGGGGGAGCGGTCGCCGTACAGCACCCGCCGGTTGGGCCACTCGCGCAGCAGATAGGCGAGCCAGACCAGCCCGAACCCGATCCGCACCGCCGCGGCCTGGTGGCGTCCGAGCACCCGCCCGGTGAAGGCCCCGACGGCCCGTCCGATCAGTTCGGTCGCTCTCGGCCCGCGCGGCGCCGGCGCGTCCGGCCCGGGGACGGGCGGCTGCCCGGCGACGGCCTGCCGCGGAACGCCGTCCGCCGGCGCCGCGGCGTCCGGCACCGCAGCGCCGTCCGGCCGGGGGTCCCGCGCCGACACCGCGTTCATCCGAGCAGTCCCCGGTAGTCCTCGTCCGCGACCGGCCACCACGGAAGCTCCCGCACCTTGGGCTCCGGCGGCGCGGCCTCGCCGCTCCAGGACGGCGGCGGCACGGTCACCGTGGTCACCCGGAACCTGATCTCCAGGATCCGTTCGCCGCCCGCCTCCCGGCCGATCCGCTGCAGCGCGATCCGCTTCAGGTACTGCTCGGCGAGCTTGCCGCGCGCGTTGGCCGGCGTCTCGTCCTGCGGGTTGTGCGAGCCGTCGTAGAAGTCCCAGGCCCGGCGCAGCAGGTTCTGGTCGACGTGGCTGGGCGCCGGGTTGCCCCGTATCGCGGCGATGTCCTGCGCGGTCAGCCCGGTCCAGTCGCGGGTGGTGGTCGCACCGCCGGGCGCGACGGTCCGCACCTGGGCGTCCAGGCCGACGTTCTGCTGCAGCGGGTTGGGGGCGAACAGCTTCCAGTTCTGCTCGAACTCCGGGTACACCACGCCGTCGACCACGGTCCGGTACTGCCGGGACAGCGCGTTGGCGGGCGCGACGTGCAGGAACACCGCGGCGAGGAACAGGCCGGTGCCGCCGATCAGGGCCGCCCCGGCGAGGCCGAGGACGAGCTGCGCGGGCTTCGACCAGGCCCTCCCCGCGGCCGGCCGGTCCGTCGTCTCCGTCATGGCCTCCCCAGCCCGGTCGGCGGGCACCCCCGGCCCGGTACCGGCGCGCTCGCGCGCGCCCATCCTGCCCTACCGGGTGCCGGGCGGGGGTTTGCCGACGGGCCCCTTGAAGACGGGTCCCTAGAGGACGAAGGCGTCCTGGCCGGTGCTGCTCACCATCGGACGGCCTGCGCCCTGCCAGGCGTGCATCCCGCCGTCCACGTTCACCGCGTCCCGGCCCTGCTGGACCAGGTACTGGACGACCTGCGCGGAGCGGCCGCCGACCCGGCAGAGCACGTACAGCTTCTCGTCGGGCAGCTCGCCGAGCCGGGCGATCACCTGGCCCAGCGGGATGTGCAGCGCGCCGTCCACGTGCCCGGCGTCCCACTCGTCCTGCTCGCGCACGTCCAGCAGGGCGGCGTCGGCGGGCACGGCGGCGGCGTCGGCGGTGGGGATCTGCGCGAACATCGTGTGGCTCTCCTGGGCGTGGGAAGGCTGGGGGTGGATCGGGTCCGTGCCATTGTCGCCCACCGGCTGGGAACCGTCGCCGTCCACCGGGCCGGGGCCGCCGAGCAGCCGTTCCAGCTCGGCCTGCCGGTCGGCGGCCTTGGCCAGCAGCTCCTCGGCGAGCTGCTCCAGCAGCCGGTCCGGGTCCTGCGGGGCGAGGGCGAGCAGCTGGCCCATCGGGGTCAGCTCCAGCCGGACCTGCTCGGTGGCGGTCTCGGCGATCTTGGCGGTCAGCCAGTCCAGCCGGCGGCGCAGCCAGTCCGACCGGTCGGGGGCGTCGACGGCGGGGGCGGCCTCGGGCGCGGTGGACCACTCGGCGGCCAGGCCCTCCAGTGCGGCGGCGTCGCCGAACGCGTAGGCCTCGTTGACCCTGACCAGGAAGGCGGCCCGGCGCTGCTGCTCGGCCGGGTCGGTGGTCAGGTCGGGGTGGGCGCGGCGGACCAGCTCGCGGTAGATCCGCTGGGCCTCCCTGCCGGGCCGCACCCGGGTCGGCGCGGCGGGCGGCGGCGGGGCCGCCTCCTCCCCCCGGCCGGACTGCTCCCGCTGCTCCTGGACGGAGTCGAACAGCGCGTCCAGGTCGGGCAGTTCCTCGACCTGCTGCCGTGCCTCGGCGGCCCGGCGCAGGTCCTCGGGCCGGCCGGTGCGGGCCGCGACCGCCTCGGCGACCAGTGCGTCCAGCTCGTCCAGCCGGGCGTAGAGCGGGCCGAGCAGCTGGTGGTGGATCAGGGCGAAGTTGTCGATCTCGACCCGCAGCGTCTGCACGTCCACGTCCATGCTGAGCCAGGCGAGCTCGGCGGCGGCGACCCGCTCCTCCAGCTCCTGCTGCTCCGGGTCCGTCCAGCGGGCGGGGCTCTGCGCGCTCACTTCTCGCCTCTGTCTCGTCCGGGCGGCTGCGTCCTGCGGGGCCGCCGCGCGGGCGGTCCGGCCTGCCACCCTACCGCCGCGCGCGAAAGCCCCGTCCGGGTGAACCGGGGGTACGGACCGGCGCGCGACGCGCGACACGCAACCGATACTGAGGAATCTCCCCGTTTCGGTATCAAGCCCGGCCCGGTCCGTGCTTCGCTGGTATCCGCAGCGTGCCTTCCTCCGGAGAGACGGCCGCCTCCAGGCGTGGCGGCCAGGCGGGAGCAGACCGAATCCATGGTGGCCGAGTCCAACTCCACACCGCGTCCGGCGGCCGACGGAACCGAACCGGGCGACCACCCGACGGGCGTGGCCGCCCTGCTGCGGCTCGCCCTCGTCCAGGTCGACCGGTCCGGCCGGATCGCGCAGTGGGGCCGGGCCGCCGAGGAGCTGTTCGGGCACCGCGCCGACGTCGCCCACGACCGCCCGGCCTCCGGCCTGCTGCCCGCGGTGGAGTCGCGGGCGCTCGGCCGGTGCTCCGTCCGCCGCGCCTGCGACGCCTTCGACACCCTCGCCGAGCTGACCGCGGCCGGCCGCCCCTGGGCCGGCCGGCTGACCGTCACCGACCGCGAGGAGCACCAGCGCGACGTGCTCTGGTGGGCCTACCCACTGCCCGGCCCGTCCGGCGGGCTGCTCGCCCTGGCCGCCGACGCCCGCCCGCTGCGCACCGCCGGCCCCCGGCTGGCGCTCGGCGAGCGGCTGCTGCCGTTCGCCGCCGCCCCCGCCGCCCGGGGCGGCTTCCACGGGCTGGCTGCCACCCTCACCGCGCCCAGCGACCGGGTGCCCGAGCCGCTGGCCCGGCTGCTGCCCGCCGCCCACCGCCCGGCGATGCTGACCGCGATCGGGCTCGGTGGGCTGCCCGCCCTGCGGCTGGACGCGGTCACCGTGCTCCCGGTGCTGCCCGCCGACGCGCAGACCGGGACGGCGCACGCGGCCGCCGGCCTGGGCCGCCGCTACCCGACGCCGCAGCAGCGCGCCGCCCGGGTCGGCCCGCCGCCGCAGCCCGAGCAGATCGCGCCCGGCCGCTGTCCGACCGCTCAGCTCCCGGCCCAGCGCGACACGGCCCAACGCGACACCGCCCCGCGCGACACCGCCGACCTGTCCGTCCCCCAGCCCGTCGCCCAGCCCGTCGCCGCCGTCAGCGGCGCCGCCGCGGGCGGCGGCCCGTCCGTGCCTCCCCCGGCCTCCGGCCGGGAGGTGCCCACACCCACGGGAGGAGGAGCCACCATCGACCGAGCCGCCGTCGAGTCGTCCGCCACGGACCACCCGACGCTCCGCGCCGACCAGGCCCCGCCCGCCGCCGTGCCCGTCCCGGTCCCCGCGCCCGCGAGCGCCGAGGGCCCGCCGTCCGGACGGCTCGGCCCGTTCCTCACCAACGGCCAGGCCGGCGAGCAGCTGGCGCTGCTGAACGAGGTCGGCGGCAAGGTCGGCACCACCCTGGACCTCGGCTTCACCGCGCACGAGCTGTGCCAGGTGCTGGTCCCCCGGGTCGCCGACTTCGCCTGCGTGGACCTGGTGGACGGGCTGATCTCGGACTCCGAGCTGCCGGTCGCCCGCCCGGACGACGACACCATGCTGCGCCGGGTCGCCCTGGTCTACAACCAGACCGGCGGTGCCTGGGACCACGTGCTCACCGAGGGCTCGCTGGTCAGCATGCCCCGCCGCACCCCGCCCGGGATGGCCCTGCAGCTGAACCAGCCGGTGCTGGTCCCGGTG
Organism: Kitasatospora sp. NPDC101447; assembly: GCF_044767225.1. Taxonomy (NCBI): domain Bacteria; kingdom Bacillati; phylum Actinomycetota; class Actinomycetes; order Kitasatosporales; family Streptomycetaceae; genus Kitasatospora; species Kitasatospora sp. NPDC101447. The sequence goes on from NZ_JBIWNL010000029.1 coordinate 7,324, forward strand.
GTCAGCGCCGACGTCGCGGTCGACTACGCGATCGCGCTCGGCGGCGCCCGGCTGGCCCCGGTGGTCTCCGGCCGCTCGATGCTGGTCGTCCCGCTCTCCGCCCGGGGCACCGTGCTGGGCATCCTCAAGCTGCTCCGGCTGCCCGACCGCGCCCCCTTCGACGAGAGCGACGCCGCGACCCTCAAGGAACTGGCCGTCCGCGCCGCGCTGTCGCTGGACAACGCCCGGCTGCACCGCGCCGAGGCGAGGGTCGCCACCACCCTGCAGCGCTCGATGATCCCGACCCGCCCGCCGCAGATCCCCGGGGTGCAGATCGCCCACCGCTACCTGCCCGGCGACCCCAAGGCCGAGGTCGGCGGCGACTGGTTCGACGCGATCCAGCTGCCCGGCAGCCGGGTCGCCCTGGTGGTCGGCGACGTGATGGGCCACGGCATCCACTCGGCCGCCGCGATGGGCCGCTTCCGCACCGCCATGCAGACCCTCGCCGCCCTGGACCTGCCGCCCGGCCAGCTGCTGCGCCACCTGGACAACCTGGCCCACAAGCTCGGCGACGACCACCTCGCGACCTGCCTGTACGCGGTCTACGACCCGATCAACCGGACCTGCGAGCTCGCCAGCGCCGGCCACGTCCCGCCCGTCCTGGTGCACCCGGACGGCACCGGCGAGCTGCTGGAGATCCCGGCCGGCGCGCCGATCGGCGTCGGCGGGGTGCCGTTCGTCGCCAAGACCATCGACGTCTCGGACGGCTCGATGCTGGTGCTGTGCACCGACGGCCTGGTCGAGGTCCGGGGCGGGGACATAGGAGCGGGCCTCGCCGCGCTCTGCGGCAACCTGATCGACCCGCAGCAGAGCCCCGAGCAGGCCTGCGACGAGGTGCTGCGCCGCCTGCACACGGACGACCGCAAGGACGACGTGGCCCTGCTGGTGGCCCGCTTCGACGGGGTCGCCCCGTCCGAGGTGGCCACCTGGGACCTCACGGTGGACCAGCGCGAGGTCCGCCGCGCCCGCTCGCTGGTCCGCGAGCAGCTGGCCGGATGGCACCTGGAGGCCCTCAGCGACACCACCGAGCTGCTGGTCAGCGAGCTGGTGACGAACGCCGTGCGGGTCGCCCGGGACCGCGTCCAGCTGCAGCTGATCCGGGTGGACAAGCTGCTGGTCGAGGTCAGCGACGACAACCACAACCTGCCCTCGCTGGAGCCGGCCGAGCAGCTCGGCGAGACCGGCCGCGGCCTCACCCTGGTCACCAAGCTCGCCGAACGCTGGGGCACCGCCCGCAAGGCCGTCGGCAAGGTCGTCTGGTTCGAACTGCCCCTCCCGCACGCCTGACGGCCGCGTACGGGTGTCCGTACGCGGCCGTCAGGCGTGGACGGTTGTCCGTCAGGGGATGAGCGCCCCGGCCGGCCGGCGCCGCCGGGCCTCCACCGCGACCTCCCGCGAGGCGGCCGTGGCCACCGAGGTGGCGGCGCCGACCCCGGCCAGCACCCGCGGCCAGAAGTCCCCGAAGACCTCGACGGAGACGGCGATCAGCAGCGCGGTGATCACCGCGACCACGTGCTCCAGGCCCGCGAGGTTCGGCAGCACGACCGCCTCGCCGACCATCACGGCCACCACCAGGCAGGCGGTGAACCAGGCCCGGCACCGGAACGCGATGCAGATCGCCAGCGCCACCACCGCGGCCGACGGCCCGGTGTCCCGCACGTAGGCGACCCACTTCGGGAAGCCGAACAGGTGGTGCGGCCCGATCGCGACGCCCACCCGGGCGAAGAGCGTGCCCGCCAGCGTGCAGGTGTAGGCGACCACCAGGGTCATCCGCCGGCCGAGCACGATCTCGGCGATCGCGAAGACCACGAACACCTGGGCCAGCGCCCCCCAGACCGGCAGGTCCAGCGCCGGGACGTACAGCGACAGCGGAGTCCGCAGCAGCGAGACGTCCAGCGGCAGCGCCGCCCGCACCACCCCGATCCGATTGACGAAGTGCTCACCGCCCGGCAGGTGCTGGACGATGCTGAACAGCAGGATCAGAAACGTCGCCAGCGTGGCCAACGGAACCGCTGCGAACTTCTTTCGCACCACCGTGTTCCGCACCGTCACGAACAACGTTCCCCACTCGGCGACAGCGGCCGTTCCGGCTAGCGCCAGCGGCCCCTTTCGCACGCCCCCCGCGTGGGTCCTGAAAATCACAGCCGTTTCTCCGAATCCCCGAACTCTCGTCTAGTCCAACATTAGAAGCCTCTTAACAAAGGCACATCGGCACGGATGGGGATAAGGGTCATCCTCAGGGGGGAGACTCGTCCCCCCTCCGGACCCCCATTCGACCGACCGGCCCCCTCCGCCCCCCGACGGAGGGCTACCCCTTCCCGTCCCGGGCCGCCACCGGCTCCCGGGGCGCCACCACGGCGGTTCCGGCGTGCCGGCGTCGGAACAGGGCGGGCAGGCTCGGCGCGACGATGAAGCCCTCGGCGCGCGCGCTGGCGATGCCGATCCGCGGAATCTCGCTGCTCTTCTCGAACAGCAGGTAGCGCGGCTCCCAGATCGGCCGGTACTTGGCATTCGCCCGGTACAGCGACTCGATCTGCCACCAGCGCGAGAAGAAACCCAGGACGGAACGCCACAGCCGCAGCACCGGTCCGGCCCCCAGCCGCGAACCGCGCTCGAAAACCGAGCGGAACATCGCGAAGTTCAGCGACACCCGCTTCAGCCCGACCTCGTCGGCGCGCTGCAGCAGCTCGATCACCATGAACTCCATCAGGCCGTTCTCGGTGTCCCGGGCCCGGCGCATCAGGTCCAGCGAGAGCCCGTCCGGTCCCCACGGGACGAAGCTCAGCAGCGCCTTGAGCTCGCCCTCGCCGTCGCTGCACTCCAGCATCACGCAGCGGCCGTCGCCCGGGTCGCCGAGCCGGCCGAGCGCCATCGAGAAGCCGCGCTCGGTCGCCCCGTCGCGCCACTCGTCGGCCTTGGCCACCAGCGCGGCCATCTCCGCCTCCGCGATGTCCTCGTGGCGGCGGATCCGCACCGTGTACCCGGCCCGCTTGACCCGGTTGTACGCCTGCCGGACCACCCGCATCGCGCGGCCGTCCAGCGAGAACTCGTCCAGCTCGACGATCGCCTCGTCACCCAGCTCCAGCGCGTCCAGCCCGTGCCGGGCGTAGATCACCCCGGCCTCCTCGGAGGCGCCCATCACGGCCGGCGCCCAGGCGTGCTCGCGGGCCTCGGCCAGCCAGGCGTCGATCGCACCGGGCCAGGCCTCCGGGTCGCCGATCGGGTCGCCCGAGGCGAGCGAGACGCCGCCGACCACGCGGTAGGTGACCGCCGCCTTGCCGCTGGGGGAGAAGATCACCGCCTTGTCCCGGCGCAGCGCGAAGTAGCCGAGCGAGTCCCGCTCGCCCTGCTTCTCCAGCAGCCCGCGCAGCTTCGCCTCGTCCTCCGCGGTCAGCAGCTCGGTGCCCCGCGGGCTGCGGAAGGCCACGTACAGCACCAGCAGGAAGAGCACCCCGCCCATCGCGTTGATCGCGGCGTTCACCCAGGTCGGCGCGGCGATCACCGAGCGCAGGTGCTCGGACGGCGTGATGGTGATCATCCGGCCGACCGAGTACCGGAAGAGGTCCCAGAAACCCGCGCCGGACAGCTCGTTGGTCGCCCAGACCAACAGCGAACCGGCCAGGCCGCCGAACAGCAGCCCGCCGACGAAGGTGGCCGCTGCGGTCTTCGGGTTGGAGCTGTCCCCCTTGGACGTGAACTCCTTGCGCCCGACCAGCAGTGCCAGCACGAACAGGCAGGTCAGGATCGTGGAGAAGTAGTTGAGCGGATGCGCGTGGAAACGCTCGTCCGGAAGTGCCATGAGCGCCAGGTAGAGCAGCGCGAAGAGCCCGCCGAGCGCCGCGTTGAAGATCCACGCGGCCCGCTTCCGCCGCCGCATCGCGATGGCGAGGAACACCGACAGCACCGCGCTGGCCAGGCCCGAGGTCATCAGGTACGGGGTGAAGTACTCACCCTCGTTGTGCTCGCTGACCTGGTTGCGGAAGGGCACCAGCAGCACCGTCGCCACGTTCAGCAGCGCGATCAGGCGCAGGTACCAGACGGAGGCGACGGCGGCCCTCGGGCGCCAGCGGTCGAGCACACCGACGGGCCGGGGCCCGGGAGAGGTGGCGGACGGCTCCGACTTCACAGTGGACGACACAGCTCAATTCCAAACGATCAGATGGTGGGGCGCATCCGCGTACGGCCCGGCGCCGGGCGCCCGCACGGGCCCGACGGACTGACCGGCGACACCCGTCCGACCGTCCGCCCAGGTGGGGGGAGCGGGCCGGAAAGGGTCAGCCAACTCCATGGTTCCCCACGAAGCCTGAGAATTACGTGAACCGGGTAGCGGATTCCCACCCCCGCCGAACGGCGGGGGTCGCCATCCCCCACACGTTCGGCGCCCCGACCCCGCTACCCCTACCCTCGGAAACGACCCACGCGGACCGCCCCCACCCGGCCGCCCGAACCGAGGAGGCACCATCACCACCACCCGCGTGCTGATCGTCGACGACGAGATCCTGGTCCGTTCCGGCCTCGGCCTGATCGTCGGCTCCGCCCCCGACCTTGAGGTGGTCGGCGACTGCTCCGGGGGCCAGGCCGAGGAGCACGTCCAGCGGCTGCGCCCGCACGTGGTGCTGCTCGACATCCGGATGCCCGACCTCGACGGCATCTCGGTGCTGCGCCGCCTGCGCGCCCAGCCCGACCCGCCCGCCGTGGCGATGCTCACCACCTTCGACACCGACGAGTTCATCGGCACCGCGCTGCGGGGCGGCGCCGCCGGCTTCCTCCTCAAGGACACCGCCCCCGAGCAGCTGGTGCACGCGGTCCGGGTGCTCGCGGCCGGCGGCAACATCCTCTCCCCGACCGTCACCCGCACCGTGATCGGCGGCTACGTGGACGGCGGCGGCCCGGACGCCGAGGCGACCGCGCTCGCCCGCACCCTCACCAGCCGGGAGCTCGACGTCCTCGCGCTGCTCGGCGAGGGCCTGTCCAACGCCGAGATCGCCGACCGCCTCTTCCTCGGCACCGGCACCGTCAAGGACCACATCAGCGCGATCCTCGGCAAGCTCGGCGCCGCGAACCGGGTGCAGGCCGCCGTCCTCGCCCACCGGGCCGGCCTGGTCCGGCCCAAGCCCGGCGACGGGGCATGACGACCGCCGACCCGCTGCCGTCCCGACGGCTCCCGGCCTGGTGCACCGCGCCCTGGCTGATGCTGCTGCTGCCCGTCCTGTACTCCCTGCTGGACGCGGCCCTGGTGGCCCGCGACACCACCTGGTGGCAGCTGACCCTCTCCACCGTGGCCGCCCTCGCACTGTTCTGGCGCCGCCGCTTCCCGGTCACGGTGCTGCTGCTCACCATGCCCGGCAGTTGGGTGGAGGAGATCTGGCTGGCCCCGATCACCGCCGTCTACACGGTGGCCGCCGAGCGCCCCCGCCCGCGGATCGTGGTCGCCTGCGGCGTCCTCTTCGCCCTGGTCGAGTTCTTCCACTGGCCGCTGCCCGCCGACGTCTTCGACCTGAGCCGGGCCACCGCCCTCGACGCCATCCAGGCCGTGATGCTGGCCGCCGGCCCGGCCGCCACCGGGCTGCTCGCCCGCACCCGCCGCGAGCTGGCCGCCCGGCTGGACGAGCTGACCCGCGGCCAGGAGCGGGAGAGCCGGCTGCTGGCCGAGCGGGTGCTGATCACCGAACGCGGCCGGCTCGCCCGGGAGATGCACGACGTGGTCTCGCACCAGGTCAGCCTGATCAGCATCCAGGCCGGCGCGCTCCAGGTCAGCACCACCGATCCGGCCGCCGTGACCACCGCCCGCACCATCCGCGAGCTGTCCGTCCGGACCCTGGACGAGCTGCGCCAGATGGTCGGGGTGCTGCGCGGCACCGGCGGCGTGCCGGACGCCCCGCTGGCCCCGCAGCCCCGGCTGGCCGACCTGCCCCGGCTGATCGAGGAGAGCGGCCTGGCCGCCGACGCCGAGCTCAACCCCGGCGACCGCCCCTGGCCGGAGGCGGTGCAGCGGGCCGCCTACCGCACCGTGCAGGAGGCGCTCACCAACATCACCAAGTACGCCCCGGAGGCGGCGGTGCACGTGAAGGTCCGGGCGAAGGGCCGTCGGCTGCGGGTCGAGGTCCGCAACGACGCCCCGCCGGTGCACCCGGCCGAGACCCTCCCCGGCGGCGGCCACGGCCTGGTCGGCCTGCGCGAGCGCGCCCAGCTGCTGGGCGGCACCCTCACCGCCGGCCCCACCCACGACGGCGGCTTCGAGGTCCGCGCCGAGCTGCCCGCCACCCGCTCCTGAACCGAAGCGCCCGGCCGGGCCGGAACGATCCGGCGGAGCCGGGGAAACGAGAAAGCCCCGCAGATCCGTAGATCTGCGGGGCTTCGCTGTGCGCGAGGGGGGAGTTGAACCCCCACGCCCTTTCGGGCACTGGAACCTGAATCCAGCGCGTCTGCCTATTCCGCCACCCGCGCATGGGTGTTGTCCTCGTTGCCGACCGATCTTCCGAACCGCTCGGTACCATGAGGACTTCGCGCTTCTTCGTTCCGGCCTCCCTTTCGGGGCGGCCCTTCCGACGTGGAAAACATTAGCACGACCCGGAGGGCTGCTCCGAATCGGTTCTCCGGCGAGACCGACCGCATCCGAACGGGTGCCCGACGAACGCGTGCCCGAGGGACGGACGGCGCCTCCGACCGGCACACCTGGCGTGCCGTACCCGGAATGCGTCACCCTGTGTGTCCGAGCCCACCCCCGGGCACCACACGGTCCGGGAACCGTACGGATGGGCCCGGCGTGGATACGATCAGTACGGAAGTACCGCAAGTAGGCATGACCGGTTCCCCGGCGGGATCCGGCCGGCAGGCAGGCGAACGAACCCTGGAAGGGGGTGCCCCATGGGAGTGCTGAAGAAGTTCGAGCAGCGACTTGAGGGTCTCGTCAACGGCACCTTCGCCAAGGTGTTCAAGTCCGAGGTCCAGCCCGTGGAGATCGCCGGAGCGCTGCAGCGCGAGTGCGACAACAACGCGAGCATCTGGAACCGCGACCGCACCGTCGTGCCGAACGACTTCATCGTCGAGCTGAGCCCGCACGACCACGAGCGCCTCAGCCCCTACTCCGGACAGCTCGGCACCGAGCTGGCCGGCATGGTCCGCGAGTACGCGGAGGCCCAGCGGTACACCTTCATGGGCCCGCTCCAGGTGAACCTGGAGAAGGCCGACGACCTCGACACCGGCCTGTACCGGGTCCGCAGCCGCACCCTCGCCGCCGAGGAGCCCCAGCAGTACGCCCCGCAGCCGCAGCAGCCCGGCTACGAGCGCCCGCCGGCCGCCCCAGCCCCCGGCGCTCCGTGGCAGCAGCCCGGCGCCGGGCAGTACGGCGCGCCCCCGCCGCCGGCGGCGCCCCCCGCGATGCCCCCGGGCCCCCCCGCGCCCGCCGGCGGCAACGTCCGCAACCTCCCCGGCGCCGGCCACGGCGGTGCCTCGGTCCGCCGCTGGATCGAGGTGAACGGCTCCCGCCACCAGATCACCGGCTCCGCCTGCGTGCTCGGCCGCTCGACCGAGGCCGACGTGCGGATCGACGACCCCGGGGTCTCCCGCAAGCACGCCGAGATCCGGCCCGGCAGCCCTTCGATGGTGCTCGACCTGGGGTCCACCAACGGCATCGTGGTGGACGGACAGCACACCCAGCGCGCTACGCTCCGCGACGGATCCCGAATCGTCGTGGGCTCCACCACCATCGTCTACCGGCAGGTCGAAGGGTAGTGTCCGAATTGTTCGCTCGCCTCGCTCACCGACTGGCGGGACGGTCATGTCAGAACTGACCCTCACGGTCATGCGGCTGGGCTTCCTGGCCGTGCTGTGGCTGTTCGTCATCGTCGCGATCCAGGTGATCCGCAGCGACCTCTTCGGCACCAAGGTGAACCCGCGCTCCTCCCGTCGCGGTGCGTCCGCCACGGCGGGCGGCGCCGCGACCACCCAGGCCGCGGGTCGTCCCACGCCTCCCCCGGCCGGAGCGGCCGCCACGGCCACCGCGGCGCCCGCTGCGGCGGCCCAGACCCAGCCCGGCGGCGGACGCCGTCGCGGCGCCCCGACCCAGCTGGTCGTGGTCCAGGGCTCGCTGGCCGGCACCACCGTCGCGCTGCAGGGCCAGACCATCACGCTCGGCCGCGCGCACGACTCCACCATCGTGCTGGACGACGACTACGCGTCCTCCCGGCATGCCAGGATCTATCCGGATCAGACTGGGCAGTGGACGGTCGAGGATCTAGGCTCCACCAACGGCACCTATCTGGACCGGCAGCGCCTGACCGCGCCCACCCCGCTCCAGCCGGGCATGCCGATCCGTATCGGCAGGACCGTCATCGAACTGCGGAAGTAGTAGCGCATGAGGGACAGCATCCCGTCCATGACCCAGAGGGGGGCACAGGTCGCATGACCCTGGTGCTGCGCTTCGCCGCCGGCTCCCACAAGGGACTGATCCGGGAGGGGAACGAGGACTCCGGCTACGCCGGGCCGCGGCTGCTGGCCGTGGCCGACGGCATGGGCGGCGCCGCGGCCGGCGAGGTCGCTTCCTCCGAGGTGCTCGGCTCGATCGTCCGGCTGGACGAGGACGTGCCGGGCGCCGACCTGCTGACCCTGCTGGGCGACGCCGTCCAGGGCGCCAACGACCGGCTCCGGCAGATGGTCGAGGAGGACCCGCAGCTCGAAGGCATGGGCTGCACGCTGACCGCCATGCTCTGGACGGGCCAGCGGATGGGCCTGGTGCACGTCGGCGACTCCCGCGCCTACCTGCTGCGCGACGGTTCGCTGGTGCAGATCACCCAGGACCACACCTGGGTGCAGCGCCTGGTCGACGAGGGCCGGATCACGCCCGAGGAGGCCGAGACCCACCCGCAGCGCTCGCTGCTGATGCGGGCGCTGGACGGCCGCGGCCAGGTCGAGCCCGACCTGTCGATCCGCGAGGTCCGGGCCGGCGACCGCTACCTGATCTGCTCCGACGGCCTCTCCGGCCCGGTCAGCCACCAGACCCTCCAGGACACCCTCGGCAGCTACTACTCGCCCGAGCAGACCGTGCAGGAGCTGATCCAGCTCGCGCTGCGCGGCGGCGGTCCGGACAACATCACCTGCATCGTGGCGGACGTCATCGACGTCGGCGCCACGGACACCATGAGCGGCCAGTTCAACGACGTCCCGGTGGTGGTCGGCGCGGTCGCCGACGCCCCGCCGTCCTCGGCCGCCGCCGACCGCTCGATCGCGGACACCCCGGCCGGCCGCGCGGCGGGCCTCGGCCGCGGCCCGCAGGGCGCCTTCGGCCCCGCCGAGGGCTACGAGGCCGGCTACGACCCCGCCACGGGCGGCTTCGGCCCCGCCGAGGGCTACGAGGGCGGTTACGGCTACGGCTCCGCCGAGCCCTCGGTGTACGGCACCGAGGACTTCGACGAGGAGCCGCCCCGCAAGCGCAAGCGCAAGGGCCTGACGATCTCGGTGGCCGTCCTGGTCACGCTCGGCCTGCTCGGCGGCGCCGGCTACTTCGGCTACCAGTGGACGCAGGACCAGTACTACGTCGGCGAGGACGGCGACCACGTCGCCGTCTACCAGGGCATCAACCAGAACCTGGCCGGCCTGAGCCTGTCCTCGGTGCGCGACTCGTACAGCGGCATCCAGCTCAAGTGGCTGCCGCAGGACCAGCGCGCCCACCTGAACAAGACGATCTCGGTGAGCAGCCTGAAGGACGCCCAGTCGACCGTCCAGGAGCTCGACGGCTGGGTCCAGCTCTGCCAGAAGGCCGCCAAGGCGGCGGCCCCGGCGACGCAGGCCACCCAGGCCGCGTTCCTGACGACCACGCCCACCCCGACCGAGAAGAACCGCGGCCCCGCCGCGGCGGCCCCGAGCGCCGCCCCGTCGACCACGCCCACCCCGACCGCACCGGCACCGACCGCACCGAGCACGACCGCCCCGACACCGAACGCCACCACACCGGCGGCCGGCGCCCAGGGCGACCCGAACCAGTTGACCGAAGACGAACTCAGCCGGGCCAACGCCTGCCCGAAGCAGTGACGTCCGTGATCCGACATAGGACCGCCCCGCGCGGGCTTGCCGGCCGTCAGGGAGCGGTCACCACGTGAGCAGCTACGACCTGAGCGAAGACACCGGCCGGTCCGGCCGACGCAGGGCAACGGCCGAACGGGCCGTCCCGCGCCGACGGGCCAACACCACCATCTCCCCGCAGGAGGCCCCGAACCGGCGCAACACCGAGCTGGCCCTGCTGCTCTTCGCGGTGCTGGTGCCGGTCCTCGCGTACGCCAACGTCGGCCTCGCGATGGACTCCAAGCTGCCCGCGGGCATGCTCGGCTACGGCCTCGGCATGGGCGCCCTGGCGCTGGTCGCGCACCTGCTGGTGCGCCGCTTCGCGCCGTACGCGGACCCGCTGATGCTGCCGATCGCCACCCTGCTGAACGGGCTCGGGGTGGTGATGATCTGGCGGCTGGACAAGGCGGGCAAGCTGCTCAGGGGCAACTACCCCGCGGCCGAGAACCAGCTGATGTGGTCGGGCCTCGGGATCGCCGGATTCATCGCGGTGATGGTCCTCCTCAAGGACCACCGGGTGCTCCAGCGCTACACCTACATCTCGATGGTGGTGGCCCTGGTCCTGCTCGCCGCGCCGGCCTTCTTCCCGTCCCGGGAGGAGGACTTCGGCGCCAAGATCTGGATCCGGATGGGCAGCTTCTCCATCCAGCCCGGCGAGTTCGCCAAGATCATCCTGACCGTCTTCTTCGCCGGTTACCTGATGGTCAAGCGGGACGCCCTGGCCCTGGCCAGCCGCCGGTTCATGGGCCTGTACCTGCCGCGCGGCCGCGACCTCGGCCCGATCGTCGTGATCTGGCTGGTCAGCCTGCTGATCCTGATCTTCGAGAACGACCTGGGCACGTCGTTCCTGTTCTTCGGCCTGTTCGTGGTGATGCTCTACGTCGCCACCGAGCGGACCAGCTGGATCCTGTTCGGCCTGCTGATGTCGATCGGCGGCGCGGTCGCGGTCGCCTCGACCGCCGACCACGTGAAGGTCCGCATCAACGCCTGGCTCGACCCGATGGCCGCCTTCGCGCCGCACCCGCCGAAGGGCGCCACCGAGCAGATCGGCCAGTCGCTGATGGCCCTCGGCTCCGGCGGGGTCACCGGCTCCGGCCTCGGCCAGGGCCGCTCGTGGCTGATCGCCTTCGCCGCCAAGAGCGACTTCATCCTGGGCTCCTTCGGCGAGGAGCTCGGGCTCACCGGCCTGATGGCGATCTTCCTGCTGTACGCACTGCTGGTCCAGCGCGGCCTGCGCACCGCGATAGCCGCCCGCGACCCCTTCGGCAAGCTGTTCGCCGTCGGCCTGGCCTCGGCGATGGCGATCCAGGTGTTCGTCGTGGCCGGCGGTGTGACCGGGCTGATCCCGCTGACCGGTATGACCATGCCGTTCCTCGCCCAGGGCGGTTCGTCCGTCGTCGCCAACTGGGCACTCGTGGCGATCCTGCTGAAGATCAGCGACAGCGCCCGCCGCCCCGGGGCCGAACCGGCCCCGGCCACCGAGGGCCAGGGAGGACCCGCCCGATGAACAAGCCGATCCGCCGGGTCTCGATCTTCTGCCTCGTGCTGATCCTGGCCCTGATGGTGCGCACCAACTGGGTGCAGGGCGTCCAGGCCGACTCCTGGGCGAACAACAAGAACAACAAGCGCCAGCTGTACGACCGCTACGCCCACCCGCGCGGCAACATCATCGTCAGCGGCCAGCCGGTCACGAAGTCCGACTTCGTCAACGGCCTGCGCTACAAGTACAAGCGCTCCTGGGTCGACGGCCCGATGTACGCCCCGGTGACCGGCTACTCCTCCCAGGTCTTCGGCTCCAGCCAGCTGGAGAACCTGGAGGACGGCATCCTCTCCGGCACCGACGACCGGCTGTTCTTCCGCAACACCCTGGACATGCTGACCGGCGAGCAGAAGCGCGGCGGCGACGTCGTCACCACCATCGACGCCAAGGTCCAGAAGGCCGCCTTCGACGGCCTGGGCAACAAGAAGGGCGCGGCGGTCGCGATCGACCCGAAGACCGGCGCGATCCTGGCGCTCGTCTCCACCCCGTCCTACGACCCGGGCGTCTTCTCCGGCAGCGACTCGGCCGACTCCAAGGCCTGGACCGACCTCAACGCGGACCCGAACAAGCCGATGCTCAACCGGGCGCTGAAGGAGACCTATCCGCCCGGCTCGACCTTCAAGCTGGTCACCGCGACCGCGGCGTTCGAGAACGGCCTCTACCAGAACGTCGACGACGCCACGTCGACCCCGGAGCCGTACACGCTGCCCAACACCAGCACGCAGCTGAAGAACGAGAGCCCGTACGAGCGCTGCGAGAACGCCACCGTGAAGTCCGGCATGGACCAGTCCTGCAACACGGTGTTCGCCAAGATGGGCGCGGACCTCGGCAAGGAGAAGATGCGGGCGCAGGCCGAGAAGTTCGGCTTCAACAGCACCGTCGACACCCCGGTCCGCTCCGAGAAGAGCATCTTCCCGGACAGCCCCAGCCTGGACGGCACCGCGCAGGACTCGATCGGCCAGCACGACACCCGCGCCACCCCGCTGCAGATGGCCATGGTCTCCGCCGCGATCGCCAACAACGGCAGCCTGATGCAGCCGTACCTGGTCGACCAGGAGCGCTCGGCGTCGCTGACCACCGTCTCCAAGCACACCGAGAAGCAGTTCTCCCAGGCGATGAGCCCGACCACCGCGGCGAAGATGCAGGACCTGATGGTCTCGGTGGTCGAGAACGGCACCGGCACCAACGCCAAGATCCCCGGGATCCAGGTCGGCGGCAAGACCGGCACCGCGCAGCACGGCGAGGACAACGCCGGACTGCCCTTCGCCTGGTTCACCTCCTGGGCCAAGACCTCGGACGGCCGGTCGGTCGCGGTCGCGGTGGTCGTCGAGGACGGCTCGCAGAACCGCGACGGCATCAGCGGCGGCCGGCTCGCGGCCCCGATCGCCAAGGCGGTGATGCAGGCCGCACTCGGCAAGTAGGGGGCCGGTCCGGAGTGAGGGGAATGTCACGATCGACACCCCCCTGCGGATACCGGTCTGATATCGGCCGACGGCTGACTCCGGTCCGATGGGGTGCGACCGGTAGCGTATCCGCCAGCAGCGGGTGTGCCCGTTGCCGCCCGCGAGGCACCGCACGGCCCGGCCGGAGAACCGGTCGCGGACCGCGCGGCGTCACCCAGAGCGTGCGGGGACACCTACGTCACAACCTCACCGGCGGGTGAGGGAGAGGGTCGGAACTATGGAAGAGCCTCGTCGCCTAGGCGGCAGGTACGAGCTGGGCGGCGTCCTCGGACGCGGCGGCATGGCCGAGGTCTACCTCGCCCATGACACCCGGCTCGGCCGTTCCGTCGCCGTGAAGACGCTCCGGGCCGACATGGCCCGGGATCCGTCGTTCCAGGCCCGCTTCCGCCGTGAGGCGCAGTCGGCGGCGTCCCTGAACCACCCCGCGATCGTCGCCGTGTACGACACCGGCGAGGACTACATCGACGGCATCTCCATCCCGTACATCGTGATGGAGTACGTCGAGGGGTCGACGCTGCGCGAGCTGCTGCACTCCGGCCGCCGGCTGCTGCCGGAGCGCGCGCTGGAGATGACCATCGGCATCCTCCAGGCCCTGGAGTACTCGCACCGGGCCGGCATCGTGCACCGCGACATCAAGCCCGCCAACGTGATGCTGACCCGGCAGGGCAACGTCAAGGTGATGGACTTCGGCATCGCCCGTGCGATGGGTGACGCCGGGATGACCATGACGCAGACCTCTGCCGTCATCGGCACCGCCCAGTACCTCTCCCCCGAGCAGGCCAAGGGCGAGCAGGTCGACGCCCGCTCCGACCTCTACTCGACCGGCTGCCTGCTCTACGAGCTGCTGACCGTCCGCCCGCCGTTCGTCGGCGACTCGCCGGTCGCGGTGGCCTACCAGCACGTCCGGGAGGAGCCGCAGCCGCCGTCGGTCTTCGACCCCGAGGTGCGGCCCGAGATCGACGCGATCGTGCTGAAGGCGCTCGCCAAGGAGCGGGACTACCGCTACCAGAGCGCCGACGAGATGCGCGACGACATCGAGCGCTTCCTCGACGGCCTGCCGGTGGCCGCCGCCCAGCAGGCCGCCTACGGCATGGGCGCGGCCGGCTACGGCTACGACCAGAACGGCTACCCGCAGCCGCACGACCCGTACGGCCAGACCAACGTGCTGCCGCAGCAGCCCGGCGGCGGCCCGACCACCGTCCTGCCGCAGGCCTCCGGGCAGCCCGGCTACGGGCAGCAGGGCGGCTACCCGGACGACGGCTACGGCCAGACCTACGCCGGCGCGGGCGGCAACGACGGCTACGACGACGGCCAGGGCCGCAGCGGGCGGCGCGGCGACCAGCCGAAGAAGAGCAACACCTCCTGGATCGTGCTGGCGGTGGCCGCCGTGCTGGTCCTGGTCGGCACCTTCTTCGTGGCCCAGGCGATGTTCAGCGACAAGGGCGCCAAGGACGCCGCGAAGATCGCGGCGCCGAACCTGGTCGGCAAGAGCCTGGCCGATGCCAAGACCGCCGCCGCGGCGGCCGGCGCCAAGCTGGTGGTGACCGAGGGCGACAAGATCGCCTGCCCGGACGCCGCCGTCAAGAAGGACCAGGTCTGCACGCAGACCCCGACGCCCGGCACCCAGGTGGCCGAGACCGCGACCATCACGGTGCAGGTCTCCTCCGGCCCGGCGAAGGCGACCGTGCCGCCCGTGGTCGGCAAGACCAAGGACCAGGCGCTGCAGGCCCTGGCCGCGGCCGGCTTCACCAACGTCGGCGCCCCCGAGTACAAGGACGACGACACCGCCGCGCAGGACACCGTCACCGCCCAGGACCCGCCGGCCGGCGGCAGCGCGGACCCGACCGCCCCGATCAAGCTGACGGTCTCGCAGGGCAAGAGCAAGGTCAACGTCCCGAACGTGGTCGGCGCCCAGAAGGACGACGCGACGAACCAGCTGCAGACCGCGGGCTTCCAGGTCGACGCCTCGAAGACCACGCCGACCAACGACCCCACCAAGGTCAACACCGTCGCCTCGCAGTCGGTGCAGCCCAACACCAAGGTCCCGGCCAACACCAAGATCGCGCTGACGATCTTCAAGGCTCCGGACAAGGCCACGGTGCCGCCGCTGCAGAACCAGAAGCTGTCGGACGCCATCGCCCAGCTGGCGAAGGCAGGCCTCGGCTACACCGTGGCGGGCCCTCAGGACCCGAACGCGATCGTCCAGATGACCAACCCGCCAGCCGGTACCCAGGTCGACCCGAACACCCAGGTCCAGCTCTTCACGAAGCCGGCTGATCCGACCAAAGGGGGCGACCCCACCACCCCGCCCGCCAAAGGAGACCACTAGGCCTCCGATATTCCCCTGGTTTAACTGAGACTCTTCGAGTGCCCGACTGACTCCCCCGGTCGGGCACTCGACTTTTTTCAATACCAATATTAAATCCAACAAGCCTCACAAATAGGCCGT
This sequence comes from Kitasatospora sp. NPDC101447, assembly GCF_044767225.1. Classification (NCBI taxonomy): domain Bacteria; kingdom Bacillati; phylum Actinomycetota; class Actinomycetes; order Kitasatosporales; family Streptomycetaceae; genus Kitasatospora; species Kitasatospora sp. NPDC101447. The sequence goes on from NZ_JBIWNL010000029.1 coordinate 22,874, forward strand.
TATTGACATAATAGCAGAAACCCGCCAAATATAAGCAATCCCCTATCGAGTCTTGACACCAACCACTCGCCATGCAATCCTTAATATTCAATCAAATTAAATCGCCAGCCAAGACCAAGAGCGGAGCACGGGCGCCGAATGAGCAGCATTAAGAAATCCCTCCTAAGGATGTCGATAGTCGCCTCATCCACCTCCCTGCTCCTGATCTCGCAACCGGCATCCGCAGTGCCGATCAAACCGGCCGCCGCGCTGACTCCAACCAGAATAATTAACATCGCAACCAAGAAATGCCTCGAGGTTGCCGACTGGAGCATCGACAACGGGGCAGCGATCCGCCAGTGGGACTGCACTGGCGGAGCAAACCAGTCGTGGTACATCGTGGACGTTTACGGTGTCAATCAGTTCACACTTGGAAACGCGTACACCCACAAATGCATCGACATTCCCGGCGGAAACGCTTACGCAGGCGCCACGCTCGTCCAGTGGGAATGCAACTACAACTCCAACCAAAGATTCTGGAAGTACTCCGCCAGCAGCACCGGTCCGGTGTTCAGCTTCCAGTGGAACCGCTATGCCATCGAAATCGGCGGGTTCAGCGGAGCAAATGGCGCACCGGCGCAGCTCTGGGACACCAACGGCGGCACTAATCAGGCCTGGTACGCCGGCGACTAATTCCCAAAGAGCGCTACTACTGATCCTCGGCTCAGGAGCGCCGCAGCTCCGGCGGCGGGGTGCGCTTGGCGTCCACGTCGTCCACCCGCACCAGGCTCCCCCAGACCGCCATCCGGTACCGCGAGGTGTAGACCGGCGTGCAGGTGGTCAGGGTGATGTAGCGGCCGGGGCCGGCGTACCCGGAACTCGCCGGGACGGGCGCCACGATGCCGGTGTCGAACTTGGAGGTCTCCGGCAGGGTGTTGTCGACCTTGTAGACGTACCACTTGTCCTTGGTCTCGACGACGACCGCGTCGCCCTTGTGGACGGCGTCCAGGTCGTGGAACTTGGCGCCGTGGCCGTCCCGGTGGGCGGCCAGCGCGAAGTTGCCGGCCTGGTCCCAGGGCATCGCGGCCTTGTAGGGCTGCTCGTAGACGCCCGCCACGCCCTCGTCCAGGACCTCGGTGGAGGTGCCCATCCGGATCAGCACCTGGAAGTCCCGGCCCATCGCCGGGACGTGCAGGAAGCCGACGTCCTCCCCGGCCGCGAACGGCTTCGACCCGGGCGGGGCGGAGGCGTCGGGGGCCGGAGCCGGGGCGGGCGTGCCTCCCGGCGCGGGGGCGCCCCCCGGGGCGGCCGGGGCGCCGGTGCTCGGGCCCGCGGCCCAGGAGCTGCGCAGCCGGTCGGAGGCCTCCGACGCCGCCTGGTCGGCCTGCACGTTGGTCCACCACAGCGAGTAGGCCACGAACAGGCCGAGCACCAGGCCCAGGGTGATCAGCAGCTCGCCGAACACCCCGAGCGCGGCCAGCGCCCGGCTCCTCCCCCGCCCGGTCGGCCGCGCGGGCGGGGGGAAGGCGTCCTGCCCCGGTCGGGCCGCCTGTGCGGCCTCGTCGTCCTGCATGTGCGATGGTCCCCCTCCGGGCCGGGCGGCCGGGCGGCTACCCGCCCGTGATCGCGGCCGGCTTGCCTTGGCTGCGCGGCCGTTCCTCGATCATCTTCCCAAAGACGATGAGACGGAACTTGGAGGTGAACTCGGGGGTGCAGGTGGTCAACGTGATGTAGCGGCCGGGGCCGGTGTACCCGGAGCCGTTCGGCACCGGCTTGATCACGCTCACGTTGCTCGGGGACGTCTCCGGGATGCCCCCGGTGATCTCGTAGGTGTAGTAGCCGGCGGCGGTCTCCACCACGACCTTGTCGCCCTTGGAGAGCTGGTTGATGTACCGGAACGGCTCGCCGTGGGTGTTGCGGTGGGCGGCCAGCGCGAAGTTGCCCGCCTTGTCGCCCGGCATCGCGGTGCCGGGGTAGTGGCCGACCAGGCCCTTGTCGAGCACCGCGGTCTTGGAGGTGCCCTCGGCGATCGGGAACTTCAGCCCCAGCTTGGGCAGGTAGACGATGGCGAAGCCCTTGCCCGGCTCGAACACCTCGGGCTTGCTCGGGTCCGGAGCGGGCTGCCCCGGCTGGGCGGGCGCCTGGGCGGCGTCGAACTGCTGCTCCAGCTGGTCGCGGGCGCCGGAAGCGGCCGCGTCGGCCTGCACGTTGGTCCACCAGAGCTGGTAGGCGACGAAGAGCAGCATCACCAGGCCGAGCGTTATGCACAGCTCGCCGACGGCCCGGGCGGTCACGACGAGCGCGGATTCCTTGGGACGCACCCGTCCCGCGGACCCGCCCCGCGCCCGCCGCCGCCCGTTGCCCGACCGGATCGCCGTACGGCCCTGGGCGGCCCGGCGGCGCTCGGCCCGGCCGCCGGTCGGCGGGGCCGGCTCGGCGGCCGACGCCCCGAGCCCGGCGGGCAGCCGCAGCTGGAGGGTCTGGTCGGGCAGCCAGGGGTACTCGGGCCCGCCCGCGAGGGGCTCCTCGGCCTGCTCGTACACGCCCCAGGCGTCCTCGGCCACGGTCCGGCCCGGGGACCCCTGGTGGTGCGGGGCGGCGCCGGCACCGTCGTACTGCGGGCTCGCGTACTCCTGGGCGCCGTCGAACTGCCGCCCACCACCGTACGGGTCCGCCTCCGGCTGGTATCGCCCCTCCGGACGCAGCGTGGTCACGCCGCTCAGCCCCGGCCGATCACCGGGGCGAGCCCGGCCGACCGGTCCACCGCCTGCGGGAAGCCGCACTCCGCGAGCCAGTTGGCGAGCATCCGGTGCCCGCCCTCGGTGAGCACCGACTCGGGGTGGAACTGCACGCCCTCGACCGGCAGTTCACGGTGCCTCAGCCCCATGATCACACCGCTCCCGGTCCGCGCGGTGACCACCAACTCCTCCGGCACGGTGGCCGGTTCGACCGCGAGCGAGTGGTAGCGGGTCGCGGTCAGCGGCGAGGGCAGGCCCTCGAACACCCCGCCGTCCTCGTGCTCGACCAGCGAGGTCTTGCCGTGCAGCAGCTCCGGCGCCCGGCCGACCACCGCGCCGTACGCGACCGCGAGCGACTGCAGGCCCAGGCAGACCCCGAACACCGGCAGCCCGATCCGCGCGCAGTGGTGCACCATCTCGATGCAGACCCCGGCCTCCTCCGGCGCGCCGGGCCCGGGGGAGAGCAGCACCCCGTCGAAGCCCTCCTCGCCCGAGCGGCGGACGGCGTGCTCGACGCTCACCTCGTCGTTGCGCACCACCTCGCAGGTGGCGCCCAACTGGTACAGGTACTGCACCAGGTTGAAGACGAAGCTGTCGTAGTTGTCCACCACCAGGATGCGGGGCGGGTTCGACTGGGTGGTCATGCGCGCGTGGTCTCCGTGGGATGCGGTGCTGGATGGAAGTGCCGGGCCGGCGGCTCAGCCGGCCGCGGCGCCGTCGCCGCCGTCCACTGTGACGTCACCGAAGGGGAGCAACGGTTCCGCCCACGGGAAGACGTAGGTGAAGAGCAGGTAGACGATCCCCAGGATGAGGAGCACCGAAATGACGGCCTTCACCAGGGTGTTCCCCGGGAGGTGACGCCAGATGAAGCCGTACATGGTGCTCCCTCGTCGTAGCAGACTGGGTCAAGAGTAGACCCGCCTCCCACGGCCGCGAGGCCGGTCCGGCTACTGCTGCCCGCCCGCCGAGCGCAGCTCGGTGGTGCCGGAGTACCCCGGCAGGGTGAGGTCCCCGCTCTCCTGGACCTTCCAGCCCAGCCCGTACGCCTGGACGTACTGCAGGTAGTTGCGGATCGTCGGGTCCGCGTCGACGGCCGAGCGCAGCGCGTCGGTCTTCCCCACCGCCTTGACCACGTACGGCGGGGAGTAGACCCGCCCCTGGAGCAGCAGGGTGTTCCCGACGCAGCGGACGGCGCTGGTGGAGATCAGCCGCTGGTCCATCACCTGCACGCCCTCCGCGCCGCCCCGCCACAGCGCGTTGACCACGGCCTGGATGTCCTGCTGGTGGATGACCAGGTCGTTGACGCCGGGCTCGGGGACGCCGGGGATGCGCGCGGTGGCGTTCGGCGGGGCGTCGTTGAGGGTGACGGTCAGGCCGCCGCCCTGCAGCGGCTCCAGGGCGGCGCCGAGCCGCAGGCCGTCCAGCCGGGCCGCGTCGGCGGGGCTGTGGCCCTGCTGCTCGGTGAGGTCCTGGGCACGGGCCTGGAGGTCCGCGAGCTGGGACTGTGCCTGCTGGTTCTGCGCGCTGCGCTGGCGGATCACGTCGCCGAGGCTCAGCAGCGAGTTGTCGGTCCGCAGGTCGGTGCCGCGGGCGGTCTGCGCGCTGATGTAGAAGAGCAATCCGGCGAGCGCGAAGACGGCGCAGGTCAGGGCACGTCCGACAATTCGGGTGCCGGAGCGGCGGGTACGGACCGGCTCAGGGGGAATCGACAAATTAGTCACCGTACCCTTATCTCCTCAAGACCCGCCGAGCCACTACGCTAACGGACGCCGGTGGCATGTGCGGAGCGGTCCTCAGAGCGTTCTCACGGCCGACCGCCGTCACCCGACCCACCCGCTGCACCTCTGCGCGGTCTCACAGCGCATCGACAGGAGATCCCCTCGTGCCGAAGTCTCGACTCCGCAAGAAGTCCGACTACACCCCGCCGACGACGGCCGTGGTGAAGATCAGCTCGGGCCGCGGCTGGGTCGCGCCGCTGATGCTGGCACTGTTCCTGATCGGCCTGGTGTGGATCGTCACCTACTACGTGACCAGCGGCACCTACCCGGTCGAGAGCTGGCGGAACTGGAACATCCTGGTGGGCTTCGGCTTCATCGCCGCGGGGTTCGGCGTCTCCACCCAGTGGAAGTGACGACCCGCTCGTCCTGAGGCCCGGTACCGGGCCGCTCCCCGCTGCTCCGGATCGCTCGTCCCGGGGCGGCGGTCAGGCGTGCCCGGACACCGGCGGGAACCCGGTCGGCTATCCCGACCATCCGACTGTCAGGCTTATCCACATGGTTATCCACACTGGGGAAAAGTCTCCCCAGCCTGTGGATAACTTTCCCGGCCGAGGCCGTCCACAGCTGTGCACAACCTCCCGGAAGCGGGAGAACCGCACAGCAGGACACGCGTAGAACAACAGTCCACAGCCCGGGCGCCGCACAGCCTGTGCACAACCCCGCACCCGCTGTGGACAAAGGCCCGGACACCAGGGCGCCGTGACGCCCGGCCCTCAGGCGCCGTAGAGGGACATCCCGATCAGCAGCAGCGCCGCCTCCACCGCCAGGGCCCCCGCCACCACCAGCACCTGGACCGGGCCGCGGTGCTCGCGCGGGGCGTACATCAGACCGGCCGCGGTCAGCGTGCCGAGCACCAGGCCGCCCAGATGCGCCCGCCAGTCGACGCCCGGGCGCGAGAAGGTGACGACCAGGTTGAAGACCAGGAACGCCATCACCGGGGCCAGCGGGCCCCGGTTGTGCAGCTGGAGCACGATCGTGGCGCCGATCAGCCCGAAGATCGCCCCGGAGGCCCCCACCGAGTTCATCAGGTTCCCGGCCACCAGGAAGGCGAAGGTGCTGCCGCCCAGGGCGGAGACGAGGTAGAGGGCCAGGAAGCGGAGCCGGCCGAGCGCCTCCTCCAGCGGCGGGCCGAGCCAGAGCAGCACCACCATGTTCAGCCCGATGTGCCACCACTCCACGTGCAGGAAGGTGGCGGTCAGCAGCCGGTACCACTGGTCCGGGCCGTCCGCGATGCCGGCCGGGCCGCCGAGGACGTCCCGGCCCGCGCTGAACAGCGACCAGGTCTGGCCCAGCTGCGGGGTGAGCACGTAGGCCGCCAGCAGCCAGACCACCACGTTGACGCCGACCAGCACCCGGGTGACCAGCCCGCCGTCGCCCGCGAGCCCCCCGCCGAAGCGGGTGGTCGCCCGCCGGCTCCCGGCGTGGCCCCGGCTGACGCACTCGGGGCACTGGAAGCCCACCGCGGCGGGCACCATGCACTCCGGGCAGATCGGCCGCTCGCACCGGGTGCAGGAGATCCCGGTGGCCGTCCCGGGATGGCGGAAGCAGCCGGGCGGTCCGCCCTCCGGGGACGGATCGGCCGACGACCGCGGCTCGTCCGGAAGCATCAGCGGGTCCCCTTCCCGTACGCGACCTCCGAAACAGCCAGCCTACTGCCGCACCCCCGCCCGGCGGCCCGCTCCCCCGCATCCCGCCGCCCCGCGCGCGCCCACCCGCCGCCCCGCGTACGGCCCACTCCGACGTGCCGTCGGACAAATCGGCATGCATGATCAGCATTCAGGTGGACAGGTGCATAAAGGACGCCACCCAGGAGGAGAGACTCGTGAGCTTTTCGGACTCAGCCCGTGAGACGGCCACCAGGACCCGGGACACCGCCGCGCACTTCGCGGACGGCGCCAAGCAGCGCATCGGCCCCGCCTTGGACGCCCTCGGGCCGATGACCACCCAGGCCGCCCACAATCTCCGTGTCCAGTACGACAAGCACCTCGCCCCACAGTTCGGCCAGGTCTTCGCCAGCCTGCCGCCGGAGGCCCAGCAGAACGCCCTGAAGGCCCTCCACCGGGCCCAGGAGGCCGCTCTGGCGGCCCGCCTCTCCGCCGCCCGCGCCGCGGACCAGGCCCGCACCACGGTCGGCCCCAGGGTGGCCCAGGCGGTCGGCGACGCCCGCGCCGCGGTCGTCCCGGTCGCCCAGGAGGCCCAGTACCGTGGCGCCGCCGCGCTGACCGCCCTGCAGGGCCACGTCAGCTCGGCCGAGATCAGCGAACTGGCCGCCCGCAACGCCAGGAGGGAACGGTGCCGCGGCTGGACCACCGGCCTCACCGTGGCCGGCCTGCTGGCGATCGGCACCGGCCTGGTGGCCTGGCAGTGGTGGCGCCGGCACAGCAACCCGGAGTGGCTGGTCGAGCCCCCGTCCGCGCAGGAGCCGCGGCCGGCCGGCGCGCACGCCGCCACCGCCCCGGTGAACGGGGCCGGCCCCGAGGGCGGGACCGCCGAGCCCGGAGAGCCCGCCGACGGCGCGGGCCCCACGGCGGACTGACCGTGCGGAAGGCGCGGAGAGGCCCGCGAACGCCGATCGGCCGCTGACCGGGATTCCGGTCAGCGGCCGATCGGCTACTGCTGTGAACTGTGGAGCATAGGAGACTCGAACTCCTGACATCTGCCTTGCAAAGGCAGCGCTCTACCAACTGAGCTAATGCCCCTCGACGGCATCGCGCGTGCCGACGGGCACTAGCGTACCGGGTCCCGGCGCGTTTCCCAGCGCCGTCCCCCGAAGGGAACCGGCCGGTCCGGTCGGTCGACCGGGCCGGCCGGCCCGGGAGGCGCCGACGGGCGCCCCCGAAGATCGTCGATCGTCAGATCGCCGGAGCTCAGCGACCGGCCGGGACCGGGTCGGTGGCCTCGGTCCACAGGTCCTGCTCGGCGCGGTCCGCCTGGACCTGACGGTAGACAAAGAAGCCGCCGAGGGCGACCAGGGCGACCAGGAGAAGCTTCTTCACCGCGGGACCTCGTCCTTCTTGCGTTGGTGGACTCAAGAGCCGGATCCGGCCGGACTGACCGGGCCGACGAGTCCAGATGTGTTTCGAGCGCAAACGGGCGGCCGGGTGCCAGACTGCCCTTGCGGCCGATGATACACACCGGTGTCCCAATCGTGACCAGCCACCGGTGCGGCCAACCCGGCGGTCCGGTCCGAGGATTGACGCAGCACCTCCTGCCGGGCGCTCCGACCGCGCACGGCCGGCCCCGGAATCCCCGGTCAGGCCCGGTCCGCCGGGGCCCTCCGGGCGCAGCAGCACGGCCACCTGGGCGGGCGGACGGTCCGGGGTCCGCGGGCGGGAACGTCGAAGGCCCCGGAGTTGATCACTCCGGGGCCTTCGGGGAGGTGGGCCTAACAGGACTTGAACCTGTGGCCTCTTCCTTATCAGGGAAGCGCTCTAACCGTCTGAGCTATAGGCCCTCGCCGAACAGAGAGCGTACCCGAATCCGGCCGATCCGCGAAAACGTCGAAGGCCCCGGAGTGGATCACTCCGGGGCCTTCGCGGTGGTGGGCCTAACAGGACTTGAACCTGTGGCCTCTTCCTTATCAGGGAAGCGCTCTAACCGTCTGAGCTATAGGCCCTTGCCGCACTGAAAGATTAGCGGACCGACGGCCGATCTCCCAAATCCGGTTCGGCCGGACCGGCGGCGGGGACCCCGACGGCCTGCTGCGACGCACCGGCGGCGGGACGCAGCAGCCACTCCTCGCGGGTCGACGGGAGGCCCGCCGTGCCCTCCTCGGTGCTGCGCACGGCGAGGACCTGGTTGATCCCGATCCGGTTCTGCTCGAAGGCCAGCGCGGAGGCCGCCATGTACAGCCGCCAGACCCGGGCGCGGCCGCGGCCGACCAGCCGGACCGCCTCCGTCCAGTGCGCTTCGAGGTTGGCCACCCACTCGCGCAGGGTCAGCCCGTAGTGCTCGCGCAGCGACTCGACGTCGCGGACCTCGAAGCCGGCCTCCTCCAGCCGGGCCACGGTGGAACCGACGGGGGAGAGCTCGCCGTCGGGGAAGACGTAGCGGTCGATGAAGGGACTGGCGTGGTGCTGCTCACCGGGGTGGTTCGGGCGGCGGGCGATCTGGTGGTTGAGCAGCCGGCCGCCGGGCGCCAGCAGCCGGTACAGGACCTCGGCGTAGACCCGGTACTGCTCGGAGCCGACGTGCTCGGCCATCCCGACGCTGGAGATCGCGTCGAACGGCCCGTCGGCGGTCTCCCGGTAGTCCTGGAGCCGGACCTCGACCCGGTCGGCCAGGCCGGCCTCCTCGACCCGCGCGCGGGCCAGCGCGACCTGTTCGGCGGAGATGGAGACGCCGACCGCGGTGACGCCGTAGTGCCGGGCCGCGTGCAGCAGCAGTGACCCCCAGCCGCAGCCGACGTCCAGCAGCCGCAGGCCGGGCCGCAGTCCGAGCTTGCGGCAGATCAGGTCGAGCTTGGCCTCCTGGGCCGCCTCCAGGCTCTTCGCCTCCGGCGTCCAGTAGGCGCACGAGTAGACCATCGACGGGCCGAGCACGAGGCCGTAGAAGTCGTTCCCGACGTCGTAGTGGTGGCTGATGGCCGCGCGGTCCCGGCTGCGGCTGTGCAGCCGCCCTGCGGCCTTCCGGACCTCCTCCCGGGGCGGTGCGGGCTCGGGGCCGAGCGCCCCGGCCCGCAGGGCGGCCGCGAGGACCCGCCGGCCCTTGGCGCCGAGCACGTCGCGCGGCCCGAGGTCGAGGGTGCGGATCTCCGGCAGTTCGGCGAACCGGCCGACCACCGAGAGCACCTCGTAGAGGTCGCTGCCGGGGGCGATCTCCAGGTCTCCCGCGACGTAGGCGCGGGCCAGTCCCAGCTCGCCCGGCTGCCAGAGCAGGCGGCGCAGTGCCCGGCGGTTGCGCAGGACCAGGGTGGGCGCTCCCGGCGGCCCGGCGAGGCTGCCGTCCCAGGCCTGCACCCGCAGCGGTACCGGAACCCCCAGCAGCCCGTCCAGGGCCTCGACCAGTTGACCTGCGAGCTTCGCCACCGCGCGCCTCCGTCCAGTCGTCCTGCTGAACCTCACCTGGCCCGGTCGGGCGGACCGGGGGCGGCCTGCGGCACTCCCAGGCGCGGAACGGGCGGCACCCAGCTAATCCCACGGCAGCCGACCGGCTTCCGGACGGCACGCCGCGGGGTGCCGGCTGTCACCCGAATGCCGACGGGCCCCACCGACCTGAACAGTCGGTGGGGCCCGTGCATTCCGTCCGTGGACGGGGAGCTGAGCGGGGGTCAGGACCCGGCCGGGGTCAGTCCTCCTCGGCCAGGGTCAGCTCGACGCCGCCGGTGAAGCCGGCCGCCGCGTTGTAGATGAACGCGGAGAGGGTGGACAGCGCGGTCAGCAGGACGACGTCGACCACGGCGATCAGCGTGGTGAAGGTCATCACCTTGCCGAAGCCGACGTAGTCCATCAGGTTCACGCCGCCGCTGCTGTCGGAGCCGGTGACGTCCTTGAGGGTCTTGCTCAGGGAGTCGAAGACGCCGAGCGAGTCCAGCGTCATCCACAGCACGGCCGAAGCCACGATGATGATGATGCCGACGGCCAGCGACAGCAGGAAGCTGACCTTCATCACCGACCACGGGTCGACCTTGGTCACCCGCAGCCGGGCCTTGCGGGTCCGGCCGAGGCCCGGTCCGCCGGCCGCGGCCGCGGGCGCGGCGGCGGGACGGCGCGCCGCCCCGGGGACGGGGGTGCCGCCGGCCGGGGTGTTGCCGGAGGTCCGGGTACCCCGGGCCGGCGTCGGCTGCCCCTTGGCGTAGGTGGTCGGCTGGGAGAAGCCCCCCGAGCCGGGCGCCGGGGTCCCCGGCGCCGGGGGCGTCTGGCCGCCGACCGGCGGCATCAGCGAGGTGGACGCGGTCGAGTGCTCGGTCGGCGGCTGCGGCACGCCGTACGAACCCCCGCCCTGCGCGCCCGGACGGCCGCCGGAGGTCCCTCCCGCAGCACCCGTGGCTCCACTCACCTGGTCCTCCCGCACTTCCACCAGAGCGGCGGCGCCGCCCTGCTTCGTCACTCGTCATCCAGCGCCCGGCGGGATTGCCCGGAACTGGTCGGCGTCCGGTGTCGCCACGCCCTCTGTGTGTGGACGCGGCGACACCGGTCTGCGGTTTCGGGTCAGGCCCCGGCGTCTCCGCCGATCGCCGTCTCCGTACCCTCGGCCGTCTCGGTGGCCTCGGTGGACTCGGTGCCAGCGACCTCGTCCTCCACCGTGTCCTCGTCCTCGGCCTCCGCGTTGCGGGCCATGCCCACGACCGCATCGCGCTTCCCGAGGTTGATCAGTTGGACGCCCATCGTGTCACGTCCGGTTTCACGAACCTCGGAAACCCTCGTGCGGATCACCCCACCCGAGAGGGTGATCGCCATGATCTCGTCGGTCTCGTCGACCACGAGCGCGCCGACCAGCGAACCCCGGCCCTCGACGATCTTCGCCGCCTTGGTGCCGTAGCCGCCGCGTCCCTGGACACGGTACTCGTCCACACCGGTGCGCTTGGCGTACCCGCCGTCGGTGGCGGTGAAGACGTAGGTGCCCGGACGGACGACGTTCATCGAGAGCAGCTCGTCGTCCTCCCGGAAGGCCATGCCCTTGACGCCGGAGGTGGCGCGGCCGGTGGGCCGCAGAGCGTCGTCGGTCGCGGTGAAGCGGATCGACTGGGCCTTCTTGGAGACCAGCAGCAGGTCGTCCTCGGAGGAGACCAGCTCGGCGCCGATCAGCTCGTCGTCCCGGCCCTCCTCGTCCTGGCGCAGGTTGATCGCGATCAGGCCGCCGGAGCGCGGGGAGTCGTAGTCCTTCAGCGGGGACTTCTTCACCAGGCCGGCCCGGGTGGCGAGGACCAGGTACGGCTTGTCCTCGTACGTCCGGACGGCCATCACCTGGGCGATGTGCTCCTCCGGCTGGAAGGCCAGCAGGTTGGCGACGTGCTGGCCGCGGGCGTCGCGGCCGGCGTCCGGCAGCTCGTAGCCCTTGGCGCGGTAGACCCGGCCCTTGTTGGTGAAGAACAGGATCCAGTTGTGGGTCGTCGTCACGAAGAAGTGGTCGACGATGTCGTCCTGCTTCAGCTGGGCACCGCGCACGCCCTTGCCGCCGCGCTTCTGCGAGCGGTAGAGGTCGGAGCGGGTCCGCTTGACGTAGCCGCCACGGGTGATCGTGACGACGATGTCCTCCTCGGCGATGAGGTCCTCGATGGAGAGGTCGCCGTCGGAGGGGATGAGCATGGAGCGCCGGTCGTCGCCGTACTTCTCGACGATCGCGGTGAGCTCCTCGGAGATGATCTCCCGCTGACGGGCCGGCGAGGCCAGGATCGCGTTGTACTCGTCGATCTTGCGCTGCAGCTCGTCGTGCTCGTCGGTGATCCGCTGGCGCTCCAGGGCGGCCAGGCGGCGCAGCTGCATCTCCAGGATCGCGTTGGCCTGGAGCTCGTCGATGTCGAGCAGGCCCATCAGGCCGGTGCGGGCGGCGTCGGCGCTCGCCGAGGCCCGGATCAGCGCGATGACCTCGTCGATCACGTCCAGGGCCTTGAGCAGGGCGCGCAGGATGTGCGCGCGCTCCTCGGCCTTGCGCAGCCGGAAGCGGGTGCGCCGGACGATGACCTCGACCTGGTGGTTGACCCAGTGCCGGATGAAGGCGTCCAGCGACAGGGTGCGCGGCACGCCGTCGACCAGGGCCAGCATGTTGGCGCCGAAGTTGGTCTGCAGCTCGGTGTGCTTGTACAGGTTGTTCAGCACGACCTTGGCGACCGCGTCGCGCTTGAGCACGACCACCAGGCGGGTGCCGGTGCGGGACGAGGACTCGTCGCGGACGTCCGCGATGCCGGCGATCTTGCCGTCCTTGACCAGGTCGGCGATCTTCAGCGCGAGGTTGTCCGGGTTGACCTGGTACGGCAGCTCGGTGATCACCAGGCACTGGCGGCCCTGGATCTCCTCGACCTCGACCACGGCGCGCATGGTGACCGAGCCGCGGCCGGTGCGGTAGTAGTCGTCGATGCCGCGGCGGCCGACGATCAGCGCGCCGGTGGGGAAGTCGGGGCCCTTGATCCGCTCGATCAGGGCCTCCAGCAGCTCCTCGTTGGAGGCCTCCGGGTTCTCCAGGTACCAGAGCGCGCCGGAGGCGACCTCGCGGAGGTTGTGCGGCGGGATGTTGGTGGCCATGCCGACCGCGATGCCGGTGGCACCGTTGATCAGCAGGTTGGGGATGCGCGCCGGCAGGACGGTGGGCTCCTGCGAGCGGCCGTCGTAGTTGGCCGCGAAGTCGACGGTGTCCTCGTCGATGTCGCGCATCATCTCCATGGCCAGCGGCATCATCTTGCACTCGGTGTAGCGCATGGCCGCGGCCGGGTCGTTGCCCGGGGAGCCGAAGTTGCCGTTGCCGTCCACCAGCGGCATCCGCAGCGACCACGGCTGGGCCAGGCGGACCACGGTGTCGTAGATCGAGGTGTCACCGTGCGGGTGGTAGTTGCCCATCACGTCGCCGACGACGCGGGCGCACTTGTAGTAGCCCTTCTCCGGGCGGTACCCGCCGTCGTACATCGCGTACAGCACGCGGCGGTGCACCGGCTTGAGGCCGTCGCGGACCTCGGGCAGCGCACGGCTGACGATCACGCTCATCGCGTAGTCGAGGTACGAGCGCTGCATCTCGGTTTCGAGCTCGACCGGCTCGATCCGCATCGTCGCCTGGGCGGTGGCCTCGGCGGCCTCGGGCGTCTCGGGCTGTTCGCCTTCGGGACGGTTGTCGTCGACCACTGGTGGTCAGTTTCCTTTCACGCGGACTGGTACGTGCGGGGCCTGGGGTGCAGGCGTCACACGTCCAGGAAGCGGACGTCCTTGGCGTTGCGCTGGATGAAGGAGCGGCGGGCCTCGACGTCCTCGCCCATCAGCACGGAGAACAGCTCGTCGGCGCGGGCGGCGTCCTCCAGGGTGACCTGGAGCAGCAGCCGGTGCTCGGCGTCCATGGTGGTGACGCGGAGCTCCTCGGCGTTCATCTCGCCGAGACCCTTGAAGCGCTGGATCGCGTCGTCCTTGGGGAGCCGGCGCCCGGCCTCCACGCCGGCCGCGATCAGCGCGTCGCGCTCGCGGTCGGAGTAGGCGTACTCGAAGTCGTCCTTGCCCCACTTGATCTTGTACAGCGGGGGCATGGCCAGGTAGACGTACCCGGCCTCGACCAGCGGCCGCATGAAGCGGAACAGCAGCGTCAGCAGCAGGGTGCGGATGTGCTGACCGTCGACGTCGGCGTCGGCCATCAGCACGATCTTGTGGTACCGCAGCTTGGACTCGTCGTAGTCCTCCTGGATGCCGCAGCCGAAGGCCGAGATCAGCGCCTGGACCTCGGTGTTCTGCAGCACCTTGTCGATCCGGGCCTTCTCGACGTTCAGGATCTTGCCGCGGATCGGCAGGATGGCCTGGGTGCGCGGGTCACGGCCCTGCTTGGCCGAGCCGCCGGCGGAGTCACCCTCGACGATGAAGATCTCGCACTCGGACGGGTCCTTGGACTGGCAGTCCGAGAGCTTGCCCGGCAGCGAGGCGGACTCCAGCAGGCCCTTGCGGCGGGTGAGGTCGCGGGCCTTGCGGGCGGCGACGCGCGCGGTGGCGGCCTGGATGGACTTGCGGATGATGTCCGCGGCCTCGTTGGGGTTGCGGTCCAGCCAGTCGTTCAGGTGCTCGTGGACGACCTTCTGGACGAAGGTCTTGGCCTCGGTGTTGCCGAGCTTGTCCTTGGTCTGGCCCTCGAACTGCGGCTCGCCGAGCTTGACCGAGATGATCGCGGTCAGGCCCTCGCGGATGTCCTCGCCGGAGAGGTTGTCGTCCTTCTCGCGGAGCAGCTTCTTGTCGCGCGCGTAGCGGTTGACCAGGCCGGTCAGGGCCGCGCGGAAGCCCTCCTCGTGGGTGCCGCCGCCGTGGGTGTGGATGGTGTTCGCGAAGCTGTAGACGCCCTCGGTGTAGGAGGTGTTCCACTGCATCGCGATCTCCACCGAGATCGCCTTGTCCTTGTCCTCCGCCTCGAAGTCGATCACCGAGGGGTGGATGACCTCGCCCTTGCGGGAGTTGAGGTGGGCGACGAAGTCGGCGATGCCGCCGTCGTACTTGTACGTGACGGTGAGCGGCTTGCCCTCCTCGTCCACGTGCTCCGGACGCTCGTCGGTCAGCGAGATCGACAGGCCCTTGTTGAGGAAGGCCATCTCCTGGAAGCGCCGGGAGAGCGTCTCGAAGGAGTAGACGGTGGTCTCGAAGATGTCGGCGTCGGCCCAGAAGGTGACGCTGGTGCCGGTGCGGTCGGCCTCCTCGGCGGCCAGCTCGGTGCTCGCCAGGGCGGCGGTCGGGGCGCCCATCTTGTAGTCCTGGGTCCAGCGGCGGCCGTCCCGGAGGATCTCGACGGAGAGCCGGGTGGACAGCGCGTTCACCACGGAGACGCCGACGCCGTGCAGACCGCCGGAGACCGCGTAGCCGCCGCCGCCGAACTTGCCGCCGGCGTGCAGGACGGTGAGGACGACCTCGACGGCCGGCTTCTCCTGACCGGGGACGATGTCCACCGGGATGCCGCGGCCGTTGTCGACGCAGCGGACCGCGCCGTCGGGCAGGATCGTGACGTCGATGTGCGTGGCGTACCCGGCCATCGCCTCGTCGACGGAGTTGTCTACGACCTCCTGCACCAGGTGGTGCAGGCCGCGCTCGCCGGTGGAACCGATGTACATGCCGGGGCGCTTGCGGACGGCGTCGAGGCCTTCCAGCACCTGGATGTTGCTACCGGTGTAGGAAGCCTGGTCGGACTGGTCTGGGGTCTGGCTGGGGTTGCCGGAATCGGCCACGAAGCGCCCTCTCTGGCACAGCACGGGCCGCATTCCCGCCCCGTGCGGGCGAGCGTGCGACCACGGCGTTTCGACTCGGTTGCCACTAGCAACAGTGTTTGGCTCTCAGTCTACCGGTACGACTGACAGAGATGGGCGTTTGGCAGCCCTTGAAGGCAGATACGCCGCCCTGAATCCCCTCTGCACATGTCCCGATACTCGCCCGGGGGCCCCAGAGCGCCTGGGAGGGCTGTCAGGGGTTCCGGAAGATCGGCATCCGATCGGCACGGGGCGGGCGCCGGGGCGACACCGCGCCGGCACCCGTCAGCCCCAGGTGTCGCCCGGCCCCTTGCTCCCCGGCGCGCGCAGCCGGCCGTAGCCGCGGGCGGGCGCCGCGGGGCCCAGCACCTTGATGGTCTTCACCGTGCCGTGGCCCAGCTCGTGGTTCAGACGGGCCACCAACTGCCGTGCCAGCCAGCGAAGTTGGGTGGCCCAGGCGGTGGAGTCGCACTGCACGGTGAGCACCGCGGCGGCCTCGTCGTAGGAGGAGGGGTGGCAGTGCGCGGCGATGTCCGGGCCGACGATCTGCGGCCAGCGGCCCATCACCCCGCCGACGGCGGCCGAGGACTCCCAGCCGCGCTCGGTCAGCAGCCGGTTCAGCGCGGCGCCCAGCGGGACCGGGTCGCGGCCGTCCGAACGGGCACCGCTGCGCAGACCGTGCCGCTTCGCCTCGCGCTTCTCCCGGACCTGCTCGCCGCGCTGCTTGGCCTGGGCCCGGGCCGCCCGCAGCGCGGAGCGGGCGAGGTCGGCACCGGTCGGCTCGGGGGCGCCGGGCTTCGGGGCGCCGGGGGCACCGGGCTTCGGGGCGCCGGGCTTGGGGGAGTGCTCCGCCGACTCGCTCACGGCGATCTCCTTTCCCCAGCCTGTGGACAACGGTCGCGGTCACGCGCCCGCCGAGCCGTCCAGCCTACGGGAGTACTCGGACGCCGCGGATCGCGGTGGGCCCGGGGGAGCGCGACGGGGGTCGTGGAACGGGTGCGCGGTCAGCCGTCGACGCGGCGCACGGCGCCGTCGGACACCGCGAACCGGGCGCCGGCCAGCGCCTTCGGGACGTCCTCGGCGACCGCCGCCGTCACCAGCACCTGCTCGCCGTCGGCCACCAGCTCGGCCAGCCGGTCCCGGCGGGCGGCGTCCAGCTCGGCGAACACGTCGTCCAGGATCAGCACCGGCTCACCGCCGTCGGCGCGCAGCAGCTCGTACGAGGCCAGCCGCAGCGCCAGCGCGTACGACCAGGACTCGCCGTGGCTGGCGTAGCCCTTGGCGGGCATCGGGCCGAGCTTGAGCCCCAGCTCGTCGCGGTGCGGGCCGACCAGGGTGAGGCCGCGGTCGACCTCCTGCTTGCGGACCGCCTGCAGCGCGCCCAGCAGCTGCTCCTCGGCCTGTTCGCGGCTGGTCGGCAGCTCGCCCTCGAAGGAGCTGCGGTACTCCAGGGCGGTCTCGCCGCCGCCGGGGGCCAGCTGCCCGTAGGCGGCCGTCACCAGCGGCTGCAGGGCGGCCACCAGCTGGATCCGGAAGGCCGTCAACTCGGCTCCGGCGCGGGCCAGGTGGCCGTCCCAGACCTCCAGGGTGGAGAGGTCCGCGCCCTTGCCGCCGCCCGCCCGACGGGCCATCGCGGCGGTCTTCAGCAGGGCGTTGCGCTGCTTGAGCACCCGCTCGTAGTCCTGCCGCACGCCGGCCAGCCGGGGCGCACGGGCCGTCAGCAGCTCGTCCAGGAAGCGCCGGCGCTCGCCCGGGTCGCCCTTGACCAGGCTGAGGTCCTCGGGGGCGAACAGCACGGTGCGCAACAGGCCCAGCACGTCGCGCGGGCGGACGTTGTCGGAGCGGTTGATCCGGGCGCGGTTGGCCTTGCCGGGGGTGAGTTCCAGCTCGACCAGGGTGGACCGGCCGCGGTCCACCACCGAGGTGCGGATCACCGCCCGCTCGGCGCCCAGCCGGATCAGCGGGGCGTCGGTGGCGACCCGGTGGCTGCCCAGGGTGGCGACGTAGCCGATCGCCTCGACCAGGTTGGTCTTGCCCTGGCCGTTGGGCCCCACGAAGGCCGTCACGCCCGGGTCGAGGGGAACCTCGGCCCGGGCGTACGACCGGAAGTCGGCGAGCGACAGGTGCGCGACGTGCATGGCTGTGGACTGCGCCCGCCTTCTGTGGATGAACCGGGGCCGCGCCCCGGTGGGGCCGGTCCCCGGAGGGAACTACTTCGACTCGACCGCGTGGCCGCCGAACTGGTTGCGCAGCGCGGCGATCATCTTCATCTGCGGCGAGTCGTCCTGGCGGGACGCGAAGCGGGCGAACAGCGAGGCGGTGATCGCCGGCAGCGGCACGGCGTGGTCGATCGCGGCCTCGACGGTCCAGCGGCCCTCGCCGGAGTCGGCGGCCCAACCGCGCAGCTTCGCCAGGTGCTCGTCCTCGTCCAGGGCGCGGACGGCCAGGTCCAGCAGCCAGGAGCGGATGACGGTGCCCTCCTGCCAGCTGCGGAAGACCTCGCGCACGTCGGTGACCTCGGGCGCGGCCTCCAGCAGCTCCCAGCCCTCGGCGAAGGCCTGCATCATCGCGTACTCGATGCCGTTGTGGACCATCTTGGCGAAGTGCCCGGCGCCCACCGCGCCCGCGTGCACCGAGCCGAAGTCGCCCTCGGGCTTGAGCGCGTCGAAGACCGGCTGGACCCGCGCGACGTGCTCGGCGTCGCCGCCGTACATCAGCGCGTAGCCGTTCTCCAGGCCCCAGACGCCGCCGGAGACGCCGCAGTCGACGAAGCCGATGCCCTTGGCGGCCAGCGCCTCGGCGTGCTTGACGTCGTCGGTCCAGCGGGAGTTGCCGCCGTCGACGACCACGTCGCCGGGGGAGAGCAGCTCGGCGAGCTCGTCGACGGTCGCCTGGGTGGCGGCGCCGGCCGGGACCATCACCCAGACCACGCGCGGGCCCTGCAGCTTGGTGACGAGTTCCTGCAGGCTCTCGACGTCGGAGATGTCCGGATTGCGGTCGTAGCCGATGACGGTGTGGCCGGCGCGGCGGATCCGCTCGCGCATGTTGCCGCCCATCTTGCCGAGACCGATGAGGCCGAGCTCCATGACCAAGTCCTTACCTGTGGTGACGTGCCTGGCGGCGGCGCCGTTGCCGCACTCCCTGAGCCTACGCGCTGAACCACCGGCTCCCGCCTGTGGTCGGGCCGAGCGGGGGAGACGTCCACAGGCTGTGCACAGCGGGTGTGCACAGCCTGTGGACGGTCACGCGGAAGCGGAGCGGATCGGCGGATCAGCCGGAGAGGCGGACCGGCATGATCAGGTACTGGTACGCCTTGTCCTCCTCGGCGTCCACCGAGACCTTGCCGCTGAGCAGGGCGGGCTTGGTCGGGGTGGTGAAGCTCAGCTGGGCGTAGGCGGAGTCGATGGCCTTGAGGCCCTCCTCCAGGTAGCCCGGGTTGAAGGCGATCGAGATGGCGTCGCCCTCCAGGGAGGCCTCGATCCGCTCGGTGGCCTGGGCGTCGTCGCCCGAGCCGGCCTCCAGCGTCAGCACGCCCTCCTCGAAGTTGAGGCGGACCGGGGTGTTGCGCTCGGCGACCAGCGAGACGCGCTTGAGCGCCTCCAGGAAGGGCTGGGTCTGGATCGCGGCGATCGCGTTGAACTCGGTCGGGAAGAGGCTGCGGAACTTGGGGAACTCGCCCTCCAGCAGCCGCGTGGTGGTCCGGCGGCCGGCGCCCTCGAAGCCGATCAGGCCCTCGCCCGCGCCGCCCGAGGAGAGCGCGATGGAGACGTTGTCGCCGCTGCCCAGGGACTTGGCGATGTCCTGCAGGGTCTTGGCCGGCACCAGGGCGACCGCGGAGATGTCCGACTGCTCGGGCTTCCACAGCAGCTCGCGGACGGCGAAGCGGTAGCGGTCGGTGGCGGCCAGGGTGATCCGGTCGCCCTCGATCTCGACCCGGACACCGGTGAGCACCGGCAGGGTGTCGTCCCGGCCGGCGGCGACCGCGGCCTGGCTGACGGCCGAGGCGAAGACGTCCCCGGAGACGGTGCCGGTGGCGGTCGGCATCTGGGGCAGGGCCGGGTACTCGTCGACCGGGAGGGTGGGCAGGGTGAAGCGGGAGCTGCCGCACACCACGCTGACCCGCTGGCCGTCGGTGGAGATCTCCACAGGCCTGTTGGGAAGGTTGCGGGAGATGTCGTTCAGCAGTCGACCGGAGACCAGGACGGTGCCGGCCTCCTCGACGTCCGCCTCCAGCTCGACCCGGGCCGACACCTCGTAGTCGAAGCCGGACAGCGCCAGGCTGCCCTCCTGTGCCGTCAGCAGCAGGCCGGCCAGCACCGGCACCGGCGGCCGTGCCGGGAGGCTGCGGGCAGCCCAGGCCACCGCCTCCGCGAGGACGTCACGCTCCACCCGGAACTTCACCGGTAACCGCCTCCTGGATCGAGCGCTCCCGCTCGCACTCTGGTTCGTCTGATCTTGATCGTCGGTCGGGCTGTCCGCCGAGCTCTGCCCGCTCCGCTTCCAGTCGCAAGGACAGTCTGACGTACTCCGCCGACAGACGGGGCAGACGGGCGGAAGCAAGCCGAACAGATGTCGGGGCGCGGTTGTCCACAGATTTCGGGCCCACCCACTTTGAAAGCAGGTTCACGGTCTATCTGTGTAGTGGTAGTAGTAGGGCCTGTGGAAACCGTGGATAACCCCGTTTCCGCAGGTCAGGGCCCGGATTTTGTCCACAGCGCATGTGGACGGCGGCTGTGGACGGGCAGGCCGCGCTGTGGACAGCCGAGCGTTACCCACAGGGCACGCTGGGTATCCACAGGTTATCCCCAGGGCTATCCCCAGATCCGGGCCCGGTTATCCACGGGCGCCGGTCAACTTTTCGTGACGCCTTTCACACCAGGGTATGAACGACAGCACACGGTTGTCGAACTGTGGACGCCGCTGTGGACAACCTGGGGATAACCCGCCCCGGCCTGGGGACAACCGGTGGATAACCCGGACGGCCCACTGGCGGGCCGTCAATTGTCCACAGCCTGTGGATAACCGTTGTGCACAAGTCCACAGGCACCTGACCTGCGCGGAAGAGCGTAGCGGGGACGGGCTTGTGGACGAATTCTGGATAACTCCGGGCTCCCCGGCCTGTGGACGGCCGCGAGGGTGCCCCACCTGTGGACAACGGCCTTGCGCGCCCCGGGTGTTCGAATCACCGGTCAGTTGTTCGGCGCGGGCTGTGGACTGGCACACCGTCCGTCGACGGCATTCCTGCCCGGCCGGCGGCGGTCGCACACCTGTGGATGCGCGAAAAGGGCGTCAGGATCGCTCCTGACGCCCTCGGGCCGCGGTGCGCGGCGGTGGCTAGCTCTTGATGCGGTTGGTGAGTTCGGTGACCTGGTTGTAGATCGAGCGGCGCTCGGCCATCAGCGAGCGGATCTTGCGGTCGGCGTGCATCACCGTGGTGTGGTCCCGGCCGCCGAACTGCGCGCCGATCTTCGGCAGTGACAGGTCGGTGAGCTCCCGGCACAGGTACATCGCGATCTGGCGGGCCGTCACCAGGACGCGGCTGCGCGAGGATCCGCAGAGGTCGTCCACGCCCAGGCCGAAGTAGGCGGCGGTCTGCTGCATGATGACCTGCGCGGTGATCTCCGGCCCCGCGTCCTCGTCGCCGCCGGGGATCAGGTCCTTGAGGACGATCCCGGCCAGCTCCAGGTCCACCGGCGCCCGGTTGAGGTTGGCGAAGGCGGTGACCCGGATCAGGGCGCCCTCCAACTCCCGGATGTTGCGGGTGATCCGGGACGCGATGAACTCCAGGACGTCGGCGGGAGCGTTGAGTTGCTCCTGGATCGCCTTCTTGCGCAGGATCGCGATCCGGGTCTCCAGCTCCGGCGGGGTGACGTCGGTGATCAGACCCCACTCGAAGCGGTTGCGCAGCCGGTCCTCCAGCGTGGTCAGCAGCTTGGGCGGCCGGTCCGAGGAGAGCACGATCTGCTTGTTCGCGTTGTGGAGGGTGTTGAAGGTGTGGAAGAACTCCTCCTGCGTGGACTCCTTGCTCGCGAGGAACTGGACGTCGTCCACGAGCAGGATGTCCATGTCCCGGTAACGGCGGCGGAAGGTGTCCGCCTTGCCGTCCCGGATCGAGTTGATGAACTCGTTGGTGAACTCCTCGGAGGACACGTAGCGCACCCGGGTGCCCGGGAAGAGGCTGCGCGAGTAGTGCCCGATGGCGTGCAGCAGGTGGGTCTTGCCCAGCCCGGACTCGCCGTAGATGAAGAGCGGGTTGTACGCCTTGGCCGGGGCCTCGGCGACCGCCACCGCCGCCGCGTGCGCGAAGCGGTTGCTGGCACCGATGACGAAGGTGTCGAACAGGTACTTGGGGTTCAGCCGCGCGGCCGGTTCGTCCTTGCGGGAGCCGCCGGCCGGGGGAGCGCCGGGCGGGGCGGGCACGCCGGGGACGGCGGGGCGCTCGCCCGGCCGCTCCGGGGCCGCCTTCTCGGCCGGGCGGCCGCCGGTGGGGCGGGAGCCGGCGGAACGGCGGCCGGCGGCGCCGCGGGGCTGCTCGTTCGGGCCGGGGCCGTAGGCGCCGCCGAAGAGGTCGCCCTGGGTGGTCGCGGGCGGGCCCGGCAGGGGCCGCGGCGCCGTACGGGGCGCGGGCTCCTCGTGCTCGTAGGAGGCGGGCGGCTGGTCCTGGTAGCCCGGCCAGCCCTGCGGGCCGGCGGAGGGGCCGCCGTAGGGGGCCGGACGCTGCTCGTAGCCGCCGGTGTCGTAGCGGGGGCGCTCGTAGTCCTGCTCGTACGGCTGGTCCTGCTCGTACCGCTGCCGCTGTTCGTAGGGCTGGTCCTGCTCGTACGGCTGCTGGTAGTCCTGGCCGCCGTAGCCCCCGGTGTCCTCGGCGGGACCGGGGTAGGGCTCGGCGGGGGTCTGGGGGGCGGGCGCGGGGGTGGTCGGCACGGCGTTGGCGTCGACCATCACGGCGATCCGGACCGGGCGGCTGAGCTCGCGGCTGAGGGCCTCGGTCAGCTGCGGCAGCAGCCGGCCCTCCAGCACCTGCTTGGCCCGCTCGTTCGGGGTCGCCAGCAGGGCGGTGTCGTGCATCATCCACATCGGCTGGGTGCGCTGCACCCACTGCTTGTCCATCTCCCCGACATCGGGGTCGCTGACCAGCCGCTCGACGACCCTGGCCCAGACCGGGACGAGGTCGCTGTTGACATCAGCCACTGGTGCACGCTTTCCAAGAACAAACCAGACAAGTTCTGCAACGGTAGTCAGCGAACAGGGCGGGATCAAGTCGTTGTCCACAGGCTGTGGGTAAAGCGGGCCGGAGAGGCCGGTTTGACCCTCGTGCCCCGTCCCGCGTACCGTAACCAGGTCGAGTTGTCGATGGCCGCTGCCGCATGTCCGCGGGTCCGCCCGCTCCATAAGGCGCGCAGCACGGGCGCCGTGGATTGCCTCAGACCCCAGCCGAACTGGGGCGATGGGCCGGATTTCCGAATTCAGGGGAGATCACGCGGACGCACGGTGACGGCCAAGCGACTCCCCGTCATCCTACGATTCACCTCAGGAGCCCCCGAGTGAGCAAGCGCACCTTCCAGCCGAACAACCGTCGTCGCGCGAAGACCCACGGCTTCCGGCTGCGTATGCGTACCCGCGCCGGCCGCGCCATCCTGGCTGCCCGCCGTGGCAAGGGCCGCGCCAGCCTGTCCGCCTGATCCGCGCCAGAGTCTGTCGTGCTGCCCTCCGAGAATCGGCTGCGGCGGCGCCAGGACTTCGCGACCGCAGTGAAACGCGGTCGCCGGGCCGGCCGGCCCCTTCTGGTCGTCCATCTCAGCAGAGAGGGTGACCCCCAGGGGCAGACCGACCGGACCAGCGACTCCCGCCCGCACGTCGCCGAGGGGACTCCTTCGGCGCGTGCGGGTTTCGTCGTGAGCAAGGCCGTTGGTCCGGCGGTCGTCCGCAATCTGGTGAAGCGCAGGTTGCGTCATCTCGTTCGTGATCGTCTGTCCAGGCTGCCCGCCGGTAGCCTGATAGTGGTGCGTGCGCTGCCCCAGGCCGCGTCCGCCTCGTACCAGGACCTCGAACGGGACCTGGACGCGGCGCTGAAGCGGTTGCTGAGGGCCGAGCCCGCCGCCACGGCGCCGACGGGAGCAGGGCGATGAAGTACCTGCTGATGGGTCTGATCAGGGTCTACCAGTGGACGATCAGCCCACTGCTGGGTCCGGTGTGCCGTTACTACCCCTCCTGCTCGCACTACGGCTACGAGGCCGTGAAGGTACACGGGGCGGTCAAGGGCGGCGGTCTGACCGTGTGGCGCATCCTGCGCTGCAATCCATGGACGCCCGGCGGGGTCGATCACGTCCCGCCGCGCAAGCATCCGGTGTGGCACCGCCGGCTGCGTGATCTTCTGAGCCCCCAGAGCGGGACCGCCGAGCCGGAGCCGGTGGCGAAGCCCGATGCCCAAGGAGTCTGACCGGTGACCTTCGGTTTTCTGAGTCCCCTCTACACAGCAGTGTCCTGGATCATCGTCCAGTTCCACTCGCTGTACAGCCACATCTTCGACCCGGACGGTGGCTGGGCCTGGGGTCTGTCCATCGCCTCGATGGTGGTCGTCATCCGGATCTGCCTGATCCCGCTCTTCGTGAAGCAGATCAAGGCGACCCGGGCCATGCAGGCGATCCAGCCGAAGATGAAGGCCATCCAGGAGCGCTACAAGAACGACCGCCAGCGCCAGTCCGAAGAGATGATGAAGCTGTACAAGGAGGCGGGTACCAACCCGTTCTCCAGCTGCCTTCCCATCATCGTGCAGGCGCCGTTCTTCACCGCGCTCTACGGCGTGCTGGCCAAGGTGGCCAAGGGCCAGGACATCGGCGTCATCCACGGTGACCTGCTGGTGAGCGCCGGCAAGGCGCACATCTTCGGCGCCCCGCTCTCCGCGACCTTCCTCGGCAGCAGCGAGACCAGCGTCAAGATCGTCACCGCGGTGATGATCATCCTGATGTCGCTGTCGCAGTTCGTCACCCAGCGCCAGCTGATGACCAAGAACGTCGACCTCACGGTCAAGACGCCGTTCATGCAGCAGCAGAAGATGCTGATGTACGTCTTCCCGGTGATGTTCGCCGTGATGGGCATCAACTTCCCCGTCGGTGTCCTGGTCTACTGGCTGACCACCAACGTCTGGTCGATGGGCCAGCAGCTGATCGTCATCCACAACAACCCGACCCCGGGCAGCAAGGCCTTCCAGGAGCGCCAGGCGCGGCTGAAGAAGGCCGGCCGGCTGCGTCCGGACGGCACGGAGATCAAGGGCGCGCTCTGGGGCATCCTGCCCCCGTCCAAGGAGGCCCTCAGCGCCGCGTCGAGTGCGTCCGCGGTGGTCGAGGAGTCGGTGCAGGCGCGCCGCCAGCAGCCCCGTCGGCAGAGCAAGTCGCAGCGCCAGCACGGTGGCGCCGGTCACGCGACGGCCGAGCTGAGCAAGGACACCCCGGCCGAGGAACCCGCCGACGCCGTCCCGGCCGAGCCGGAGACCAAGCCGACGGCTGCCAAGCAGGCCGCGGCCAAGCCGACCGGCACCAAGCAGGGCACCCGGCAGCAGCCGAAGCGCGGTGGCGGCCAGCGGCCGAAGAAGAAGTCCTGACCGGCCCCGGGCCTGTTGTGACAGCCGCGAAGAGCTTCGTTCCCGGCCCGCCAGACGGGCCCATCTCCGAAGGAGTCCATCAGTGACGGAAGGCACCACCTCCGCCATCGAGGCCGAGGCCGCCGCCAGCGCCGACGAGAGCCTCATCACCCGCCTGGAGCAGGAGGGGGACATCGCGGCGGACTACCTGGAGGGTCTGCTCGACATCGCGGACCTCGACGGTGACATCGACATGGACGTCGAGGGCGACCGCGCCCTGGTCTCCATCGTCAGCGACGGCAACGACCGCGCGCTGCAGCGCCTGGTCGGCCAGGACGGCGAGGTGTTGGAGGCGCTGCAGGAGCTGACCCGGTTGGCTGTCCACCGGGAGACCGGCGAGCGCAGCCGCCTCATGCTGGACATTGCCGGCTTCCGGGCCCGCAAGCGTTCGGAGCTGGCCACGCTCGGTGCCCAAGCGGCCGAGCAGGCGAAGAGCAGCGGCGAGCAGGTCAAGCTGCGTCCGATGACGCCGTTCGAGCGCAAGGTCGTCCACGACGCGGTGGCCGCGGCCGGTCTGCGCAGCGAGTCCGAGGGCGAAGAGCCCCAGCGGTGCGTGGTCGTGCTGCCGGCCTGAGGCCGGCGGATCGATGACCGGCCGCGGTGGCGGCCGGAGAGCTTCACCGGACGCGACCCCGTCCGCCTCGTGCGGGCGGGGTCGTCGTCCCTTCCGCGGGCAGCGGCCCGGCGGGAGACGTTTCACGTGAAACAGTGCGTTGAGCGGGTCGGTGGATCCGGGGATCGGAGAGGTCGAGATGGACACGGAGAACGCGGCTGCCGGCCGGCCGGGGGCGGACGTGGATCCGGCCCCCGAGGGGCGGGCCGCCGAGGTGGTGGCGCCGCCGGAGGCCCCGGCCGTCGCCCGGGAGGTCTTCGGCGACCGTTACGACGCCGCCGTCCGGTACACCGAGCTGCTGGCGACCGCCGGTGTCCAGCGCGGGCTGATCGGTCCGCGTGAGGTGCCGCGGCTCTGGGACCGCCACGTCCTCAACTGCGCGGTGCTGGCCGAGCTGCTGCCCGGCGGCACCACCCTGTGCGACGTCGGCTCCGGCGCCGGCCTGCCCGGCATCCCGGTGGCGCTGGCCCGTCCGGACGTCTCGGTGACGCTGCTGGAGCCGCTGCTGCGCCGGACCACCTTCCTGGAGGAGGTCGTCCGGGAGCTGGGGCTGGAGAACGTCACGGTGCTGCGCGGCCGCGCCGAGGAGATGGTCGGCAAGCTCGCGGTGGACGTGGTGACCGCCCGGGCGGTGGCGCCGATGGAGCGGCTGGCCGGCTGGGGCCTGCCGCTGCTGCGTCCGCACGGTCAGATGCTGGCGCTCAAGGGGGACAGCGCCGAGCAGGAGCTGGCCGACTCGCGCGCCGGGCTGGCCAAGCTGGGCGCGGTCGAGTGGAGCGTGATCGAGGTCGGTGCCGGCACCCTGGAGACCTCCACCCGGGTGGTCCAGGTCAAGGCGGGTGAGAGCCCCGGCGGCGTGAAGGCCGCGACCCGACGGGCCAAGGCGGCCCGGGCGGGCCGCACCGCGAGCGCCCGCAACGGCGAGCGCGGCCGGGGCGGGCGGCGCCGCGCCCGCTGAGCCGGGTGGCGCGGAAGACGTACGGAGACGGGCGGACGGGCCTCCTGGACGGGAGGCGCGTCCGCCCGTCGTCGTCCGGGTGACCAGCGGGACGACTCCGGGACACCGGAGTGTCGCAACGTCAGATTTCCGGCAAACCGGGCATGGTGTTTCACGTGAAACGTCGCTCCTTGCTCTCGGGCATCCTCCGCCGTGACCGGGCGGCGACTGTTGCCGCTCCGGTTTCACGTGAAACACTGACCCCCATGCAGGACTCGGAGACCATCGACCAGATCGATGACACGCCCATCGCGCGGGCTGCCCAGGCTGCGGTTCAGGCGATCGGCCGAGCGGGTGAGGGGCTTCCCCGGCCCGCCGCGACCCGGGTGATCGTGGTCGCGAACCAGAAGGGTGGGGTGGGCAAGACCACCACCACCGTGAACATGGCCGCCTCGCTGGCCATGCACGGCCTGCGCGTCCTGGTCGTCGACCTCGACCCGCAGGGCAACGCCTCCACGGCACTGGGCATCGACCACCACGCCGAGGTGCCGTCCATCTACGACGTCCTGGTGGAGGGCAAGCCCCTGGCCGACGTGGTGCAGCCGGTGCACGACGTCGAGGGGCTGTTCTGCGTCCCCGCCACCATCGACCTGGCCGGCGCCGAGATCGAGCTGGTGTCCCTGGTGGCCCGGGAGAGCCGGCTCCAGCGCGCCATCGCGGCTTACGAGCAGCCGTTGGACTACATCCTGATCGACTGTCCCCCCTCGCTGGGCCTGCTGACGGTCAACGCCCTGGTCGCCGGCCAGGAGGTGCTGATCCCGATCCAGTGCGAGTACTACGCGCTGGAGGGCCTCGGCCAGCTGCTGCGGAACGTCGAGCTGGTGCGCGCGCACCTCAACCCCGCGCTGCACGTGTCGACCATCCTGCTCACCATGTACGACGCCCGGACCCGGCTGGCCGCCCAGGTCGCCGAGGAGGTCCGGACCCACTTCCAGCAAGAGGTGTTGAGCACGGCGATCCCGCGCTCGGTACGCATCTCGGAGGCGCCCAGCTACGGGCAGACGGTGCTCACCTACGACCCGGGTTCGACCGGGGCGCTCTCCTACCTGGAGGCCGCCCGCGAGCTCGCGCTGCGTGCGGTGGGCCAGGGCGGCTCGCTGGTGGGTCAGCAGCGGGACGGCCAGCAGGGGCACGACGCCCCGGTGGCACAGCACGGCACGACGGAGGGTCATCAGTGAGTGGTCGCAGGGGTCTGGGTCGAGGGCTGGAGGCGCTGATCCGCCCCGCCGCGCCGGTGGACGGCGGGGTGGCGGCGAAGCCTGCGACTGCCACGCCCGCACCGGCCTCGGTGGTGGCGAACGGCGCGCCGACGCCGGCCACGGCGCCGCCGCTGCCGGGTGGCCGCGGCACGGTGGCGGCCCGGGCGGCCGCGGAGAAGCAGGCCGAGCAGGCGCAGCCGGCGGGTGCCTACTTCGCCGAGCTGCCGCTGGACGCGATCACCCCCAACCCGCGCCAGCCGCGTGACGTCTTCGATCCCGACAAGCTGGCCGAGCTGGTCACCTCCATCAAGGAGGTCGGTCTGCTCCAGCCGATCGTGGTGCGCCAGGCCGGGGCCGACAGCTTCGAGCTGATCATGGGCGAGCGCCGCTGGCGGGCCTCCCGGGAGGCCGGGCTGGACCGGATCCCGGCGATCGTCCGGGCCACCGAGGACGACAAGCTGCTGCTGGACGCCCTCCTGGAGAACCTGCACCGGGCCGAGCTGAACCCGCTGGAGGAGGCCGCCGCCTACGACCAGCTGCTGCGGGACTTCTCCTGCACCCACGAGGAGCTGGCCGACCGGATCGGCCGCTCGCGCGCGCACGTCTCCAACACCCTGCGGCTGATGAAGCTCGCGCCGTCCGTCCAGGTCCGGCTGGTGGCCGGGACGCTGATGGCGGGGCACGCCCGCGCGCTGCTCGCGGTGCCGGACCCCGAGCAGCAGGAGCGGCTGGCCGCGCGGATCATCGCCGAGGGCCTCACCGTGCGCAACGTGGAGGAGATCGTCGTCCTGATGCGCGCCGAGGAGGAGGCGGACAAGCCCAGGCGCCAGACGCCCAAGGCGGGCAAGCTGCTCTCCCCGGCCTTCAGCGACCTGGCGAGCCGGCTGTCGGACCGCTTCGACACCCGGGTGAAGGTCGAGGTCTCGCAGCGCGGAGGCAAGCTGGGCAAGGGCAAGGTGGTGCTGGAGTTCGGTTCGGTCGAGGACCTCAACCGGATCCTGGACAGCATGGCCCCCGGTGAGGACGGTCTGCGGCTGTCGCAGGGCTGAGCCGGGCTCCGGGCCCGGGTGCACCGACCCGATGGGTGCATGCTTCACGTGAGCGCTGTTTCACGTGAAACATGCACCCATCGGTGTTCGTGGGGGAATGCTCGACCGTGAAGTGGAGGAGGAGGTGCGGGCATGGGACGCCGGATCGCTCCGCTGACGCTGGACAACCTCGGGGACCTGCCGGACGGCTGCCGCTCCTGTGTGTTCTGGGAGCTGGACCCGGTCAGCGCCAAGGCGGCGGTGGAGTCCGGGAAGACGGAGTCGGAGAAGGAGGGGTGGATCTCCACGGTGCTGCTGGAGTGGGGCTCCTGCGGTCGGATCGTCTACGTGGACGACCGGCCCGCGGGGTTCGTGCTCTACGCGCCGCCCGCCTACGTCCCCCGCTCGCAGTCCTTCCCGACCAGCCCGGTCTCACCGGACGCCGTTCAGCTGATGGTCAGCCGGGTGCTGCCGGGCTACCAGCGCCAGGGGCTGGGCCGGGTGCTGGTGCAGACGGTGGCCAAGGACCTGATCGGGCGGGGGGTCCGGGCGATCGAGGCCTTCGGCTCGGCCGGACGGTCGCCGACCAGCTGCGTGCTGCCGGCCGATCACCTGCTGGCGGTCGGCTTCAAGACCGTCCGGCCGCACGCCCGCTACCCGCGGCTGCGGCTGGAGGCGCGGACGACGCTCTCCTGGCGGGGGGACGTGGAGGGGGCGCTGGAGCGGCTGCTCGGCGGCGGGCGCAAGGAGCCGGCACTGCGACCCTTCTGAGCCGCGCGGGAGGCGACGGCCGGAAGCAGGCCGGAAGCAGGCCGGAAGCAGGCCGGAAGCAGGCCGGAAGCAGGCCGGAAACGGGACGGAAAACGGCGGCGGGGGGCCCCGCGGGGGGGCCCCCCCCCCCCGCCGGGGCCCCCCCCCCCCCCACCCCCAACACCCCCCCCCCCCACCCCACCCCCCCGCCCCCCCGCCGGGCCCCCGGGTTGT
>NZ_JBIWNL010000029.1:52688-106971 GCF_044767225.1 Kitasatospora sp. NPDC101447
GGCGGCCCTCCGGCGGGCCGCCGGCCGCCCCCCCGCCGCCGCCCGGGCGCCCCCCCCCCCGCCCCCCCGGGCCCCCGGGGGGGGGGGGCGCCCGGGCCCCCCCCCCCCCCCCCGCCGCGCGGTCGACGATCCGACGACCTAGATGAAGCCGTCCAGCTCGCGCAGCAGCGCGGCCTTCGGACGGGCACCGGTGATGGACTTCACCGGCTCGCCGCCCTTGTAGAGGATCAGGGTCGGGATCGAGATGACGCCGTACTGGGCGGCGGTCGCCTGGTTGGCGTCCACGTCGAGCTTGGCGATGGTCAGCTTGTCGGCGTGCTCGGCCGCGATCTCGTCCAGGATCGGGGCGACCTGGCGGCACGGGCCGCACCAGGTGGCCCAGAAGTCGACCAGCACGGGCTTGTCGCTGTCCAGGACGTCGGACTGGAAGGTCGCGTCGGTGACGGTGGTGGTGGCGCCGGCCACGGGGACTCCTCGGGTTCGGACGGAGGGGGCTGCTGCCAGGTGAACAACGGGCGGGCCCGTTCTGTTTCTGCCCGGCGGGGTGCGGGGGTGTTACGGGGGACACCCCCGCGGGGGGTGGGTCGGTGGCCCGGGGTCAGACCGCCACGGTGGCGGCCTGGGCCTCCAGGTCGTCCAGCGCGGCGAGGTAGCGCTCGGCGTCGAGGGCCGAGGAGCAGCCGGTGCCGGCGGCGGTGATGGCCTGGCGGTAGGTGTGGTCCACGACGTCGCCGGCGCCGAACACGCCCGGGATGTTGGTCCGGGTCGAGGGGGCCTCGACCTTGAGGTAGCCCTCGGCGTCGAGGTCCAGCTGGCCCTTGAACAGCTCGGTGCGCGGGTCGTGGCCGATCGCGATGAACAGGCCGGTGACGGCCAGCTCGCGGGTCTCGCCGGTGGTGGTGTCGCGCAGGGTGACGCCGGTCAGCTTCGGGTCGCCGTGGATGGCCTCGACCGCGCTGTCCCACTCGAAGCGGATCTTCGGGTCGGCGAAGGCGCGCTCCTGCATCGCCTTGGAGGCGCGCAGGGTGTCCCGGCGGTGGATGATCGTGACGCTCTTGGCGAAGCGGGAGAGGAAGGTCGCCTCCTCCAGGGCGGTGTCACCGCCGCCGACCACCGCGATGTCCTGGTCGCGGAAGAAGAAGCCGTCGCAGGTCGCGCACCAGGAGACGCCGCGCCCGGAGAGCTTGTCCTCGTTCGGCAGACCGAGCTTGCGGTGCTGGGAGCCGGTGGTGACGATCACGGCACGGGCCTTGTGCACGTTGCCCTCGGAGTCGGTGACCGTCTTGACGTCACCGGTGAGGTCGACCGCGACGATGTCGTCGGGGATCAGCTCGGCGCCGAAGCGCTCGGCCTGGGCCCGCATGTTGTCCATCAGTTCGGGGCCCATGATGCCGTCCCGGAAGCCCGGGAAGTTCTCGACCTCGGTGGTGTTCATCAGCGCGCCACCGGCGGTGACGGCCCCCTCGAAGACCAGCGGCTTGAGGGAGGCACGGGCCGTGTAGAGCGCAGCCGTGTACCCGGCCGGGCCGGAACCGATGATGATCACGTTACGGACGTCGCTCACTGCTTCTCCTGGTTCGCATCGCGACCCGCGTTTGCTGCGGGGAGGGCGGTCCTGCTCCGCCGCCCGGGACAACGACTGACCAGTGTCTCGCATTCCCAGGCGGATCAGTACCAGGCGCCCGAACTCCGGAAGCGGCGTGCCGCACTGGGCGTGGATCGCATGGGAACCGCTGGTCAGCGACTGGGAACGCTCTGGTGCAGGACGATCCGGCCGCAGTCGGGGGCGCGCAGGTAGACGTCCACGAGGTCGGGCCGGCCGGGCACGGGGTAGACCAGGACGTCCACCGGGGCGCCGTCGAAGCTGCCCCGGTCGGTGGCCACCGGGGCGCCGGGGGCGGGGGCCGGGCAGCCCGGCGACGGGGCGGGGGAGGCGGAGGAGGACGGAGCCGGGGAGGAGAGCTCCGGCCGGGCGCCCTCGGCGGGCAGGACGCTCTGGGGCTGGGCCTGCCCGGTCGGCTGCAGTCCCGGTGCGGTGGCGGCGTTCCCCGAGCGGGCCAGCAGCTGCTGGATCTGGGTGGCGAGCACGTCGGCCCGGTAGACGGTGCCGGCGCTCGCCGCGTGCGGGGTGCGGCCGTTCTGCGCCGCGGCGGCGGTGGTGTCCGCCGGGGCCCCCGCGCTGACCGCGGTGCCGCCGGCCCGGTCGTCGGGGTGGAGCAGCACCGCCCCGCCGATGCCGACGGCGGCCAGGGCGGCGGCGGCACCGAGCAGCAGCGCGAACCGTCGGCGGGGGCGCGGGCGGCCGGGCCCGGTGGAGGCCGCGGGCCGGGGTGGCGGTGCGGAGCGTCCCGAGGCCGCGCGGGCGGGCGGAGCCGGGGTGCCGGGACGGCGGCCGGGGGAGGGCTCCTGCGGGCCCGCCACGGGCGCGTGGCGGGCGCCGGGCGCGGCGTCCGGGGCGTCGGCCGCCCCGGGCACGTCGGTGGCTTCGTCGGCGGCCTCGGCGGCGGCGCACGCCAGCGCGGCGTCCAGTCGGTCGGCGACGTCGGCGGGCATCGGCGGGGTCTCGACGGTGCCGAGCAGTTCCTGGACCTCGGCGAGGGCGTCGACGGTCTCCCGGCACTCGGCGCAGTCGGCGAGGTGCCGGTGCAGTGCCTCGACGGCCGCGGGGGAGTCGATCAGCCCTTCGGCGAGGTCGGCCAGTTCGTCGACCGGGGGGTGCCCCCCGGCGTGGTCGGGGGAGGAGGGGGTGGCGGTCATCGTGTGCTCGCGTCTCCTTCCAGCATCGTCCGACCGGTGCTCGGGCCTGTCCCTCTGACGGTGCGGGGGCCCGTCGGGTTCCCCGGGGTGCCCCGCCCCGGTGGGGCCGAGCCCGGGGCGCCCGGTGTTTCACGTGAAACATCCGGCCCGCCGCCCTCCCGCAGGTGCCGCACCAGCGGGAGCAGCCGGGCCCGGCCGCGCGCGCAGCGGCTCTTCACCGTGCCCACCGGGACGCCCAGCAGCTCGGCGGCCTCGGCGACCGGGTAGCCCTGCATGTCGACCAGCACCAGCGCGGCCCGCTGTTCGGGGGGCAGTTCGTCGAGCGCCGCTGTCACCTCGCGGTGCAGCTCGGCCCGGACCACCGGGGAGTCGGCCGGCTCGGCGGTGCCGACCAGGGTGTCGAGCCGCTGCGGGTCCTCGTCGAGCGGGGTGGTGCGGCGGGTGGCGCTGCGCCGGGCGCGGTCCAGGCAGGCGTTGACCACGATCCGGTGCAGCCAGGTGGTGACGGCCGAGCGGCCCTGGAACCCGGCGGCGGCGCGGAAGGCGGAGACCAGGGCGTCCTGGAGCGCGTCGGCGGCCTCCTCGCGGTCGCCCAGGGTGCGCAGGGCGACCGCCCAGAGCCGGTCGCGGTGGCGGTTCACCAGCAGACCGAAGGCCTCCCGGTCGCCGGCGACGTGCCGGGCGAGCAACGCCGCGTCGTCGTCCGTCCGGTCCACGCTGTCCGTCACCGCCACCTCTTCGTCTCGCCGTGCGGGTGTCGCCCCACGGCCCGCCGCGGGACCGTCGGGTCAGCCGGTGACCTTGACCTCGGCGACGCGGCCCTGGAACTTGCCCTCGGAATTCTTCGGCAGGCCGGTCAGCCAGATCAAGAGGTAGCGGGTGGTGACCGGGTTGTCCAGGGAGAAGTCGGCCGCGGGGCCGCTCTTCTTGCCCACCACCGAGTAGTCGCTGAGCGGGGCGCCCTTCGGGTTCGCCGTGGCCGCGGCGTTGGGCACCCGGAGTTCCGCCGTGTGGTTCCCGACGAACTGGACGTTCACGGAGTTGACCGGCTGCGGCGAGCCGAGGTCGATCAGCAGTCCGGTGCCGGCCTTGTAGAGGTTCGGGGCGAACTGGTCCTCGTACCACTGGGTGATCCACTGCGTCTCGGGCTTGCCGTCGATCGCGTTGGCCAGGGTGTCCTTGCCCTCCGCCCCGTCGCCCAGCGGGTTGTACGACTGCGCGTCCTTGATGGCGATCGGCGCCGGGTTGTGGTTGCTGGCCTGCGGACTGGGCGCGGTGCTGCTGACCGAGGGCAGCGGGGACGAGGTCGCGGCGGTGCCGCCGCCGTTGTTGGTGTGGCGCAGGTGGTCGACGAACTGCCAAGAGGCGACGCCGATCGCGCCGAGGGCGACCGTCCAGGCGGTGGCCTTGGCCACCCGGCGCAGCCGCCGCTTCATCCGGCGGGAGGCGGTCGGCCGGGAGGAGGCGGGCAGCGGGGCGACCGCCGGGTCGGCGACCCGGGTCGGGTTGGGCGCCGTCGGCAGGGAGTGGGTGTTGTGCCGGGGCGGCACGGGGTAGGCGGGCAGCTCCGGCTCGGGCTGGCGGATCCGGGGCATCTGCGCGATCGCCCGGACCAGCTCCTCCGGGGTGGTGATCGGCTCGGCGTGGTGCGGCGGGTGGTCGAACAGGGCCCGTGCGGCCAGCTCGGACAGGCCCTTGTGGACCCCGGCGCGGACCTGGTCGGGCGCGACGTTCTGGAGGCCCTTGGGCAGGCCCCGGAGGTCGTAGCGGTCCTCCGGGTACGGCCAGCGGTGGGTGAGCGCGGCGAACAGCAGCGCGCCGATCGCGCGGGTGTCGGTGCGCTGGGCGTCCTCGGTGGAGTCCTCCGGGGGCAGCCCGCGCAGGGCGGCGTCCACCGCGATGCCGTTGATCCGGTACTGGCCGCTGTCGGTGCGCAGCACGCAGCGCGGGGTGAGCCGCAGGTGGGCCTGGCCGCGCCGGTGGGCGGCCGCGACCGCGTCGGCGACCTGGCGGACCATCTGGTACGCCTCGTGCGGCTCCATCGGCCCGTTGGCGAGCAGCCGGGCCAGGTCGGAGGAGTGCGGCAGCCACTCCCGCACGACGACGACCAGCTCGCCCTCCTGGACGGCGTCCAGGACCTGGACGAAGCGCGGGTCGCCGAGCAGGGCGGCGGACTTGGCCGCGGCCAGCACCTTGCGGGCCCGCTGGTGGCCGGAGGCCATCAGGTGGATGCCGACGGCCCGGCGCAGCTTCTCGTCGACGGCGCGCCAGCTGCTGAAGGTGTCGGTCTCGGAGATGCACTCCTCCAGCAGGTAGCGGTGGCCGATCATGTCGCCGCTGCGGTGCTGGGGGGCGGGGAGGGTGCGCGGGAGGGTGGCGGTGTCGCGCGGGTCGACCGTGGGCTGCGGGTCGGTGGGGCGGCGTTTGGCGGGTGCCGGCGCGGCGGCGGGGGCCGGCTTCTTCCGGGCGGCGCCCGCGGCGAGTTCGGCGGCGATCTCCTGGACCGAGAGCGGGGCGGTGATCTCCGAGGTCTCCTCGCTCACGGAGGCCTCCGGTCCTCGCACGGCGGCGCCCCCGGGAGCGTCCCCGTCGGGGCTCCCGTCGGTGCTCCCGTCGGTGTTCTTCCCGTCGACGTCCGCGCGGTTCTTCCCGGGAGCGGCGGCAGCGGTGGGGGCGACCTCGCCGTCGACGGCGGAGGCGCGCCCGGCGGTGTCCTTCGCGACGGCGAGCTCGTCGATCGCCGCGGCCAGCGCGGCTTCGTCCGCCGCCGCGTCAGCTGTTGACGTGTCGACGACCGCCTTGGTGCCATCAGCCACCGTGGTCCTGCCTCCCCTTGTGTCGCCCCGGCTGAGAGAGTCGCTGGAGCCCGCGGGTTGGCGGCCCTGTGCTCCAGGACAATTGTGCCCACTCTTCTCCACCGGGTACGACCGCTGAGGGGGCGTCTCGGTTGCCCACCGGTGGAGAGATGTGGTGCAGATAGGACACCGGGTCACCATCAGGCCGCCGGGCGGACCCGGGGCGACTGGCGGCCCAGCAGTCGGCCGGACGAGCGGCGGAGCTGTCCGCTCCGGTTGACGCCCGCTCAGGGCGCCCGCTCGTCCGGCCGTCGAAGAGTCGGTCAGCGGCCCAGTCGGCCGCGGACCATGCCCAGCATGGCGTTCAGTTCCTCGATCCGCAGGCGCTTGGCGATCAGCACGAAGACCGCCAGCTGCAGGCCGCCGGCCACGACGAGCGAGGCCACGCTGCCCGGCCAGCCGCCGAGCACCTGCTGGACCGCCAGGCTGGCGCCGAGGCCGACCAGGGCGGCCGGGACGCAGGCGGCGGCCAGCCGGCTGTACGTCTTGCCGATCCGCTTGGTGTCCAGCCCGCCGATCTTCTTCTTCAGCTTCGGCACGGCCACCATCACCCCGATGGCGTAGGCGAAGCCGTAACCGAAGGCCATGCCGATCACCGTCCACTGCGGCGGGAGCAGCAGCCAGCACAGCACCGAGAAGGTCGCCTGGCAGACGGCGACCCAGACGGTGTTGGAGAACGGGGTCCGGGTGTCCTCGTAGGCGTAGAAGCCGCGCAGCATCACGTACTGGGCCGAGTACGGGATCAGGCCCAGGGCGAAGGCGGAGAGCATCAGACCGACGTTGGTGGCGTCGTTCAGGACGGACTCGTTGCCGCCTACCGCGTAGATCGAACGGCCGATCACCGGGCCGAGCGACAGGAACAGGAACGCGGCCGGGACGACCGCCACCGCGGTGGTGCGCAGACCGTAGGAGATGTCGTCGCGGACGGCTCCGGCGTCCTCGTCGGCGGCCGCCCGGGACAGCCGGGGGAGCACCGCGCTCATGATCGAGACGGTGATCACGGCCTGCGGCAGCTGCCAGATCAGCAGGGCGTTGGAGAACGCGGCCAGGCCGACGCCGGAGTGGCCGGCCGCTGCGGCGGCGTCGCCGGCGTTGGTGGACAGCTGGGTGATCACCAGGTAGCCGGCCTGGTTGGCGAGCACGAAGAAGAACGTCCACTTGGCCAGCCGGGCGGCCTTGCCCAGGCCGTGGCCGCGCCAGTCGAAGCGGGGCCGGAAGCGGAACTCGGCCGCCCGCAGGTACGGGATCATCGCCAGCGACTGGACGACCAGGCCGATCAGGGTGCCGAGGCCGAGCAGCCGCACGCCCTCGGGCGAGATGGCCTCCGGGGTGACGTGGGTGGTGCCGAACCCGCCGTAGACCCAGATGTAGGCGGCGAAGGTGAAGATCACCACGATGTTGTTCAGGACCGGGGTCCACATCATCGCGCCGAACCGGCCGCGGGCGTTGAGGATCTGGCCCATCACCACGTGGATGCCCATGAAGAAGATCGTGGGCAGGCAGTAGCGGGCCAGCGCCACCGTGGTGTCGGCCCGCTCCGGGTTGGACATCATCGGGTGGGCGATCATCTGGACCAGGACGGG
The DNA here is from genome assembly GCF_044767225.1 of Kitasatospora sp. NPDC101447. Lineage (NCBI taxonomy): Bacteria > Bacillati > Actinomycetota > Actinomycetes > Kitasatosporales > Streptomycetaceae > Kitasatospora > Kitasatospora sp. NPDC101447. The sequence continues at coordinate 59,884 of NZ_JBIWNL010000029.1, forward strand.
CGCCCCGAGGACCGCCAGGAACACCACGCCGCCGAGCCCGACCATCACCAGGGTGAGCAGCCGGCTGGCGTACGCGGTGCCGCCGTCCTCGTCGTTCTTCATGCTGCGCACCAGCTGCGGCACGAAGACCGCGTTCAGCGCGCCGCCGCCGATCAGGATGTACAGCAGGGTCGGCAGGGTGTTCGCCGCGTTGTACGAGTCACCCATCACGCTGACGCCGATGGCCAGGGTGATCACCATGGTCCGGACGAAGCCGGTGCCGCGGGAGACCAGCGTGCCGGCCGCCATGATCGCGCTGGAGTTCAGCAGGCTCGCGACCTTGCCGCCCCCGCCGGCCGCCGGGGCGGCCGCGGGCTCCGGCTGTGCGACGTGCTCCTCGGCGGCGAGGTCCGCCAGCGGCTCGACCGCCGGGGGCACCGCGACGGCGGCCACCTGCATGGTGGCCTCCTCCTCGGAGAGCGGCGGGTCGAACTCGATCGGCGGCACGAAGGGGCGCTGCCCGTCCGGACCGCCGTGCTGCTGCCGACGGCCCGGGTGGCCGCCCGCCGGCGGGTACGGCGCGGGGCCGCCCGGCGCGCCCGTGCCGCCGGGCGGCACGGCTCCGGGCATGCCCGGGTGGGCGGCCTGCGGGGGCTGCGGGGGCTGCGGGGCGTGCGGGGCCTGCGGCACCGGCGGGGCCGCGGCCTCCGCCTGGCGGCCGCCGAAGAGTGCGTCCACCCCGACGTACTCGGTGGTCTCGGTGTCCCAGGCGGAGTGCGCCGGGCCGGGCTCCCACTGCTGCTGCGGCTGCGGCTGCTCGCCGCCGCCCCAGTGGGGGACGGCCGAAGCCGGGGCCGGGGCCGGAGTCGCCTCCGGCTGCCAGCCGGCCTGCGGCGGGGTGTCCCAGCCGGGCTGCACCGGCGGCACCGGCGGCGAGAACTGGTCCGCCGCCTGGTACGGCGTCGGCGGCACCGGCGTGGGGTAGCCGCCGCCCTGCGGCGGCAGCTGCGGCGGCACGTCGTACGCGGCGGCCTGCTGCTGCGGCTCGGCCGGCCGGCCGGCCCGCAGACCGTACGGGTCCTGGCCGTCCTGCGCGGTCCCGTAGGCGTCGGCCGCGTACGGGTCCTGGGCGTAGGTGTCGGCCACGTACCAGTCGCCGGACGGCGACTCGGCACCCGGCCGGCTCTCACCGCGGCCCGGCGGCCGCTCCTCGCTGCGCCCGGTCATGTCACCTCTTCGATGTCGTGGGGGGAGGCCGGCCCGGCGTCACGGGGGGTCGGCGGTATCAAGGACCAACCTTCTCATCACTGGCGGCCCGATCCCGGCCATCCGGGCTGCTGGCGCGCAGTGTCTGCGCGGGACCCTCACCAGCGGCATCGTCCGCCGGCCCGTCCCCGTCGGACCCGTCGGAGCCGGTGTCCCCGGTGGCCCCGGTGTTCCCGTCGGACCCGGCGTTCCCGCCCGCCCCGTCCGCCGTCGGCTCCCCGGCCTCGGCGCCGTCCGCGGCCGGGCCGTCCCCGACCGGCTGGTCGCCGTCCTGGTGGGGCTGACCGCCCCGCCGCTTGCGCTGGCGCACGAAGCGCACCGCGGCCAGCAGCAGCAGGAGGCCGGCGCCCGCGAAGACGTACAGCACCCCGTTGGTCACCGAGGTCACCTCGACCGTGAACGTCCGGGCCTCGCCGTACGGTCGCGGGTTGGGGCCGGTGGTCCACAGCTGGGCGGTCATCTGGACCGGCCCGTTGTTGTGGGCCTCGGCCTGGTAACGGAGGGTGGCGCTCTGCGAGGCCGGGAGGACCAGGTCCTCCGCCTTGCTCACCTGCAGCCTGTTCGGCTGGAGCGAGGTGAGGACCAGCTTCAGGTTGGTGACCGTCTGGGTCAGGTCGTTGCGGACGCTGACCTGCAGCAGGCCGGTGTCGCCGGCCAGGGTGACCGAGGTCTTCTCCGGCACCTGGACGGCCTTGGTCAGCTCCTTCAGGTACTGCGTGACGCCCGTGCGGTAGGCGCCGCCGGCCGGGGCCTGGGAGCGCCACTCGGTGGACAGCGAGCGGACCATGGCGGCGTTGAACGGGCCGCGGACCCGCTGCGGCAGGGTGAGCACCCGCATCAGCGTGTCCAGGTCGTACTGGATGCGGTTGGTGCTGTCCAGGTCGGTCGCCGTCAGCTCCGAGGCGCGGGCCTGGGTCGGGTAGTCGGTGGCCGCCGGGACGCCGGTGTTGGCCTTCTCGTCGGGCGAGGACTGGGCCACCGCGTCCAGCTTGACCGGGGCGATCCACTTGCCGCTCGCCTGCTGCAGGGCGTTCGCCAGCACCTTGGCGGTGGCGACGCTCAGCTCGCGCGGCGGCATGATCAGCAGACCGCGCTGGTTCTGCGGCTGCTCGTGGGTGATCGCGAAGGTCTCGGCGAGGAAGCGCTGGGTCGACTCGGTCTGGTCCGTGCCGGCGCCCAGGTCCTTCTGGAAGAGCCCGGAGACCGTCTCGTCGGCGACCACGGCGCTCTGCCCGTTGCCGACCGGGCGCGCCGCGCTCGGGGTGTAGTTCAGCGCGTCCGGCTCCGGCATGCTCGCCCCGTTCGCCAGCAGCAGGCCGCTGCCCGCCTGCTGGGCGAGCGAGGCGATCTGCTGGTCGACGTAGCCCTGGTAGGGCCAGGCGATGTCGGAGCGGGTGTCCACGGAGAGCCGGCCCTCGACGGTCAGCCGACCGGCCGTGGCCGCCTTGTTCAGCGCCGTGGGCATCCCGGGCAGGTCGGCGCCGTTGTGCGCGATCGAGGCGATGTCCGGGTCGGCGTACGGCAGCGCCACCACCTGGCTGTCCGGCTTGGCGACGGCGGCCCGCAGCTTGTCCAGCCAGGCGGCGGCCGCCGCCGAGCCGTTGCGCGCGACGGTGTTGTCGTCCCTGGCCGGCTTGCCCGCGGACTCGGTGCCCGGGTTCTGCACCCGGTACGGCTTGGTCATCGCGAGCGCGGCGTCCAGCAGGTCCGGGTCGACCACCCAGGTCAGCCCGGGCAGCTTGGCGCCGGTGTCGACCAGCTCGTACAGCCGGCCGCCCGGGGCGAACTCGGCGGCCAGGCTGTCGTCGCGCAGCACCGGGACGGACTGCTCGTTGTCGGCGACGGTCTGCGCGGCCAGCACCGGCGCGTGCACCAGCGGCCACAGCGTGGCGACCTTCGTCGGCTGCGCCTCGGCGCCGCCCGGGTTGTACGGCAGGAAGCTCCGGGCGATGCCCAGGGCCCGGTCGTGCCCGTTGTCGGCGGTCGAGCCCCAGGCGTCCACCGCGAGCTCGTACACCCCGCTCGACGACAGCCCGAGGTCGTTCACCGCGACGCTCAGGGTGTACGGCAGCGTCTGGCCCGGGTTGAGCTCCGGCAGGGCGTACTGCGGGCTGTCCAGCTCGACGCCGTCCCGCTCGATCGGCGTGGTGCGGCCGGCCACGTTGGCCAGGTCGCTGCGCCGGTCCAGCGGCCTGCCGGAGTACGGCTTGCGGACGGCCGCGTGGGCGTTCTTGAGCGCGGACTTGCCGGCGTTGGTCACGTGCCCGGTGATCGTCACGGTGCCGTTGGGCACGGCCACCTGTGGGGCCAGCGACTCGATGCTCAGGACCACCGGGTACTCGGCCGAGGCGGTGGAGCCGGCGGTCGGGTGGGTGTCGCCGCCCGCCGGGTGGGTGCCTCCGCCGGCCGTCAGAGCACCGGCCGGGGCGGCCGTGAAGAGGGTCAGGGCGGCCGCGCAGGCGGCGGCGAGGCGCAGGCCCGCCCGGCGCACCGGATGACGTCCCCCGGCGGGGTGTTCGGCCCCTCCAGGCTGTCGGTGCGCCCCCAGGCCCGAGTGCCGTGCCGGCTCACTCACTCGCTTCGCCCTCGCCGTTCTCGATCGCTGCTGATGCTGTCCGTCCCGTCCGGCGCGGTCGCCCGACGGTGTTCGCTTGGAACTCTTGAAATTCTGAAACGCTTGAACTGTTCGCCCGACGCCGTCGCCGCACCGCTTCCGCGGGAGTTCCGCAGGCCGTGGCGGCACGCGACACCGCATCCCCTGTCCGGTGCCCGAGACTCGTCCACCGGCATGGTAACGATGCAGCCTGCGGTGCAGTGTTGCGGGCTGTGGGGTGAGACGCCCAAAACGCGCGGGCGGTTGACCTTCCGGGGCACGTACCCTTGTGAGCCGTGTCCACTGCCAATGAGCCCACCACGCGCACCGACCGTCCCAGCACCGCCGTCCGGGCCGTACCAGGCCTGAGCGAGGCCCAGACCCTGGGTCTGCAAGAGCTGCTGCGGGTGTCGCCGGTCGCCGACGAGATCGCCCGCCGCTTCCAGGCGGCCGGTCACCGGCTGGCGCTGGTCGGCGGCTCCGTCCGGGACGCGCTGCTCGGCCGGCTCGGCAACGACCTGGACTTCACCACCGACGCCCGCCCGCAGCAGGTGCTCAAGCTGGTGAAGGGCTGGGCGGACGCGGTCTGGGACGTCGGCATCGCCTTCGGCACGGTCGGCGCCCGCAAGGACACCGCCGAGGGCTCGTTCCTGATCGAGATCACCACCTACCGCTCCGAGGCGTACGACCGTACCTCCCGCAAGCCCGAGGTGACGTACGGCGAGAGCATCGAGGAGGACCTGGTCCGCCGGGACTTCACGGTCAACGCGATGGCCGTCGACCTGCCCGGTCGCGGCTTCGTCGACCCGCACCACGGCCTGGAGGACCTGGAGGCCCGGGTGCTGCGCACCCCCGCCACCCCCGAGGAGTCCTTCTCCGACGACCCGCTGCGGATGATGCGGGCCGCCCGCTTCGCCGCCCAGCTCGACTTCGACCCGGCGCCCGAGGTGGTCGCCGCGATGACCGAGATGGCCGAGCGGATCACCATCGTCTCGGCCGAGCGGGTCCAGGCCGAGCTGAACAAGCTGCTGCTGGCCAAGCACCCGGTGAAGGGACTGCGGCTGCTGGTCGACACCGGCCTGGCCGGGCACGTGCTGCCCGAGCTGCCCGCCCTGCGGCTGGAGCGCGACGAGCACCACCGGCACAAGGACGTCTACGAGCACTCGCTGACCGTCCTGGAGCAGGCCATCGGCCTGGAGCAGGACGGCCCGGACCTCACCCTGCGGCTGGCCGCGCTGCTGCACGACATCGGCAAGCCGCGCACCCGCCGCTTCGAGTCGGACGGCCGGGTCTCCTTCCACCACCACGAGGTGGTCGGCGCCAAGATGACCCGCAAGCGGATGCGCGAGCTGAAGTACTCCAAGGAGCTCACCGAGGACGTGTCGCGCCTGGTCGAGCTGCACCTGCGCTTCCACGGCTACGGCGGCGGCGAGTGGACCGACTCCGCGGTGCGCCGCTACGTCACCGACGCCGGGCCGCTGCTGGAGCGCCTGCACAAGCTGACCCGCTCCGACTGCACCACCCGCAACAAGAAGAAGGCGGCCACCCTCGCCCGCACCTACGACGGTCTGGAGACGCGGATCTCCGAGCTGAAGGCGCAGGAGGAGCTGGACGCCGTCCGCCCGGCCCTGGACGGCAACCAGATCATGGAGCTGCTCGCCATCAAGCCCGGCCCGCAGGTCGGCAAGGCGTACAAGCACATGCTCGAACTCCGGCTGGAGCACGGTCCGATGGAGCACGACGAGGCGGTCGCGGCGCTGCGCGCCTGGTGGGCGGAGCAGCAGGGCTGACGCCGGCCGGGGCTTCCGGCACGACGCGAGGGGTGGTCCCGGCATCGGCCGGGGCCACCCCTCGCGTCGTGCGGCGGGCTGTCCGAGCTGCCGGGGCAGCCCGGGCCACGAGAGCTACGAGAGCTTCTTGAGGCAGAGCACGTAGTTCAGGGACGGGAAGTTGGTGTAGGTGCGGGTGTACCAGCTGTCCGACTTCGACTGCTTCTCGCAGACCTTCTCGTCGGACGTGGCGAGGTACTTGTAGATCACCTTGTACTGCGCCTTGGCGTCGGTGCAGGGCAGGACCGAGACCTTCGGGTGGGTGTCGGTGGTCTCGCCGGCCGGGCCGTTCTCGTTGTGCAGGCAGTCGCCCGCCTTGGCCTGGTCGACGCTGTCCGTGTCGGGGGTCGGGGTGGTGACCGGCGGCAGCGTGATGCTCGGCACCGCCGGCATCGTGAAGGTCGGCGACGGGAAGGCCGGCGGCGGCGAGGGCGTGAAGGTGAAGGACGAGGCCGACGGCGAGGGAGCCGCGATGATCGGGTCGGACGGGTCGTCGTGCTTCGCCGGGCCGAGCACGCCGGTGGCGGCCAGGGCGACGGTGACCGCCAGCGAGACCGGCACCACCAGCATCGCGATGTGCGGGCGGCGGGTCAGCGGGACGCCCGGGTCGAGCTGCGGGCCGTGGCTGCCCGGGACGGGCGGCTGCAACTGCTTGAACCGGTTGTGCGGGCCGAGGTTCATCAGCAGCGTGATCGGGGTCAGCAGCCACGACACCAGGCTCCACCAGCCCTGGACCAGCGTCCGGGCGGACATGTCGCGCACGGTGGCCGTGCCGCAGGTGCGGCAGAACGGGCCGGACATCCGCAGCATGCGGTAGGCCACGAGCAGGCCCTGGTGGCCGCGGACGGTGGCGTTCACCGCCGGGTAGCCGCCGCAGAACCGGCAGGTCAGGCCGTCCACCGGGCCCTGGGGCGGGTACCCGTAGCCGTAGCCGGCCGGGGGCTGCTGGTAGCCGTACGGCTGCTCCGGCGGCGGGGCGCTCGGGTAGCCGTACCCGGGCTGGCCGGGCGGCGGCGCACCGTAGCCACCGCCGGAGGAGTAGGGGTTGCCGTCGCCCGGCGGCGGACCGTACGGCATCTGGGGCGGAGGCGGAACGGACAAGTGGTCCCCCGGGGACGGAGTGGCGGAAGGGTTCAGGACTTCTTCACCGGCGGGACGCCGGTGGAGGCGGGTGTCATCGGGCCGAGGCAGAGCACGTACCGCTTCTTGTTCCAGCGGCGGCCGCTCTTGCCCGAGACGGCACTCGTGGTCTGCGGCGTCTGCTTGCACCGGTTCACGTCGGTGGTGCCTTCGAACTTCGACAGTACGCGGTAATTCGCTTTGGAATCAGTGCACTTGATGATGTCGACATCACGGGAGCCGCTCACCCGCACACAGTCGCCGGGCTTGGCGCTGCTGACGCTCGGCCCGGCGACGAAGTACCCGACCGCCAGGGCTATGCAGCCGCCGACCAGGCCCACGGCCTTCAGCTTGGACTTGGTGCCGAGCTTCTTCGCGGGGGCGTTCGGCGCTGCGGGCGCGGGCTGCGGGTAGCCGTACGCCCCGGCGGGCGGCTGCTGCCCGTACGGGTTCTGCCCCGGAGGCTGCTGGCCGTACGGCTGCTGCCCGTACGGAGGCGGCGCTCCGTAGCCGCCCGGGGCGGGCTGCCCGTAGCCGGGCGGCGGACCGTACGGAGCTGCGGGCGGGGGGACGGGCGCACCGTACGGCGGCGCGCCGGGCGGCCCCGGCGGGGCCGGTTGCGGCGGCCCGTACGGGTTGGGCGGTGTGCTCATCAGTTCGTCCCCCGAGACAGAGTGCTGTCGCTCCGACAGGTCTGACACCTTAGCGACTCGGTCGGACGCCATCCGTCCCGAGCCCCGGGAGATCCGGTGGGAGCAGGTCAGGCGAGCGGCCGGCGGCGGGCGGCGCGCAGGTAGACGACCGCCGTGACGGCGTACACCGCGGCGACCCCGACGACCACCGCGACGGAGCGGCCGGACATCGGCAGCACCAGCGCGGTGACCACGGCGGCGGCCACGAAGGCGACGTTGAACAGCACGTCGTAGATGGCGAAGACCCGGCCGCGGTACTCGTCCTCGACCGTCTCCTGCACCACGGTGTCGGCGCAGATCTTGGTGCCCTGGGTGACCACCCCGAGCAGCAGGGCGGCGATCAGGCACGGCACCAGCGTGAAGCTCAGGCCGAGCGCGGGGACGAAGACCACCGGGGCGACCAGGCAGGCCGTCATCCAGCCGGTCAGGCCGAGCTTCCGGGTGCACCAGGGACTGATCACGGCGGCGACGAAGAAGCCGGCGGCGGAGAGGGCGACCGCCTGGCCGAGGGTGACCAGGCCGGCCGCGGGGTCGGCCGGGTCGTTGAAGGTGTACCGGGCGAGTATCACCACGACCACGATCAGCACGCCGTAGCAGAACCGGGCCGCGGTGACGGCGGCCAGCGCGTGCACGGCGGGCCGGCAGTCCCGCACCAGGTGGCGCACCGCGGCGCCGAGTTCGACGGCGGCCCGGGCCAGCGCCTGGCCGAGTGCCGGGCGGTCGGCGTGCTGCTCCGGTCCGAGCAGGTCGCGGTCCATCCGGCGGGCGGCCAGCGCGGCCGACAGGTAGAGCACCGAGGCGACCGTGACCAGTGCGGCGTCCGCCTTCGGGCCGGGGGCCGTCACCTGGTGCAGCAGGAAGCCGATGCCACCGCCCGAGGCGGCGGCGACCGTCCCCAGGGTGGGGGAGAGCGCGTTGGCGGTGACCAGGTGGTCCTGCTCCACCACCCGGGGCAGGGCGGCGGAGAGGCCGGCCAGGATGAACCGGTTGAGCGCGGTGACCAGCAGGGCGGAGGCGATGAACAGCCACCTCGGCGCCCCAGCCAGGAGCAGTGCGCCGGTGGCCAGGCCCAGCCCGAAGCGGGCCAGGTTGCCGAAGTACAGCACCTGGCGGCGGCGCCAGCGGTCCAGCAGCACCCCGGCGAACGGGCCGACCACCGAGAACGGCAGCAGCATCCCGGCGAGCACCGTGGCGATGTCGGCGGGGGAGGACTGCTTCTCGGGGGAGAAGACCACGTAGGCGGCGAGCGAGACCTGGAAGACGCCGTCCGAGAGCTGGGAGAGCACCCGGGCGGTCAGCAGCCGCCGGAAGTCGCGGCCCCGGAGCAGGTCCAGGAGCGTGGCGCGGTGCGCGGGCTGGTGGGTGCTGCCGTTCTCGGTGATCGCCACCCGCCCAGGGTGCCATGGAACCGGTGGCTGTTTCACGTGAAACATTGGCCGGGAAAAGGTGAAGGGCCCACGATCCGGTGATCGTGGGCCCTTCCGAGGAGCTATCGAGCGGTCAGCTGCTCAGCGCTCGGTGCTCGACAGTCGCGAACCTCGCTGCGCTCAGCGCTCGACCTCGCCGCGGATGAACTTCTCGACGTTCTCCTTGGCCTCGTCGTCGAAGTACTGGACCGGCGGGGACTTCATGAAGTACGAGGAGGCCGACAGGATCGGGCCACCGATGCCGCGGTCCTTGGCGATCTTCGCGGCGCGCACCGCGTCGATGATGACGCCGGCGGAGTTCGGGGAGTCCCAGACCTCCAGCTTGTACTCCAGGTTCAGCGGGACGTCGCCGAACGCACGACCCTCCAGGCGGACGTAGGCCCACTTGCGGTCGTCCAGCCAGGCCACGTAGTCCGAGGGACCGATGTGGACGTTCTTGGCGCCCAGCTCGCGGTCGCGGATCTGCGAGGTGACGGCCTGGGTCTTGGAGATCTTCTTGGACTCCAGGCGCTCGCGCTCCAGCATGTTCTTGAAGTCCATGTTGCCGCCGACGTTCAGCTGCATGGTGCGCTCAAGGATGACACCGCGGTCCTCGAACAGCTTGGCCATCACGCGGTGCGTGATGGTGGCGCCGACCTGGGACTTGATGTCGTCACCGACGATCGGCACGCCGGCCTCGGTGAACTTGTCCGCCCACTCCTTGGTGCCCGCGATGAACACCGGCAGGGCGTTCACGAAGGCGACCTTGGCGTCGATGGCGCACTGGGCGTAGAACTTGGCGGCCTTCTCGGAGCCGACCGGCAGGTAGCAGACCAGGACGTCGACCTGCTGGTCCTTGAGGATCTGGACGACGTCGACCGGGGCCTCGTCGGACTCCTCGATGGTCTCCAGGTAGTACTTGCCCAGGCCGTCGAGGGTGTGGCCGCGCTGGACGGTGACGCCGGTCGGCGGCACGTCGCAGATCTTGATGGTGTTGTTCTCGCTGTTGCCGATGGCGTCGGCCAGGTCGAAGCCGACCTTCTTGGCGTCGACGTCGAAGGCGGCGACGAACTCCACGTCACGGACGTGGTAGTCACCGAACTGGACGTGCATCAGCCCGGGGACCTTGCCGGCCGGGTCGGCGTCCTTGTAGTACTCGACACCCTGCACCAGCGAGGCGGCGCAGTTGCCCACGCCGACGATGGCTACGCGAACCGAACCCATTTCCGGTTGCTCCCTGTGATCTCATGAGGACCGCCGGGACCGGCGGAACTCGTCCTGCTTCTTCGATGACTGCTTGTAAGGGCGCGCGAGGCGCCCACTCCTGCCGCGCGGCACAGGGCTGGCGCGGTGTCAGCGCTCCTGGGCGGAGCGCCCCGGGCGGTCGTACGGTGGCCCGGACGGGTCCGAGGACCCGGTCTCCTGGCCACGGCCGTCCGAAGTCTTGTGGGGTACGGCGGAGGGGTCGCCGCCGGTGGCGGGACCGGTCCGGCCGGTGCGGTTGGACCGCTCGGTCTCGATCAGCTCGTTGAGCCAGCGGACCTCGCGCTCCACCGACTCCAGTCCGTGCCGCTGGAGTTCGACGGTGTAGTCGTCGAACCGCTCGCGGGCACGGGCGAGCGAGTTGCGCATCCGCTCCAGGCGCTCCTCCAGCCGGCTGCGGCGCCCTTCCAGGACGCGCATCCGGACGGCCCGGTCGGTCTGGCCGAAGAACGCGAAGTGGACGCCGAAGTGCTCGTCCTCCCAGGCGTCCGGGCCGGAGTCGGCGAGCAGCTCCTCGAAGCGCTGCTTCCCCTCGGCGGAGAGCCGGTAGACGATCTTGGACCGCTTGCCGTTGAGGGCGGTGGCCGGGACGTACTCGACGTCCGGGTTGTCCTCGACCAGGAAACCCTGGGCGACCAGGCTCTTCAGACAGGGGTAGAGCGTTCCGTAGGAGAGTGCCCGGAACGTGCCGAGCAGGATGTTGAGCCGCTTGCGCAGCTCGTAGCCGTGCATCGGAGCGTCGTGGAGCAGGCCGAGAACGGCGAACTCCAGCACTCCTGAGCGCCTGCCCACTGCCGTGGTCCTCCTCCCTCTCGGCCCTCGTCCGGCCGCTGCATCCGGCGGTATTCCGCTTCGATGTATCGGCTCGATATATCGAGAACAGTAAACCCGACCCCCGGAACGGGCAAGGGGGGCACGCGTGAATGTGATCACAAGCCGACGCGCAGGTGAGCTTGGCAACGGGCGTGTAATGATCTGTCGCCGTTTTGCGGTTATTGGCGACTGATGCCCGATTAGTTGTGATTCCGTGCTGCGTACGCTGTCGCGTGTGCACGAGGACCACCTCCGGGAGTCAGGGCGGTTTTGCGGGCATCGGACGTGAACCCTGCCTTCAGGCTGGAGACGCCTGGCGAGGAGTGGCTGGAAGATGAGCGAACGACGGCGAAGGACGCCCGACCCGGGCGGTGACGGGCAGCAGCCCCCGGGAGGCGGCGGCCGTCGGGGAGGGCCGACGCCCGACGAGTTGACCTCGGACGGGATCGGCCGCCGGCGTCCGTCGGGCGTCCGGGAGACGGCTCAGCAACCCCGGATGACCCGTGCGGAGATGCGCAAGGCCGGACAGAACAAGGACAAGGGCGGAGGCCGGCGCGGCGCCGCCGGTGCTTCCGGCGCGCCCGCAGGGCCCGGCAAGAAGCGCTTCATCGACTACCCGCGGTTCGGCAAGACCGGCGTCCGGCGCTGGCTGCCGTCCTGGAAGCAGCTGCTGAGCGGCTTCCTGCTGGTCTTCGCGTGCTTCGTGGGCGTGGTGTTCTACCTGTACCAGACCACCCAGATCCCCGACATGAACAAGCTGGTGCAGGGCCAGAACACGATCTACTACTGGGCGGACAACACGGAGATGGCCCGCAAGGGCCAGACCAACCGCCAGATCGTCCCGCTCCAGGACATCAGCCCCAACCTGCAGAACGCCGTCATCGCCGCGGAGAACCAGGACTTCCGCAACGACCACGGCATCGACCCCAAGGGCATGCTCCGCGCCGTCTACAACATGGCGAAGGGGGGTGAGACCCAGGGCGCCTCGACCATCACCCAGCAGTACGTCAAGAACGCCTACCTGAGTCAGGAGCAGACCCTCAGCCGCAAGGTGAAGGAGTTCTTCATCACGCTGAAGGTCGACCAGAAGCAGAGCAAGGACGAGGTCCTCACCGGCTACCTGAACACCAGCTGGTTCGGCCGCGGCGCGAACGGCGCCCAGGCCGCCGCCCAGGCGTACTACGGGGTGAACGCCAAGGACCTCAACGCCTGCCAGAGCGCCATGCTGGCCGGTCTGCTGAAGGGCGCGGCGTACTACGACCCCACCAACCCGGCCAACAAGGAACGGGCCCAGGGGCGGTGGTCCTGGATCCTCGACAACATGGTGAAGACCAAGGCCCTCACCCCCGAGGAGCGGGCCAAGTGCACCACGTTCCCGGACCCGATCGCGCTGAAGCCCAGCTCCAACCTGAACGGTGAGATCAGCTACCTGGTCGACACCGCCAACAAGTACGTGATGAACACCGACAAGAACATCACGCAGCAGGTGCTGGACAAGGGCGGCCTGAAGATCTACACGACCTTCGAGAAGGACAAGGTCGACGCCCTGAAGAAGGCCGTCGACGACGTCAAGGCCGAGAACCTCGACCCGCAGAAGCGCCCGGACAACGACACCAACATCCAGTTCGGCTCCGCCAGCATCCGCCCCGGCGACGGTGCGATCGTCGCCCTCTACGGCGGCGACGGCGTGGAGAACGGGCACTTCGACAACAACGCCGACGCCACCGGCGTCCAGGTCGGCTCGACCTTCAAGCCGTTCGTACTGGCCACCGCCATGCAGGTCGGCGTGCAGACCGCGAAGGGCGACGACGGCAAGCCGAAGCGGATAAACGCCGACAGCCGCTACCTGGCCGACGACCTGTCCGAGATCCGCAAGCCGGACGGCTCGCTGGTGATCGGGGACGACGGCAAGACGTACCACCAGAAGAACGAGGACTCCAGCAAGCACGGCTACGTCTCGCTGCGGCAGGCCATGCAGTACTCGTACAACGTGCCCTTCGTCCAGCTCAACCAGGACGTCGGCGGCCAGAACGTGGCCGACATCGCGGTGCAGATGGGCATCCGGAAGGACAGCCTCGCCGACCCGAAGACCGCGACCTTCCCGCTCGGCACCTCCACCATCAGCCCGATCCGGATGGCCACCGCCTACGGCACCCTGGCGGCCAGCGGCAAGGAAGCCGAGCCGTACTCGGTCACCAAGGTCGAGTGGGACGGCGTGGCGCGCACGGGCTTCGCCAAGAAGGAGGCCAAGGTCGCGCTGGAGCCCGCGGTCGCCGACAACGTCACCGACGTGCTGGTGAACGTGGCGGCGAAGGGCACCGGCACCAAGACCCTCGCGCTGGGCCGCCCGGTGGCGGGCAAGACCGGTACCACCGACGAGAACAAGTCGGCCTGGTGGGTCGGCTACACCCCGCAGCTGGTGACCAGCGTCGCGATGTGGCGCGAGGACCCGGCCCAGCACCAGCGGCAGTCGCTCAACGGCACCGGCGGCAAGGCGTCGATCCACGGTGGTGACATCCCGACGGACGTCTTCACCCGGTACATGAAGGTCGCGCTGGCCAACGAGAAGAAGCTGGACTTCCCGAACCCGCAGCCGATCGGCTCCGAGGTCGACTCCTCCGGAGCGCCGTCCACGGCCACGGCCGTGCCGACGCCGACCACGGCGGACACCCCGTCGGCCACGGCGCAGACGCAGCAGCCGACGCAGCCCGCCCAGCCGCAGCCGCCGCAGCCCACCCAGACCTGCGTGCCCGGCGTGGACTGCCCCGGCGACCAGCCGAGCCCGACGAAGACCAAGCCCCCGCGCCCGACCAACACGTGTCTCCCGGTGATCGGCTGCCCGACGACGCCGGCGCCGACGGACACCACGACGCCGGGCGGCGGTGGCAAGCCGACCGGTGGCGGCAAGCCGACGTCGACCATTACCGGCGGGCCGCCGGCAGTGGGGGGCTAGTAGCCCACGGCGAGCATCCGGAACGGCGGTGGCGGTCCTCCTCGGAGGGCCGCCACCGCCGTTTTCGTCACGGTTCGCGGACCCGCCGGCCCGCGGACCTCCGCAGACCGTTGCGGGGTCCTCCTCGTCCCGGCCGGGATGGTGCGGCAGGATGTCCGGCATGACGTCGAGCGATCGTGACGAAACCACCGGCCCGGTCGGGTCCGGCGGTCTCGCAGGGCCCACCCCGGAAGCCGTCGCCGCGGCCGCGCCGCCGGCCAACACCGTGGTCGTCCCGGCCGACGAGGACCCGGTGGCGGCGGCCGGCAGCGAGGTGATCGGCGGGCCGCCCGGACGCCGGGCGCTGCTCGGCGTCTCCTGGTGGATCCCGGCGCGCTTCCTGGCGCTCGCGGTGATCGTGGTCTCGGTGCTGGGCATGGTGCAGAAGCTGCCCTGCTACGAGCAGGCCTGGTTCCAGCCGGGCTCGCCGCAGTACATCCACGCCTGCTACAGCGACATCCCGCACCTGTTCTCCGGGCGCGGCTTCGCGGCCGGGCTGCACCCGTACGTGGACCGCATCCCGGGCTCCACGGGGGACCTGCAGTACCTGGAGTACCCGGTGCTGACCGGCCTGTTCATGCAGGTCGCGGCCTGGCTGACGCCCGGCGGGGGCGACCAGCAGAGCCAGGAGCAGTGGTTCTGGGCGATCAACGCCGGGCTGCTGATGGCCTGCGCGGTGGTCGCGGTCGTGGCGCTCACCCGCATCCACCGCCGCCGCCCCTGGGACGCGCTGCTGTTCGCGCTCGCGCCCACCCTGCTGCTCAACGGCACCGTCAACTGGGACCTGCTCGCGGTCGCGCTCGCCGCCGTGGCGATGGCCTGGTGGGCCGGCTCCCGGCCGGGCTGGGCCGGCGTCTTCATCGGCCTGGCCACCGCCGCCAAGCTCTACCCGCTGCTGCTGATCGGCCCGCTGCTGGTGCTCTGCTGGCGGGCCGGCAAGTGGCGCGAGTTCCGGGTGATGCTCGGCGGCGCGGTGGGCTCCTGGCTGCTGGTCAACCTGCCGATCATGCTCGCCAACTGGCAGGGCTGGTCGACGTTCTACGTGTTCAGCAAGCACCGCGGCGAGGACTACGGCTCGTTCTGGCTGATCCTGATGCAGGTCCGCGGCGTCGGCCTGGCCGACCTCGACCTCTACATCGGCGTGCTGATGGTGCTGGGCTGCCTGGCCATAGCGTGGCTCGGCCTCTCGGCCCCGCGCCGCCCGCGCTTCGCGCAGCTGGCCTTCCTGGTCGTCGCACTGTTCGTGCTGGTCAACAAGGTGTACTCGCCGCAGTACGCGCTCTGGCTGCTGCCGCTCGCGGTGCTGGCCCGGCCGCGCTGGCGGGACTTCCTGATCTGGCAGGCCTGCGAGGTGCTCTACACCCTGGGCATCTGGTCCCACCTGGGCTTCGTCACCGGGCCCAAGCAGCACGGGATCGGCGAGGCCTGGTACCACTTCGCGATCGGGCTGCACCTGATCGGCACGCTCTACCTGGTCGGCCTGGTGGTCCGCGACGTCCTGCACCCGGAGCACGACCCGGTCCGCTGGGACGGCAGCGACGACCCCTCCGGCGGGGTGCTCGACCACGCCCCGGACGTGGTCGTGCTGGGCAGCGCCCGACGGCTGCGCGAGGAGGAGAGCTACGCCGCGTACGCGCCGGCCGGCCCCGAGCAGTGGCTGAGCGAGCCCGAACTGTCGGAGCCGGCCGAGAAGCCGTGACCCGTCACGCGTGACGGGTCCGGAGGTCTAGCGGTCCACCACGCGGTCGAAGTGCGTGGTGGTGTGGCGGACCTGGAGACCGAGCTCCTCGCCGATCGCGGGGGGCTTGGTCTCGCCGTCCAGGAACAGCAGCGAGACCTGCATGTGCGGGGGCTCGGCGAACCAGAGCTGCTTGCCGGCCCAGTGGAACGGCGACTTGGTCTTGTTCACCGTCGCCAGGCCGGCCCGGGCGATGCCCTTGGCCCGCGAGGCCATGCTCGCCACGTACTTGGGCGCCTCCAGGCCGATGCCGTGCGCGGTGCCGCCCGCGACCACCAGGAGGTGGCCGTCGGCGGGCGCCGGGTGCTGGCGGTAGCCGTAGCGGTCGCCCTTCTTGACCGGGGTGACGTCCAGGACGGTGGCCCGGACCTCCAGCGCGGCGTGGTCGCCCAGCCAGAGCCGGGTGCCGATCCGGGCCCGGAAGACGGTCTCCGGGTAGCGCTGGGCCAGCTGCTCCATGCCGGCCGCGCCGAGGTGGCTGACGAACACGGTGTGCACCGGGATGCCGGCCGCACGGGCGGTGTCCACCCAGTACGCGACCTCCTCGACCGGGCTGGAGCCGTCCGGCCGGTCCATCGGCAGGTGCAGCGCCAGGCCCTCGAAGGAGACGCCGCCCAGCTCGGCGGCGACGGTCTGCAGGTCGGCGGCGCTCACGCCGTGGCGGCGCATGGTGGTCATGCACTCCAGCACCACCCGGGTGCCGTGCAGCGTCCGCAGCGCGTCCACGCTCGCCACCGTGCGGATCACCCGGGCGTGCGGCAGCGGGAGGACCTCCTCGCCGACCCGGTACGGGGTGAGCACCAGCAGCTCGCCGCCGTACCACTCGGCGGCGTCGGCCGCCTCGTACGCGGTACCGACGGCGAGCACACCGGTGCCCAGCCGCGTCGCCTCCTCGGCCAGCCGGTGGTTGCCCAGGCCGTAGCCGTTCCCCTTGGCGACCGGCACCAGGCCGGGGAACTCGGCGAGGACGGAGCGCTGGTGGGTGCGCCAGCGTTCGGTGTCGAGGTAGAGCGACAGCGTCATCGGGTCAGCCTCCTCAGCGGCGGGACATGTAGAGGTCGAGGGCCTTGTGCAGCAGCTTGTTGAGCGGGAAGTCCCACTCGCCGAGGTACTCGGCCGCCTGGCCGCCGGTGCCGACCTTGAACTGGATCAGTCCGAACAGGTGGTCGTTCTCGTCCAGGGTGTCACTGATGCCGCGCAGGTCGTACACCCCGCCGCCGAGGGCGTAGGAGTCGCGCATCATCCGCCACTGGATGGCGTTGGACGGCTTGACCTCGCGCTTGTGGTTGGCCGAGGCGCCGTAGGAGTACCAGACGTGCTCGCCGACCACGAGCATCGTGGTGGCGGCCAGCGGCTCGCCCTCGTGGTACGCGATGTAGAGGCGCATGCGGTTCGGGTCCTCGGCGGTGAGGGCCTTCCACATCCGCTGGAAGTACGACAGCGGGCGCGGGGTGAACTTGTCGCGCTCGGCGGTGACCAGGTAGAGCTGGTGGAAGATCGGCAGCTCGTCGTAGCCGCCCTGGAACACCTCGACGCCGCTCTTCTCGGCCTTCTTGATGTTGCGGCGCCACAGCTGGTTGAAGTTCTTGTGGATGTCGTCCAGCGAGCGGTTGGCCAGCGGCACCTGGAAGACGTAGCGGGGCTGGACGTCGCCGAAGCCGGCGCCGCCGTCCTCGCCCTGCAGCCAGCCGGCCTTGCGCAGCCGGTCGGCCACCTCGAAGGCGCGCGGCTCGTACCAGTCGGCCTCGACGTCGCGCAGCCGCTTGGCCTGCTTGGCGGCGATGGCCTCCTTGATGGTGGGGGCGTTCCAGCGGCGGATGACCACCGGCGGGCCCATCTTCACCGAGAACGCGCCCTGCGACTTCAGGTGCGCCAGCATCGGCGAGAGCCAGCGGTCGAGGTCGCGGTCGAACCAGTCGATGACCGGGCCCTCGGGCAGGTAGGCGAGGTAGCGCTTGAGCTTCGGCAGCTGGCGGTAGAGGACCAGGCCGGCGCCGACGAGCTGGTTGGCGTCGTCGAACCAGCCGATCGACTCGGACCGCCACTCGGCCTTCACGTCACCCCACGACGGCACCTGCATGTGGCTGGCCGAGGCGCGGCTCCTGATGAAGGCGAGGTGCTCCTCGCGGGTGATCGTCCTCAGGCGCAGGCTCATTGCTCGGTGCTCCTCGTCGGTCGGGCTGCATTGGGCCCCGGGTTCTCGGGCTGACCTTATCGTCCGGGGCCCGGGCGCCCGTCGCTGCGGGCACGACGGCGCCCCCGTCGCGTACCTGTCTTCTTCCAGATACGCGGCGGGGGCGTCAGGGGTTCCGGCGGGGCCGGCCCCGAGGGCCCGGATCAGCCCCAGAGGCCGCCGCGGGCGATGCCGAGGTAGAAGCCGACCGCGGAGGCGCCGAGCGAGACCATCAGGACGAAGCGCTCGGCGGTGGTGACCGAGACGAACACGCCCCAGAACCCCGTGACGATCCCGGCCAGGCCGGTCCACGACGTCAGCAGGTGCAGGTTGTAGAAGAACGAGGTGGTGAAGGCGATCACGCCGAAGACGGCGGTCAGTGCCACCAGGGTGTTCTCGCGGGGGTGCGGGTGGCCGTCGGTGTTCAGCGTGAGCGCGGGCATGTGGTGGACGGACTGGGCCATGAGTCCCACCTCCAGGCGTGGAGACGAACGGGCAGGAATCCCGTTCCGTCCAGACTGCGGTGGTTGCGCCGGTCTCACAACCCCTGTGCGTTTTGTTCGGCCGTACGGGTGCGGGTAGGCTGTGCCGTCTGCACTGGTGTAGTTGTGCCCCCTTGCGCCCTCTTCCGGGCGACACCCCTCCGGGGTGTGCGGGGCCGACTGTCGGACCCGCCCGCTACGGTGGGCCGGAGTCGTCACCGCACCGGTGCCGACGCTACGCACAACCCTCCTGCCACGGAGAGACCGTGGCCGCTGAGTCCAAAGGAGGTGGGTTACCCATGCGTCACTACGAGGTGATGGTCATCCTCGACCCGTCGGTCGAGGAGCGCGCTGTCTCCCCCCTGATCGAGAACTTCCTCACCGTCGTCCGCAACGCGGGCGGCAAGGTGGAGAAGGTCGACACCTGGGGTCGTCGCCGTCTGGCTTACGAGATCAACAAGCAGTCCGAGGGCATCTACTCGGTCATCGACCTCAAGGCCACGCCTGAGGTCGTCAAGGAGCTCGACCGCCAGATGGGCCTGAGCGAGTCGGTTCTGCGGACCAAGGTCCTGCGCCCGGACACCCACTGAGCCACCTCTGAGGCCTTCGGGTCTCGGGTAGCTCGCGTCCGCTGTTTCACGTGAAACAGCGGTGAACGGACATCTTCCCGAGAGGTCATCACCACCATGGCAGGCGAGACCGTCATCACCCTCGTCGGCAATCTCGTCGACGACCCCGAGCTGCGCTTCACCCCGTCGGGTGCGGCGGTCGCGAAGTTCCGCATCGCGTCCACCCCCCGCACCTTCGACCGTCAGACGAACGAGTGGAAGGACGGCGAGAGCCTCTTCCTCACGTGCAACGTCTGGCGGCAGCCGGCGGAGAACGTGGCCGAGTCGCTGCAGCGCGGCATGCGCGTCATCGTGCAGGGCCGACTGCGCCAGCGGTCTTACGAGACCAAGGAAGGCGAGAAGCGGACGGTCTTCGAGGTCGAGGTCGACGAGGTCGGCCCGAGCCTGCGCTCGGCGACCGCCAAGGTCACCCGGGCCAACCGGTCCGGCGGTCCCGGTGGCGGCTTCGGCGGCCAGCAGGGCGGCGGCCAGGGCGGTGGCAACTGGGGCGGCGGTGGCGGCCAGCAGGGCGGCGGCTGGGGTGGAAACTCCGGCGGCCAGTCCGGCCCCTCCGACGACCCGTGGGCTTCCAGCGCCCCGTCCGGTGGCAACCAGGGCGGCGGCTGGGGTGCCCCGTCCAGTGGTGGTGGTGGCGGCGGCTACTCGGAAGAGCCCCCGTTCTAAGAGCTGACAGATTTCGTGCGGCCCGGCCGCCGGCGTCCCCGGACGCCCGCCGGGCCGTGAACCCCAAATGGAGCACACAATGGCGAAGCCGCCTGCTCGCAAGCCGAAGAAGAAGGTTTGCGTCTTCTGCAAGGACAAGGTCAACTACGTTGACTACAAGGACACGAACCTGCTGCGGAAGTACATCTCCGACCGCGGCAAGATCCGTGCCCGCCGGGTCACCGGCAACTGCACCCAGCACCAGCGTGACGTCGCCACGGCCGTGAAGAACAGCCGTGAGATGGCGCTGCTGCCCTACACCAGCACCGCGCGCTAAGAGAGGGTGACCGAGTAATGAAGATCATCCTCACGCACGAGGTGCCGGGTCTCGGCTCCGCCGGCGAGGTCGTCGAGGTCAAGGACGGCTACGCCCGCAACTACCTGGTCCCGCGCGGCTACGCCATCCGCTGGACCAAGGGTGGTCAGAAGGACGTCGACGCCATCCGTCGCGCCCGCAAGATCCACGAGATCCAGACCCTTGAGGCCGCCAACGAGGTCAAGGGTCAGCTGGAGGGCGTCCAGGTCAAGCTGGCCGTCCGTTCGGGTGACGCCGGCCGTCTGTTCGGCTCGGTGACCCAGGCCGACGTCGTCGAGGCCATCAAGGCCGCCGGCGGCCCGGCTGTGGACAAGCGCGCCGTCGCGATCGCCTCGCCGATCAAGACCGTGGGCACCCACAAGGTCTCGGTCAAGCTGCACTCCGACGTCCAGGCCAACCTGGACATCGCGGTCGTCGCTGCCTGAGTTCCGTAGCAGTGGCTTGAGGGCCGGGCTCCTTCGGGAGTCCGGCCCTCGGTCGTTCCCGGGGACGGGTGCCGCCGCCGCTGCGGGGGCGGGGTGCCGCTCCGGGGTGCGGGCCCGCTACCCGCGGACGGCTCCGGTGACCAGCCACTCGCCGCCGCGGGCACGCCAGACCAGGAAGCCCGCGCGGACCAGCATGAACAGGTTCATCGCCCACCAGAGCCCGGCCAGCCCGGCGCCGGTGGCGGGGACGGCGACGGCCGCCGGGGCGAACACCGCGAGCGTCGCGAGCGCCGCCCGGGCCAGGTACGGACCGTCCCCGGCGCCCATCAGCACCCCGTCCAGCACGAAGACCAGGCCGGAGACCGGCTGGCTGAGAGCGAGCAGCAGCAGGGCGGTGTCCAGCTGCGCCTGCACGGCCGGATCGGGCGTGAACAGCGGGACGTAGAGCGGGCGGGCGGCCACCACCAGCAGGCCGAGCACCACGCCGGAGCCGATGCCCCACTCGACCATCCGCCGGGTCGCGGCCCTGGCACCCGGGACGTCCGAGCCGCCGAGGTAACGGCCGATGATGGCCTGGCCGGCGATCGCGATGGCGTCGAGCGCGAAGGCCAGGAAGCTGAACAGCGTCATGGTGATCTGGTGCGCGGCCACCTGGTCGTCGCCCAGCCGGGCGGCCACCGCGGTGGCGATCATCAGCACCGCGCGCAGGCTGATCGTCCGGACCAGCAGCGGGCCGCCCGCCCTCGCGCAGGCCCGGATGCCCGTCGCGTCCGGCCGCAGCGAGGCCCGCTCGCGCCGTGCGCCGCGGACCACCACGACCAGGTAGACGGCGGCCATCCCGGTCTGCGCGAGCACGGTGCCCCAGGCCGAGCCGGCCACCCCCAGCCCGGCGCCGTAGACCAGGCCGGCGTTCAGGCCGATGTTGGCGGTGAAGCCCGCGACGGCCACCAGCAGCGGCGTACGGGTGTCCTGCAGGCCGCGCAGCACGCCGGTGGCGGCCAGCACCATGAGCATCGCCGGGATGCCCAGGGAGCTGATCCGCAGGTACGTCACCGCGTAGGGCGCCGCGGTCGGCGAGGCGCCCAGCACGTCGGCGACCCAGGGGGCCACCAGCAGGGTCAGCAGCACCACCGGTACCGCCAGCCCCAGGGCGAGCCAGATGCCGTCGACGCCCTGCTGCACGGCGCCCCGGCGGTCCCCGGCGCCGATCCGGCGGGCCACCGCCGCGGTGGTGGCGTAGGCGAGGAAGACGAACACGCCGGTCGCGGTGGTGAGCGCGGCGGAGGCCACGCCGACCCCGGCCAGCTGGGCGGTGCCGAGGTGGCCGACGATCGCCGAGTCGGCCATCAGGAAGAGCGGCTCGGCGACCAGTGCGCCGAAGGCCGGGACGGCCAGGGAGAGGATCTCCCGGTCGTGGCGGCGTCTGGAGGGCGTGGCGGTCATGGCGTCCAGGCTACTCATCCACAGGTAACGACTGCCAGGGGTATGTGGTCATTACTCGAAATCCTGACCGGGGCCGTTCGACCACTCTGTGCCCACAGCCATTCGGAGGTGTGTGAAGAATTTCTCATGCACAGGCCCGGGAAGAGGTAATCCCAGGTCAGCAAGTTGACGGTGGATCGATGGTCCGGTTATCCACAGGGACGTCCACAGGGGTGTCCACAGCTTTGCGGCAGTTCTCCACAGGTCGGGGCCGCTCATCCACACCCCCTGTGGATAACCGCCTTGGCGCAAGGGCGTCCGGCGCTTTAGCGTGGGCCCTCCGCCCGACACTCGCACCGCCCCGGCGTCCGATTTGTCGGAGCCGTGGCGTACAAAGAGGAGCGGATCCGCTTCACCCAGCCACCGGCAAGCCCGCTCCAACTCGCACCACTCGCTGATCGGGGAACACGCGTGACCGGCCCCCAGTACGACGACCACGACGCCCCGCCGCCGGAGGAGGACTGGCAGACCGCCGAGGACCCCTTCCCGGCCGGTGCCTTCGACGACGCACCCTTCCCGGACGGCCCCGGCGACCGCCTCCCGGTCTCCCGCGGCCGCGGCGGCCAGGGCGGCGGCCGCGACGGCTTCCAGAAGGACGGCTTCCAGAAGGGCGGCTTCCAGGGCGGCAAGGGCGGCCGGAACGGCTCCTCGCGCGAGGGCGGCCAGCGGGACGGCGGCTGGCAGCGCCGGGGCGAGGGCGACGGCGAGAGCGGGGCGGACGGCTTCGAGCGCGTCCCCCCGCAGGACCTCGCCGCCGAGCAGTCCGTCCTCGGCGGCATGCTGCTCTCCAAGGACGCCATCGCCGACGTGGTCGAGGTGCTCAAGCCCGCCGACTACTACCGGCCCGCGCACGAGATGATCCACGGCGCGATCCTCGACCTCTACGCCCGCGGCGAGCCGGCCGACCCGATCACCGTGGCCGGCGAGCTGACCAAGCGCGGCGAGCTGCAGCGGGTCGGCGGCGCCTCGTACCTGCACACCCTGGTCAACTCCGTCCCGACGGCGGCCAACGCCGAGTACTACGCCCAGATCGTCGCCGAGCGCGGGGTGCTGCGCCGGCTGGTCGAGGCCGGCACCCGGATCGCGGGCATGGGCTACGCGGCCGAGGGCGACGTGGACGAGATCGTCAACTCCGCCCAGGCGGAGATCTACGCCGTCACCGAGCAGCGCACCAACGAGGACTACGCGCCGCTGGCCGACATCATGGAGGGCGCCCTCGACGAGATCGAGGCGATCGGTTCCCGCAACGGCCAGATGTCCGGCGTGCCGACCGGCTTCGCCGACTTCGACGCGCTGACCAACGGCCTGCACCCCGGCCAGATGATCGTCATCGCGGCCCGCCCCGCCATGGGTAAGTCCACCCTGGCGCTGGACTTCGCGCGTGCCTGCTCGATCCACAACAAGCTGCCGAGCGTGATCTTCTCGCTCGAAATGGGGCGCAACGAGATCGCCATGCGTCTGCTCTCCGCCGAGGCCCGGGTCGCGCTGCACCACATGCGCTCCGGGAACATGACGGACGACGACTGGACGCGGGTCGCCCGCCGGATGCCCGACGTCAGCGAGGCCCCGCTGTTCATCGACGACTCGCCGAACCTGTCGATGATGGAGATCCGCGCCAAGTGCCGCCGGCTCAAGCAGCGCAACGACATCAAGCTGATCGTCATCGACTACCTCCAGCTGATGCAGTCCGGCGGCTCCCGCCGGGCCGAGAACCGCCAGCAGGAGGTCTCGGACATGTCCCGTAACCTCAAGCTGCTGGCCAAGGAGCTGGAAGTCCCCGTCATCGCGCTCTCCCAGCTGAACCGTGGCCCCGAGCAGCGCACCGACAAGCGGCCGATGGTCTCCGACCTGCGTGAATCGGGCTCGATCGAGCAGGACGCCGACATGGTCATCCTGCTGCACCGCGAGGACGCCTACGAGAAGGAGTCCCCGCGCGCGGGCGAGGCCGACCTGATCGTCGCCAAGCACCGTAACGGTCCGACCGCGACCATCACGGTGGCCTTCCAGGGCCACTACTCGCGCTTCGTCGACATGACCCGGGACTGACCGGGGGCGCCCCCGGGACTGATCCGGAACCGGGCTGACCAGGGGCCGGCCGGGGGCTGGCCCCGGCCGGGCTGCGATCCCCCGGATGGGCTAGTGTCCGGCGGATGACGATCAAGGGGCCACTGGCCCGAAGGGGGCTGCGGCCGGTCGGGCGGCGCGAGCGCGCCGCCGCACCGGGGAGCCGGCTCGGGTGGCTGGACGCCCTGCGCGGGATCGCCGCGCTGGCCGTGACGGCCCATCACTTCGACATCCTGAAGCTGGTCCCGCACGGCGGCACCGTCGCGGCCCACTTCGACCTCGGCTTCTACGGGGTCATGGCGTTCTTCGTCGTCAGCGGGTACATCATCCCGGCCTCCCTGGAGCGGCGCGGTGACGTCCGGGCCTTCTGGATCGGCCGGATCTTCCGGATCTACCCGGCGCTGATCGTCACCGTGCTCTTCGCCGAGCTGGTGCTGCCGCACGCGTACCAGGTCCTCACCTTCGACGGCTACGGGCACGACCTGCTCTGGCTGGGGGGCAACGGCCTGATGCTGACGGACGTGCTGGGCGTGGTGAACGGGCTCGGCATCATGTGGACCCTGACGTACGAGATGCTCTTCTACTTCTTCGTCAGCAGCCTCTTCACGTTCGGCCTGCACCGGCGCAGCGCACCGATCGCGGTCGGGGCGGCGGCGATCGCCCTCGCGCTGGGCGTCCTGATCCCGTCCTACGGCCTGCAGACCAGCCTCGACGCGATCAGGAACCTCGTGGTCGCCGCCGTGGTCATCGTGGTCACGGGCGTGCTCTGCATGCTCAGCGGCCGTGCTTCCCTGGCCCGGACCGGCGGTCTGCTGCTGGGCGGGTTCGGCCTGCTGCTGGTGTTCACCAACGGCCGGACGCCGGCCTACGAGACCTTCACCATCTTCGCGACGATGTTCGCGGGCACGGTGGTCTACCGCGCGCAGCACGGGCAGGTCGAGCGGATCGAGGCCTGGCTGACGGTCGGTTTCGTGGTGGTGGCGGGCGCCCTCGTGGGCCCGATGTACAACCGGGGCGCGATGGCGGACGCGACCTCGACCTTCAGCTGGTCGGCGTGGACCTTCGCCTACCTGGCGGCGTGGGCGTCGTTCGGCGTGTTCTTCCTGCTGCGCAACCGGCGGTTGGCCCGCCCGCTGGTCCGGCTGGGGGCGGTGAGCTACTCGGTCTACCTGCTGCACTGGCCGGTCAAGAGGTTCCTGCTGTGGCGGCTCGGCTGGGACGGCACCCGCTACCCGGAGAAGCTGGCCGCGATGCCGTTCGTGGAACGGTGGTCGTGGGTGCTGGGGTACTTCGCGGTGCTGCTGGCGGTCTGCTGGGCGGTGTACCGGCTGGTGGAGCTGCCGTTCCAGAACCTGGGCCGCAGGCTGACCACGGCGGCGAACCGGCGGTGGCCGCCGCAGCTGCCGGAGGGGCCGGCACCTGCGGCGGCGGTGGCCGTCGTCCCGGCGCAGGCCCCGGGCCCGGCGGCGGAGCCCGAGCCGGCGCTGGTGGCGGCGGGCCCGGGCGGTGAGGGATCGGAAGGGCCGGGGAAGCCGGGCGACTGAGCGGGGCCGGGCAGCGGGAACCCTCCCGCTGCCCGGCCCCGGTCGGTGGCGCGTCGGCGTCCGCCGGTCAGATGGTCACCGTGGCGCGGAAGACGGTGCCGGCCGCGCTGGAGAGGCGGGTCGGGGTGCCGGTCGCGGGGAGGAAGGCGGAGCCGCCGCGGGCGAGCTCCAGGACGCTGCCGTCGGCGGCGGTGAGCCGGACACCGCCCTCGGTGCAGAGCAGGATCTGCGGGGTGCGGCCGTCGATCGTGCGCTCGACGCCGTCCAGCGTGAACCGGGAGAGCCGGAACTCGTCGATCGGGACGGGGTAGAGCTCCTCGCCCGGGGTGTCCCCGACCTGGACGGGGGCCACCACCTCGGGGGCGCCGCTCTCGAAGACCACGACCTTCAGCAGCTCCGGCACGTCGATGTGCTTCGGGGTGAGGCCGGCCCGCAGCACGTTGTCGGAGTTGGCCTGCAGCTCGACGCAGACGCCGGACAGGTAGGCGTGCGGCACCCCGGCGCCCAGGTAGAGCGCCTCGCCGGCCCGCAGCCGGACGTGGTTGAGCAGCATGCCGGCGATCAGGCCGCGGTCGTCCGGGAAGTCCTTGGCGATCCGGGCGTACGGGGCGTAGTACCAGTCCGGGTCCCCGGTGTCGTACTCCGCCAGCGTCTCGGCGGTCTCCCGGACGGTCTTCGCGGCCGTCTCGTCGTCCATGGTGAGGATGGCGGCCAGGGTGCCGCGCAGCGCCTCGGCCTCGTCCTCGACGCCCAGCAGGTCGATCAGCGGCTCCAGGCCGTTCACTGAGAGCCGGGCCATCAGCTCGGCCGCCTCGGCGGGCCCGCGGAAGCCGCACAGGCCCTCGAAGTCGCCCAGTGCGCAGACCATTTCGGGCTTGTGGTTGGCGTCGCGGTAGCTGCGCTCGGGGGCGTCCGGCGGGATGCCGAGGGCGTTCTCGGCGGCGAAGCCGGCGCGGGCCTGGTCGAGCGTGGGGTGCGCCTGGATCGACAGCGGGGTGCCCGCGGCGAGGACCTTGAAGAGGAACGGCAGGGTCGGGCCGAACCTGGCGACGCTCGCGGCGCCCAGCTCACCCTCGGGATCGGCCGCGATCAGCTCGTCCAGCCGGCGCGGGCCGTCCCCGCGGTCGGCGCGGGACGGGTCTCCGGGGTGGGCGCCCATCCACAGCTCGGCCTGCGGCTCGCCGGTCGGCTGCTGCCCGAGCAGTTCGGGCAGGGCCGTGAGCGACCCCCAGGCGTACGGGCGGACGGTGTTGACGAGCCTGTCCATGCGCGCGGTCCTACTCCTTCACGGTCTGTGCGGGCGTGCCGGATCGCCGGGGGCGAGCCCGGCGGTGCGGGCGGTCCGGGCACGGGCAAGGGCATCGACCCTAGCCGAACGGTGTCACCCACGGGGAAACGGTGGGCGTCCGGTGGGAGTGCCATGGGCGGACCGGTGGTTCCCGGGCGCGGTAGTAGGATGCCAGCACGCAGTAGTCTCCGCCCTGCGCGCAGTTCTCCACCGTGACCACCCCGTCGGAGGGCAGCCGGTGGAGCCGCGTTCCAGCGTGCGGGCGACGGTGCTGTGAGATTCCCCGCCATCGGCCGAGAGGTTTGTACGTGACCGTGAACCAGCAGAGTTTTGCTGATCTCGGCAGGGTCCTGGTGATCATCCCGACCTACAACGAGGCGGAGAACGTCGAGCGGATCGTCGGCCGGGTCCGCGCCGCGGTGCCCGAGGCACACGTGCTGGTCGCCGACGACAACAGCCCCGACGGCACCGGCGAGCTGGCCGACAAGCTGTCCGCCGAGGACCCCAACGTGCACGTCATGCACCGCAAGGGCAAGGAGGGCCTGGGCGCCGCCTACCTGGCCGGCTTCCGCTGGGGCATCGACAACGGCTACGACGTCCTGGTCGAGATGGACGCGGACGGCTCGCACCAGCCCGAGGAGCTGGACCGGCTGCTGGGCGCGCTGCGCGGCGCCGACCTGGTGCTGGGCTCGCGCTGGGTGCCGGGCGGCCGGGTGGTGAACTGGCCGAAGTCGCGGCTGCTGCTCTCGCGCGGCGGCTCGACCTACTCCCGGCTGATGCTGGGCGTGCCGATCAAGGACGTCACCGGCGGCTACCGGGCCTTCCGCAAGGAGACCCTGCTGGGCCTGGGCATGGACGAGGTCGCCTCGGCCGGGTACTGCTTCCAGGTCGACCTGGCCTGGCGCACGGTGAAGGCCGGGTTCAAGGTCGCCGAGGTGCCGATCACCTTCGTCGAGCGCGAGCTGGGCGCGTCCAAGATGAGCCGCAACATCGTGGTCGAGGCGCTGTGGCGGGTGACCTCCTGGGGTCTCTCCGACCGGCTGGCCCGGCTGCGCGGCGCCCGGAAGCGCTGAACGACCGGCGCGGGAAGCGCCGATGACAACGGATCCACGTGTGTGAGGGGCCCGTCCGCTGGTGACAGCGGGCGGGCCCTTCCGCATGTCCGGGCGCATGTCCGGGCGAGTGCGCGGGCGCATGCGAGCGCGAGGGCAGGGCCCGGCGCGCGGTGGCGCCGGCAGGCCCTCCGGGGTCAGCAGCCGCCGTTCTTGAGCGCGCTCTCCGGCAGGTAGCGGTCGGCCCAGACGGCCAGTTCGTTCAGCGCGGGCTTGAGCGCGATGCCGCCCTCGGTGAGCCGGTAGCTGACCCGCAGCGGCGGGCCGGCGTCGACCTCGCGGACCACCAGCCCGGCTTCGGCCAGCTCCGTCAGCCGGTCGGAGAGCATCCGCTCGCTGATGCCCGGGACGGCGCGGCGCAGCTCGGAGAAGTAGGCCTGGCCGCTGTTGTTGAGCACGCCCAGGAGCATGCCGGTCCAGCGCTTGCCGAGCAGGGTGAACACCCGGCCGAGGGCCAGGTCGACGTTCTGGCAGGCGTCCCGGGCGGCGGCGTCGCACGCGTCGGGGGCGGTCGGGGCTCCGTCGGTCACTACCTCGTGCTGGGCCATGGACCCAGGGTACTCGACCGGCACTAGTGACTGCAGAAAAGTAAGCTGCTACCGTACTTACAGTTGCAGCGAAATCAGCAGCTACTTATTCTCTGGAGGCCCTGCCATGCCCACGCTCCTGCACATCGACTCCTCCGCGATCACCGACGGCTCCGTCTCCCGCGAGGTCACCGCCGCGTTCCGGGCCGCCTGGGAGGCCGAGCACCCCGAGGGCACGGTGATCTACCGGGACCTCGCCGCCGCCCCCGTCCCGCACCTGGACGCGCACGGCATCACCGCCGGATTCGCCCCGGCCGAGACCCACAGCGCCGAGCAGGCCGCCGCCTTCGCGCTGCGCGAGGAGCTGATGGCGGAGCTGGAGGGGGCCGACGCCGTCCTGATCGGCAGCCCGATGTACAACTTCACGATCCCGTCGACCCTCAAGGCCTGGCTGGACCAGGTGGTCCTGATGGGCCGCACCGCCGGCGAGGCGCCCTCCGCCAAGGGCACCCCGGTCACCGTCGTCGCCTCCCGCGGCGGCTCGTACGCGCCCGGCGCCCCGCGCGAGCCGTTCGAGTTCGTCACCACCTACCTGGAGAAGGTCCTGGCCGACGGGCTCGGGCTGGAGGTCGACTTCATCGTCCCGGAGTTCACCATGGCGCCCGTCGTCCCGGCGTTGGCCGAGTTCATCCCGAACGCCGCCGAGTCCAAGGCCCGGGCCCTGGAGCAGGCCGCCCTGCGGGGCAAGGAACTCGCCGCCCGGGCCGCGGTGTGACCGTGACGTGAGCCGGAGGCGTGCCCCGCCGGGCGCGCCTCCCGCGCATTCGGGCACCGGTACTCCCATGCTGTAGGGCGCAGGAAGACCGTCCGCCGACCAGAGGGAGCAAGCCCGTGACGTCGTCCCCGCCCGAGGAGAGCGCCGGCGCGGAGCGTGCGGGCGCCTCATCCGCCGTGCCCCCGGAGGCCGAGCGCTCCGCCCGGCCGCTGGAGGTCGCCGTCTTCACCGGGCCCGAGTCGGCGTTCTTCGCCACCTCCACCCTGATCCTCGGCGAGCGGACCGCGATCCTGGTCGACGCCCAGCTCACCCGCAGCGCCGGGCGGGAACTGGCCGAGTGGGTCGCGGGCAAGGGCCGCCGGCTGCTCGCCATCGTCGTCACCCACCGGCACCCCGACCACTACTTCGGTGCCGAGGAGGTGCTGAAGCTCTTCCCCGACGCGCAACTCCTGGCCGCGCCCGCGGTGGTCGAGGGCATCCGGACCACCGCCGCCGCCAAGGTCGCGCAGTGGAAGCCGGTGTACGGCGACGACATCCCCGACCACCCGCTGATCCCCGCCCCGCTGCTGCCGCAGCCGCTCATGCTGGACCGCCAGGTGATCCCCGTCCTGCTGCTCGGCCAGGGCGACTGCGCGGACTCCACCGTCGTCCACGTGCCGAGCATCCGGACCGTGATCGCCGGGGACTTCGTCTACAACGGCACCCACGTCTGGACCGCCGACACCACCCCGGCCCAGCGCACCACCTGGGGGCACAACCTCGGCCGGATCGCCGACCTCGGCGCGGACCGGGTGATCGCCGGGCACCGCGCCCCCGACCAGGGCGACGACGCGGCCCGGGTGCTCGCCTTCACCGGCGAGTACCTGAAGGACTTCGACCGCCGGCTGGCCGAGCACCCGCACGACCCGGAGGCGCTGGTGACCGCGATGAACCGGCGGTACGGCGAACTGACGCTGCCGGCCATCCTGGAACTGGGCGCGGCGGCCAACACCGCCCGGGCGGCGGAGGAGGACGGGATCATCGACGCGGAGATCGTCGAGGACGACCAGGACGAGTAGGTCCCGCCACGGCGGGGCGGATACTGGCCGCATGACGCCGTACGACGTGATCGTTCCGGCGGGCGGGGCCGCGCGGCGCCTCGGCGGGGCCGACAAGCCCGGCCTGACGGTCGGCGAGACCACCCTGCTCGACCGGGTGCTCGCCGCCTGCGCGGACGCCCGCACCACCGTCGTGGTCGGCTCCGCCCGGCCGACCGTGCGCACCGGCGTCCGATGGACCAGGGAACAGCCGCCCGGCGGCGGGCCGGTCGCCGCCGTCGCGGCCGGTCTCGACCTGGTCACCGCGGACACCGTGCTGCTGCTCGCCGCCGATCTGCCGTTCCTGGACCGGCGGACCGTGCACCGGCTGGCCGAGGCCCTGGACGGGGCCGGGCCCACCGTGGACGCCGCCGTGCTGGTCGACGCGGGCGGCCGCGACCAGCCGCTCGCCGCCGCCTACCGCACCGCCCCGCTGCGCGCCGCGCTGGCCGCCCTCGGCGACCCGGCGGGCCGACCGCTGCGCCGCCTGGTCGGCGGGCTGGCCCGGCTGAGGGTCGCCGACATCGACGACGTCGCGTACGACTGCGACACCTGGGAGGACCTGGAGCAGGCCCGCGAGCGGGACCGGAGCTGAACCTCACGACGCGGGCCGCCGGACTGTGAGGGAAACGACGCGCCCCGCACACCGGGCGAACACCTCCGGGAAACCGCCGATCAGGCAGCATGGGCGCATGGAGCGCACGCTGGATGACTGGATCGCCGAGGTCAAGGCCGACCTGGGCATCGACCTGGACGTCGACGTCCGAGGTCTGCTCGACACGGCCCGGGTGGTCGCGCACGGGGTGGCCCGGCCGGCCGCGCCGCTGACCGCCTTCCTGGTCGGCTACGCGGCCGCACAGCGGGGCGGCGGGCCGGAGGCCGTCGCCGAGGCCGCCCGGCGGACCGAGGAGCTCGCCGAGGCGTGGGTCGCCGCCGACCGGC
This sequence comes from Kitasatospora sp. NPDC101447, assembly GCF_044767225.1. Classification (NCBI taxonomy): domain Bacteria; kingdom Bacillati; phylum Actinomycetota; class Actinomycetes; order Kitasatosporales; family Streptomycetaceae; genus Kitasatospora; species Kitasatospora sp. NPDC101447. The sequence continues at coordinate 91,111 of NZ_JBIWNL010000029.1, forward strand.
CGGGCGAGCAGTGAGTGCGGTCGGGCAGACCACCGTGGCCGCCCCGTCCGCCGACCCCGCCGTACCCGGCTGGTCCCGCGCCCGCGAGACCGCGCGCCGGGCCGGGCTGCGCCCGCTGCCCGGGATCGGGCTGCCGCTGGCCGAGGCGCTCGGCCACACCCTCGCCGAGCCGCTCGGCGCGCTGACCGACCTGCCCGCCTTCGACACCTCCGCGATGGACGGCTGGGCGGTCGCCGGGCCCGGCCCGTGGCGGGTCGCCGGCCGGGTGCTGGCCGGACCGGCCGAGCCGGCGCCGCTGGCCGACGGCACCGCCGTGGAGATCGCCACCGGTGCCCAACTGCCGCCCGGCGCCACCGCCGTCCTGCGCCGCGAACACGGGCGGACGGAGGGCGCGCTGCTGCGCGACTGCGGCCCCCGGCAGTTGACCACCGGGCAGGACGTCCGGCCGCGCGGCCAGGAGTGCCGCCGGGGCGAGGAACTGCTGCCGGAAGGCACCCCGGTCGGGCCGGCCGTGCTCGGCCTGGCCGCCGCCTGCGGCCACGACCGGTTGGTCGTGCGCCGCCGACCGCTCGTCCAACTGCTCGTCCTCGGCGACGAGTTGCTCGCCTCCGGGATCCCCGGGCCGGGCCTGGTCCGGGACGCGCTCGGGCCGCTGCTGCCGCCCTGGCTACGGGCCGCCGGCGCCGAGGTCGCCGAAGTGCGCCGCGTGCGCGACGACTTCGGGCTGCTCAGGGACGCGCTGCGGCACTCCACCGCCGACGTCGTGGTCACCACCGGCGGGACGGCCGCCGGACCGGTCGACTTCCTGCACCGGGCGCTCGCCGAGGCCGGCGCCCGCCTGCTGGTCGACGGCGTCGCCGTCCGGCCCGGGCACCCCATGCTGCTGGCCGAACTGCCCGGCGGGCGCCACCTGGTCGGCCTGCCCGGCAACCCGCTGGCCGCCGTCGCCGGGATGGTCACGCTCGCCCTGCCCCTGCTGCACGCCCGCAGCGGCCGGGCGGTCGGCGCCCCCGCCCTCGCACCCGCCGCGGCCGTACTGCCCGGGCACCCGGCGGACACCCGGCTGCAGCCCGTCCGGCGCACGGCCGAGGGCGTCGTCCCGCTCGCCTTCGACGGGCCCGCGATGCTGCGCGGTCTGGCCCGGGCCGAGGCGCTGGCCGTGGTCCCGCCCGGCGGGGCGGCGGTGGGGGAGACGGTCGAACTGCTGGAGGTCCCGTGAGCCGGCGAAGCCGGTCGGGCGGATGAGCCGGCCACGACGCGTCCGGGAGGCGGGGGCCGAGCCCTGGGCGGACGCCGGGATCGTGCTGCCCGCCCGTCGGGCCGCGCCCGCCCTGCGGCAGGTGGGCTCGCGGCTGCTGCTGGCGCTCGCGGTGCTGGTCGTCACCACACTGCTCGTCTACGCCGACGGGGCCGGCTACAACGACAACGCCGGCGGCGGGGTCAGCTTCCTCGACGCGGCGTACTACGCCACCGTGACGCTCTCCACCACCGGGTACGGCGACATCACCCCGTACAGCGACAGCGCCCGGCTCACCAACATCTTCGTGATCACCCCGCTGCGCGTGCTGTTCCTGATCATCCTGGTCGGCACCACCCTGGAGGTGCTCACCGAACGCACCCGCCAGCAATGGCGGTTGAACCGCTGGAGGTCCACCGTGCGCGAGCACACCGTCGTCATCGGGTACGGGACGAAGGGCCGCAGCGCCGTCGACACCCTGCTGGGGCAGGGGGTGAAGAAGGAGGAGATCGTCGTCGTCGACCCGCAGCGCAAGGTGGTCGACCAGGCCGCGCAGCACGGTCTGGTCGGAGTGGTCGGCGACGCCACCCGCACCGACACCCTGGTGCGGGCCGCCCTGCCCACCGCGGCCCGGGTGGTGGTCGCGCCGGAGCGGGACGACACCGCCGTGCTGATCACGCTGACGGCACGCCAGTTGAACAAGGGCGCCACCGTGGTCGCCGCCGTGCGGGAGGACGAGAACGCCCCGCTGCTGCGGCAGAGCGGCGCCGACGTCGTGGTCACCAGCTCCAGTTCGGCCGGGCGGCTGCTCGGGCTGTCGATGCTCAGCCCGCGCGCCGGGGCGGTGATGGAGGACCTGCTGACGTACGGCACCGGGCTGGACGTCGTGGAGCGCCCGGTCACCCGGGCCGAGGCCGGGCACGGCCCGCGGGAGTGCGCCGACCTGGTGGTCGCGGTGGTCCGCGGTCGGCGGGTGATCAACTTCAACGAGCCGGAGGCCGCCGTGCTGCAGCTCACCGACCGGGTGATCGTGATCAGGTCGAACGGTTGACGCGGCGTCGACGGGCCGGTGCGGCGCCGCAGGCGCTCGCGGCGTCGGCCGGACGGCGCGGGCCCCGCCCCGCGGACCGCCCTGGCCGGTGAACCGCCCTGACGCGCAGTAGGTTCGGGGCATGCATGCGATGACGATTCCCGTACCCGGCGGCCCCGAGGCACTGGTGTGGGCCGAGGTGCCCGATCCGGTGCCCGGTGAGGGCGAGGTCCTGGTCGAGGTGGCGGCCACCGCCGTCAACCGTGCCGACCTGCTCCAGCGGCAGGGCCACTACAACCCGCCGCCCGGCGCCTCGCCGTACCCGGGGCTGGAGTGCGCCGGGCGGATCGTCGCGCTCGGGCCGGGCGTCGCCGGCTGGGCGGTCGGCGACGAGGTGTGTGCGCTGCTGTCCGGCGGCGGCTACGCGCAGCGCGTCGCGGTGCCGAGCGGGCAGCTGCTGCCGATGCCCGCCGGGCTGAGCGCGGAGCAGGCCGCGGCGCTTCCGGAGGTCGCCTGCACGGTGTGGTCCAACGTCTTCCTCACCGCGCACCTGCGGCCCGGCGAGACCGTGCTGCTGCACGGCGGTGCGAGCGGCATCGGGACCATGGCGATCCAGCTGGCCAAGGCGGTCGGCGCCCGGGTGGCGGTCACCGCGGGCAGCGCGGCGAAGCTGGCCCGGTGCATCGAGCTGGGCGCGGACATCGTCATCGACTACCGCGAGCAGGACTTCGTCGAGGTGCTCCGGGAGGCCACCGGCGGGGCCGGCGCGGACGTGATCCTGGACATCATGGGCGCCAAGTACCTGCAGCGGAACGTGGACGCGCTGGCGGTGAACGGGCGGCTGGTGATCATCGGGCTGCAGGGCGGGGTGAAGGGCGAGCTGGACCTCAACGCGCTGCTGCGCAAGCGGGGGGCGGTGATCGCCACCAACCTGCGCGGGCGGCCGCTGGCGGAGAAGGCGGCGATCGTGGCGGCGGTGCGGGAGCACGTGTGGCCGCTGGTCGAGTCCGGGGTGGTGAAGCCGGTGGTGGACCGGGTGCTGCCGCTGACCGACGCGGGCGAGGGGCACCGGGTGCTGGAGGTCGGGGAGCAGGTCGGGAAGGTCGTGCTGCGGGCCTGAGACGGCGGCGGAGGGTGCGGCGGTCGGCGCCGACACCGTCCGAAATGCCCGGATTGTCGGATCGTGCGAGGCTGGTCCGGAGCTGTCCCGCCGCCGACCCCGCCCCCGGGCGCGGTCGGCCGTCGGAAGGACTCCGACCGTGGCCGCATCTCCGCACGCGTTCCTCGGGCCGCTGCCCGTGGCGCCGCACCACCGTCGTACCCGTCGCATCCTCCGTACCCGTCGCCTGCCGTGCCCGGCCCGCGCCCAGCGGCTGTTCGCGGCGGCCGTGCTGGGGCTCGCCCTCCCGCTGGCCGCCGCGACGGCGGCGGTGGGGATGCCGTCGCCTTCGGCGGGGGTCTCGCCGCTTCCGTCCCCCTCTCCGGCTTCTCCCGCGTCTCCGGCGTCTCCGGCGTCTCCTGACTCTCCCGCTTCTTCCGCTTCTCCCGTGCCGATGCCGGGCAGCGATCCGGGCGAGGCGGGGGTGGGGGCGGAGGTGGACTCCGAGGAGCCGGCGGTCGCCCCGACCGCGCACAAGCCGGCCGCCGCGCCGCCGCAGCACCCGGCACCCCGCCCGTACCAGGGCGACGACCTCGCCAAGCTCCACCGGCACCGACCGGCGTCGCTGCCGGAGCGCCCGGACGCCACCGTGGACCAGGCGCCGGACCAGGTGCCGGACCAGGCGACCGGCCGGGCTCCCGACCAGGCCGCCGATCAGGCCGGGACGCAGGCTCCCGGCCAGGCCGCCGGACAGGCTCCCGACCAGGCCGGCGCACAGGCTCCTGACCAGGCCCAGGCCCAGGACCAGAGCGCGGAGGCCGATCCGGACGGCTCGGACCCGGCGGCCGCCGGTGACGCCGTCGCACCGGACGCCGTCACGGCCGCCCCCGGCCGACCCGTCGCGGCCGTCACCATCCCGGTCGTCCTCCCCGCCCGCTGGCAGGACGCCTCCACGACCCAGCTCCCGCTCGGCGTCGGCCTCGGGCTGATCGGCTGCGGCCTGGGGCTGATCGGCGTGAAACTGCGGAAGGGCTGAGCCCGCCGGCCGGAGCCGGGAGCCGGGAGCCGCGCGGGGGCGGTGGGGGCGGGCGGGCGTCACCCGCCGTGGCCGGGTGGGTACGGGCGGGATCGACGTGCCCGGCGTCCGGTGCGGGTGGGGGTGGAGGTTCGGTGCGGGTTCCGTGCGGCGGGAGCGTCGGCGGGAGGTCGGCCTGCGGGGTGCGGGATCTGAGTAGCCGTACGGATTCCCGCGCGGCGGGCGGGGGCGTACCGTCGTCACGGGTGTCGCAGGACGGCGGGACGAGCGGGGGCTTCCGCCCGACCAACCCCAGTGAGAGAGAATGTTGTTCATGACGAATCCGATGAACGAGCGCTCGTCGCAGGAGCCCTACCAGGCCGCCGGCGGGCAGCCGCAGGACGGCCAGAAGGTGCTGATCGTCGGACCGGACGGGTTGCCCGTGGGCCAGGGGTTCACCGGCCCGGCGGGGGACGGGGACGACGACGGCGACATGCCGCGTGAGCTCCCGGTGACCGAGATGGTCGAGCAGCCCGCCAAGGTCATGCGCATCGGCAGCATGATCAAGCAGTTGCTGGAGGAGGTCCGGGCGGCTCCCCTCGACGAGGCGAGCCGGGTCCGGCTGAAGGACATCCACGCGAGCTCGATCAAGGAGCTCGAACTCGGTCTCGCCCCGGAGCTGGTGGCCGAACTGGAGCGGCTGTCGCTGCCGTTCACCGAGGAGACCATCCCGACCGAGGCCGAGCTGCGGATCGCCCAGGCCCAGCTGGTCGGCTGGCTGGAGGGCCTGTTCCACGGCATCCAGACCGCGCTGTTCGCCCAGCAGATGGCGGCGCGGGCCCAGCTGGAGCAGATGCGGCGGGCGCTGCCGCCGGGACTGCACGGCGGGGACCCGGACGAGGACGACCCGGGTCAGGGCCGCGGCATCCGCTCCGGTCCGTACCTGTAGCCCGGCACCCGGCGTAGCCCGCGCCCGGAGCCGGCGTCCGCCGGTGGGCCGGGGCGGTCCGCCGGACCGGACGTACCACGACGATCCGCCCCGGGCCGTCGCCGCCGGGATCCGGCGCCGGCGGCCCGGGGCCAGGACCGGCCCCGGGGCCGGTCACCGTCGGCGCGAGCCGATACCCTGACCCCTGTCGCAGGCCGGTCGAGCCGCCGCGACAGGGGTCCGCCAGGCCAGCGGGCCGGGCCCACCAGCACGGACGAGACCGAACGTCACGGTTGCGGCAGTACGGCCGCGCCGAGGGGGAGCAGAGGACCATGAGCGAGCACGGCAACGCGGCGGTCGAGGGCTTCTCCCTGGGCAACGGCCGTTATGTGCTGCAGCGGCTGCTGGGCGAGGGCGGCATGGCGTCCGTGCACCTCGCCTACGACAGCGTGCTGGACCGGCAGGTCGCGCTGAAGAGCATGCACAGCGAGCTCGGCCGGGACGACTCGTTCAAGGAGCGGTTCCGCCGCGAGGCCCAGGCCGTGGCCCGGCTGGAGCACCCGAACATCGTCACGGTGTACGACAGCGGCGAGGACGTCGCCCCGGACGGCTCCAGCACGCCGTACATCGTCATGCAGCTGGTCGACGGCAAGGGCCTGCGCGAGGCGATCAACGAGGCGGTCGCCCAGTACGGCGCGATGCCGACCGAGGAGGCCCTGAAGGTCATCGTCGGCGTGCTGAACGCGCTGGAGGCCTCGCACGACATGTCCCTCGTGCACCGCGACATCAAGCCCGGCAACGTCATGTTCGACCGCAAGGGCAACGTCAAGGTCATGGACTTCGGCATCGCCCGGGCGCTGGAGTCCGGCGTCACGTCGATGACCCAGACCGGCATGGTGGTCGGCACCCCGCAGTACCTCTCGCCCGAGCAGGCGCTCGGCAAGCCGGTCGACGCCCGCTCCGACCTGTACTCGGTCGGCGTGATGCTCTTCGAGATGCTCACCGGCCAGCTGGTCTTCGACGGCGACTCGGCGTTCTCGATCGCCTACAAGCACGTCCAGGAGGAGCCGCCGGCCCCCTCCACCCTCAACCGGTCGGTCACCCCCGAGGTGGACGCCTTCGTCGCCCAGGCGCTGCGCAAGGACCCGGCGCACCGGTTCCAGAGCGCGGCGGCGATGCGCGACGAGGCGGAGCGGCTGATCGCGGCCGCGAAGGGCGGCGGCAGCGGGCACCCGCTGCAGGCCAGCACCCCGCTGGTGATCAACGAGGGCCCGCGCTCGGTGCACGCCGCCCCGCAGGCCCCGCACACGCCGCAGCCGCAGTACCTCCAGCAGGGCGGTCCGCAGGCGCCGCAGTACCAGACGCCGCCGCCGGCCTACCAGACGCCGCGTCCGCAGGCGCCGCACACGCCGCACCCCTTCCCGCAGCCCCAGGCGCCGCAGTACCAGACGCCGCCGCCGGCCTACCAGGCGCCGCGTCCGCAGGCGCCGCACACGCCGCACCCCTTCCCGCAGCAGGCGCACACCCCGCCGCCGCAGCCGATGCCGCCGTACCAGCAGCCGAAGGCGCCCGGCGGTGGCGGCTGTTCGACGGTCGTGGTCGTGGTCGGGATCATCATCGGCGTGCTCGTGCTGGCCGGCATCATCATCGCGATCGTGGTCAACAACGCCGACAAGAAGACCAACGGCAAGTTCAGCCACTCGGCCCGCCCCGCGAACGTGCTGGTGGTCGACCTCGCGGCCGACCGGAATGGCCGGCCCTGACGGTTTCCGACCGGTTGGCGGGTGCCGGGGCGCGCGCCGGAAGCGGTAGCGTTCGGGGATACGTAAGCGACAGGGCACCGCGATCCGAGCGAACGCCCGGGGCGAGGAGCGATGGCACAGACGCAGCATCCGGACGACGACGCTGGTGCCCGAGCGGTCGGCCGGACCGGCGGGACGCCGAGGATCCCCGAGCCGGGCAGCGAAGCCCCGACCTCGGCGCTGCCGCCCTTCGTCGGCGGGCCGCACACCCCCGGTCGCGGGTCCGCCGTGCCGCTGGGCACCGTCGGTGACGGCCGCTACCGGCTGACCCACCGGCTGGGCCGCGGCGGCATGGCCGAGGTGTTCGCCGCCGAGGACGTGCGGCTGGGCCGCACCGTCGCCGTCAAGCTGCTGCGCGGAGAACTGGCCCAGGACGACGTCGCCCGGATCCGCTTCACCCGCGAGGCACACGCCGTCGCGGCGCTCAACCACCACTCGATCGTCTCGGTCTACGACACCGGCGAGGAGTACGTCGGGGACGAGTCCACGCCGTACATCGTGATGGAGCTGGTCGAGGGCCGGACCGTCCGGGAGCTGCTGGCGGACGAGGACGCGCCGCCCGTCGACCAGGCGCTGATCATCATCGCCGGGGTGCTGGAGGCGCTCGCCTACAGCCACCGGAACGGCATCGTCCACCGGGACATCAAGCCCGCCAACGTGATCATCACCACCACCGGCGCGGTCAAGGTGATGGACTTCGGCATCGCCCGGGCGCTGACCGGCGGGGCCACCACGATGACCCAGACCGGCATGGTCATGGGCACCCCGCAGTACCTCTCGCCCGAGCAGGCGCTGGGCAAGCCGGTCGACCACCGGTCCGACCTGTACGCGGCCGGCTGCATGCTGTACGAACTGCTCACGCTGCGCCCGCCGTTCACCGGCGACACCCCGCTCTCGGTGGTCTACCAGCACGTCCAGGACCCGCCGGTGCCGCCCTCGCAGGCCAACGGCCGGGTGCCGGTCGGCCTCGACCCGCTGGTGCTGCGCTCGCTCGCCAAGAACCCGGACGACCGCTTCCAGGACGCCGACGAGTTCCGCGCCCACGTGCAGCACGCGCTGCGCGAGATGCACGGCGCGGCCGGGGCCGGCTGGGTCGGCGTGCCGGGGGGCACGGGCGACACCGGTGCGACCCAGGTGCTCCGGCCGGACCAGACGGCGGCCACCGCGGCCTTCGGCGTCGTCCGCCCCGGTGACAAGACCTCCGCACTGCCCTACCAGAGCGACTCGCAGACCCCCTTCACCCCCTACTCGGGGCACGGCGGCCCGTACGGCGGCGGTGGGGACGACGGCGGGGACGACGACGGGCACCGCCGGCGGCGCGGGCCGTGGGCCTGGGTGGCGGGCGGCGTCGCCGTGCTGGTCGCGGCCGGTGCCGGGATCGCGTTCGCGCTCAGCGGTACCGACCACGTCACCAAGGACCCCGGGGTGACCACGCCGCCGGCGCCGGTGGTCAGCACGTCCGAGCCGACCACGCCGACCCAGAGCGGTCTGCCGAGTCCGCCGGCGTCGGTGTCCGGCAGCAAGAAGCCGCAGCAGCCGACCGACACCGGCAACAACAACAGCAACAGCAACAACACCGGCAGCAACAGCGGCAACAACATGTCGCCGTCGCCGAGCACGGGCAAGCACACCCCGACCCCGACGCCGACGGGTACCTCCCCCCACACGGCGACGGGCAGCGCCTCCGCGACCCCGACCGGCGGGTCGACGGGCGGATCGACGCCGACCTCGGGCGGGGGCGGCGGTGGCACGCCCACCAACCCGCCGCCGAAGCCGGACCCGAAGCCGACGGGGACGCTGCCGGCCGGGGGCTGACCCGGTCAGTTGGCGAAGGCGTCCAGGACCTGCTCGTACTCCTGGCACCACCACGCCAGTTGGCCCGCCGAGGCGGGGTAGAGCGGGTCGGCCCGGTGGTCGGCCCGCTGGTACCGCCACTGCAGCATCCAGAAGTCGTTCAGCCGCTCCCACCACACCCGGTGGGCGGCGGCGGCCAGGTGCTCGGCGGTGGCGGCGCCGGAGGCCCGGTAGGCCTGTGAGTAGCGGCGGACCCGGACCAGGTCGAGGGCGCCGGACACGCGGTCGTTGAACAGCAGCGTGGCGGCCCGGACGGCCTCCTCGGCGCGCGGCTGGGTGCCGAGCTTGTCCCAGTCCAGGACGGCGGCCACCCGGCCGCCCGCCGGGTCGTCGCCGTACAGCAGGTTGAGGCCGTGGAAGTCGCCGTGGGTCCAGCCGGTGGGCGGCGCGGCCTGCGGGGCGGGGCGGCGGTGGGCGTGCTCGGCGAGCAGTTCCAGCCGTTCCGTGAGCCGTTGCTCGACCAGTGCGTCCAGGTCCCCGTGCGGGCGGTGCTCGCGGGCGCGGTGCCGCAGGTCACGGGCCAGCCCGGCGCTGTCGGCCGGGTCGGCGCTGCGGTAGCCGGCGGGCTGCTCGAAGGGGGCGCAGACGTCGTCGAGCGCGCCGTGCAGCCGGCCGAGCAGCGCTCCGAGCGCCTCGCACTGCGGGAGACCGAGCTCGGTACCGTGCCGGTGTCGGCCATCGGTCCACGGGAACAGCGCGAACATCCGGCCGCCCCGGCCGGCCACCGTGCCCGAGCGTTCGGCGCAGGCCAGCGGCGGTGCGACGGGCAGCCCGAGGGTGTTCAGCGCGGCCATCGCGCGGTGGTGGGCGAGGATCTTCGGTCGGCTGGCGGTGGCGGTGTCGACGTAGCACTTCAGGAAGTAGTGGCCGGCCTCGGTGGTGACCCGGTACCCCCGGTTCAGCAGTCCTTCGGCGACCGGTTCGGCGGTCAGTGGGCGCCCCACCCGGTAGCGGGCCAGGACCTCGACGAGCGCGGTGTGCGGGACGGGCGGGCTGAGGGTCCCCATCGGCGGTGCGGAGAGATCGGGGCGGGCCGGGGCGCAGGCGAGGGTCTGGCTGAAAGTCACAGCCAGAGGGTATGGCCCCCTCGCGGGGGCCCTTGACAGATCGTCAGTTGTGTGCAGCCCTAAGGTCAGTACTGGTGGTCGGCCTGGTGCCGCGCCACGAAGGCGGCCGCTTGGGTGCGTCGCTCCATGCCCATCTTGGCGAGCAGACTGGAGACGTAGTTCTTCACCGTCTTCTCGGCCAGGTGCAACTCGTTGCCGATCTGACGGTTCGTCATCCCCTCGCCGATCAGATCGAGGATCCGCCGCTCCTGCTTGGTGAGTTGGGACAGCCGCTCGTCCTCCTTCCCGCCGCCGTCGCGCAGCCGGGCGAGCACCCGGCTGGTGGCGACCGGGTCGAGCAGCGAGCGGCCCGCCGCGACGTCCCGGACGGCGGTGATCAGGTCGGTGCCGCGGATCGCCTTCAGGACGTAGCCGGAGGCGCCCGCCATGATCGAGTCGAACAGCGCCTCGTCGTCCGAGAACGAGGTCAGCATCAGGCACTTGATGTCCGGCAGCAGGGACCGGACCTCGCGGCAGACCTCGACCCCGTTGCCGTCGGGCAGCCGGACGTCGAGCACCGCGACGTCGGGGTGGACCGCGGGGATCCGGGTCAGCGCCTCGGCGGCCGTGCCGGCCTCGCCGACCACCTCGATGTCGTCCTCGACCGAGAGCAGATCGTGCACGCCCCGCCGGACGACCTCGTGGTCGTCGAGCAGGAATACCCTGATTTGTCCGTTATCAGTCACGTCCAAAGCCTCCCATAACACCGTACGAAAGACCTATCGCTCACATCGCCGTAAAGACGTGATCCGGCCAGAGACATCCGAAACCGATACCGAGAACCCCCTTACGTACGGGCGTCCGCCCGGATAACGTGCGCTGGTGTCCTGAAGGCGCTCGAATTGAGAGCTGCGTCACGTCGCCCGTCACCCCCACCCTTCCGACGGCGGTCCGAGCGCGGCACCCTCGGGGTTGTGACCCTGAACAAGTAGGACGTCCTAGCGCAAGCGCGCCAAGGGCGGACGCTGGGTAACGTTCTCGTGAGGGACGCCGTCGGAACAGGATCACCACCTGCCCCGCAGTAGGTGCGCACACCCACGCGCGCCCCGCGGGGCGGTGACCGGACCGGTCACCGGCGACCCCGGGCGGCCGGACAGACCGAGGAGTGAACGTGACCGTCAAAAGCACGGCGAGGACCCGCAAGAAGGCGGCCCCCGCTGTCCCTGACACCCTCCGCGCCACGGGTAAGGACGCCCAGCCGGAGCTCGTCCAGCTGCTCACGCCGGAAGGCGAGCGGGTCGAGCACCCGGACTACCCCCTCACCACCACTCCGGAGGAGCTGCGCTCCCTCTACCGCGACCTGGTGCTGGTGCGCCGGTTCGACGGCGAGGCCACCGCACTGCAGCGCCAGGGCGAGCTGGGCCTGTGGGCCTCGCTGCTCGGCCAGGAGGCCGCCCAGGTCGGCTCCGGCCGCGCCATGCGCACCGGCGACTACGCCTTCCCCACCTACCGCGAGCACGGCGTGGCCTGGTGCCGCGACGTCGACCCGCTGAACCTGCTCGGCATGTTCCGCGGCGTGAACCACGGCGGCTGGGACCCGAACGAGAAGAACTTCCACCTGTACACCATCGTGATCGGCTCGCAGACCCTGCACGCCACCGGTTACGCGATGGGCATCACCAAGGACGGCGCCGACGACGCGGTCATCGCGTACTTCGGCGACGGCGCCTCCAGCCAGGGCGACGTCAACGAGGCCTTCACCTTCGCCTCGGTCTACAACGCTCCGGTGGTCTTCTTCTGCCAGAACAACCAGTGGGCGATCTCCGAGCCCACCACCACCCAGACCAAGATCCCGCTGTACCGCCGCGCCTCCGGCTTCGGCTTCCCCGGCGTGCGCGTCGACGGCAACGACGTGCTGGCCTGCCTCGCGGTCACCCGCTGGGCGCTCGACCACGCCCGCAGCGGCAACGGCCCGGTGCTGATCGAGGCGTTCACCTACCGCATGGGCGCCCACACCACCTCCGACGACCCCACCCGCTACCGGCACGCCGAGGAGACCGAGGCCTGGAAGGCCAAGGACCCGATCACCCGGCTCCGCGCCCACCTGGAGAAGGAGGGCCTGGCCGACGACGAGTTCTTCGCCGCGGTCGACGCCGAGAGCGAGAAGCTGGGGCTGCGGGTGCGCGAGGGCGTGCGCAGCATGCCGGACCCGGACCCGACCCTGATCTTCGACCACGTGTACAGCGAGCCGCACGCGCTGGTCGATGAGGAACGGGCCGAGTACGTCGAGTACGCGGCCTCCTTCGAGGCGGGGGAGAACCTCTGATGGCCGGTCAGCTGAGCATCGCCAAGGCGCTGAACGAGGCGCTGCGCAAGTCGCTGGAGAACGACCCGAAGACCCTCCTCATGGGCGAGGACATCGGCAAGCTCGGTGGCGTCTTCCGGATCACCGACGGCCTGCAGAAGGACTTCGGCGAGGGTCGGGTGATCGACTCCCCGCTCGCCGAGTCCGGCATCGTCGGCACCGCGATCGGCCTGGCACTGCGCGGCTACCGCCCGGTGGTGGAGATCCAGTTCGACGGCTTCGTCTACCCGGCCTTCGACCAGATCGTCTCCCAGCTGGCGAAGATGCACGCCCGCGCGCTCGGACACGTCAAGATGCCGGTCACCATCCGCATCCCCTACGCGGGTGGAATCGGCGCGGTCGAGCACCACAGCGAGTCGCACGAGGCGTACTTCGCGCACACCGCCGGTCTGCGCGTGGTCACCCCCTCCAACGCGCACGACGCGCACTGGATGCTGCGCCAGGCCATCGAGTCGGACGACCCGGTCATCTTCCTGGAGCCCAAGCGCCGCTACTGGGACAAGGGCGAGGTCGGCGACGCCGCCGACCTGGGCATGCACGACGCCCGGATCGTCCGCCCCGGCACCGACGCGACGCTGATCGCGTACGGCCCGATGGTCAAGGTCTGCCTGGAGGCCGCCGCGGCCGCCGAGGAGGACGGCCGCCGCCTGGAGGTCGTCGACATGCGCTCGCTCTCCCCGGTGGACTTCACCACCCTGGAGGAGTCGGTCAAGCGCACCGGTCGGGCCGTCGTGGTGCACGAGGCACCGGTCTTCCTGGGCATGGGCGCCGAACTGGCCGCCCGGCTCACGGAGAAGTGCTTCTACCACCTGGAGGCACCGGTCCTGCGGGTCGGCGGCTACTACGCGCCGTACCCGCCGTCCCGGGTCGAGGAGGCCTTCCTCCCCGACCTGGACCGCGTGCTCGACGCCGTCGACCGCGCGCTCGCGTACTGATCCAGGGGAGCGAAGATGACCACCGAAGTTCGCTCGCTCCGCGAGTTCAAGATGCCCGACGTGGGCGAGGGCCTCACCGAGGCCGAGATCCTCAGCTGGTACGTCAAGCCCGGTGACACCGTCACCGACGGGCAGGTCGTCTGCGAGGTGGAGACCGCCAAGGCGGCCGTGGAGCTGCCCATCCCGTTCAACGGGGTGGTCGAGAAGCTGCACTTCCCCGAGGGGACGACGGTCGACGTCGGCACCGTGATCATCTCGATCGCGGTCGCCGGGGAGGCGGGAGCCGCGGCCCCGGCCGCCCCCGCCGCGGCTCCGGCCGCCCCGGCTCCCGCCGAGGAGGCCGAGCCGGAGCGCCGCGAGGTGCTGGTCGGGTACGGCCCGCGCACCGGCGGCAGCCAGCGCCGGGCCCGCCGGACGACCACCACCACGGTCACCGCGACCAAGCCGGCCGCGGCGCCCGTCGCGCCCGCGCCGGCGGCCCCGGTCGTCCAGCCCGCTCCGGCGGCTCCGGTCGCCCCGGCACCGGCAGCCGGAGTCCCGGCCGGCGAGCGGCCGCTGGCGAAGCCGCCGGTCCGCAAGCTGGCCAAGGACCTGGGCGTCGACCTCCGCGAGGTGACCCCGACCGGCCGCGACGGCGTGATCACCCGCGAGGACGTGCACGCGTTCGCCGCGGCCAAGGCCGCTCCGGCGGCGCCGGTCGCCCCGGTGGTCGAGGCCGCCGTGGCCGAGCCGGCCGCGGTGTCGGTGCCGGCGTCCGGCGCGGGCGACGTCCGCGTGCCGATCAAGGGCGTCCGCAAGGCGACCGCGCAGGCGATGGTGGCCTCGGCCTTCACCGCCCCGCACGTCACCGAGTTCGTCCAGGTCGACGTGACCCGCACGATGAAGTTCGTCCGCCGGCTCAAGGAGAGCGGCGAGCTGGGCCGGGACGTCCGGGTCAGCCCGCTGCTGCTGGTCGCCAGGGCGCTGCTCACCGCGGTCAAGCGGCACCCCGAGATCAACGCGCAGTGGGACGAGGCGGCCCAGGAGATCGTCATCAGGGGCCAGGTGAACCTCGGCATCGCCGCGGCCACCCCGCGCGGCCTGATCGTCCCGAACATCAAGGACGCCGGGTCCAAGACCCTGTCGGGGCTGGCCGTCTCGCTCGGCGAGCTGGTCGAGACCGCCCGCCAGGGCAAGACCTCGCCGGCCGACATGCAGGGCGGCACGATCACCATCACCAACGTCGGCGTCTTCGGCGTCGACACCGGCACGCCGATCCTGAACCCGGGCGAGGCCGCCATCCTGGCCTTCGGCGCGGTCCGGGAAATGCCGTGGGTGCACAAGGGCAAGGTGGTCCCGCGTCAGGTGACCACGCTGGCGCTCTCCTTCGACCACCGCCTGGTGGACGGGGAGCTGGGCTCCAAGGTGCTGGCCGACGTGGCCGCCCTGCTGGAGCGCCCGAAGCGCCTGATCACCTGGGGCTGACGGCCCGCACGGCCCGAGCGACGACGAAGGGGCCCCTGCTCCGCACTGTGGTGCGGAGGAGGGGCCCCTTCGTGTGCCCGTTCGTCGACTAGCGCTGGGGACGGAGTCGGCGGACGGCGATCAGGACGCCGGCTCCGAGGGCGAGGAGCGCGGCGGAGGACAGGGCGAGGAAGGTGTTGGTGGAGGAGGCGCCGGTCTGGGCGAGTTCCGGGGTGCCGGCCGGGGCGGTGGTGGCGGGGGTGGTGGAAGTGGCCTGCGGCGCCGGGGACTTGGTGGTCTCGGCGGCGGGCTCGGTGACCTTGGCGGGGGTCTTGTCGGCGGCGGGCTCGGCCTTCTTCGCCGGGGCAGTCGGCGCCGGCTTGGTGGTCTTGGTGGGTGCTGGCTTGGCCGGGGTGGTGGGCTGCCCGGCCTTCGACTGGGGGACCGTCACGGACATGTCCTTGAACACCCAGGGCGCGTGCTCACCGTCCTCGGTGTTCGTCGTCACGCCGACCCGGATCCGGTGCAGGTCCGCGGGAGCCTTGGCGGAGAGGCCGATCCGGAAGGTGAAGTGGGTGGCCCGACCGTCGGACAGGGACTCGCCGGACGGGGAGGACGCGAAGAGGTTCGGGTCGCAGCCGCGGACCAGCGGGACCTTCTGCCAGCCCTTGGGGCCGCCGACCTCCACGGTCAGGTAGTCGCTGCGCAGGGGAGCGCCCTCCTCGTTGTAGAGCGAGAGCGCGGGCTTCACCGTGCGGTACGGAGCGCCGGTGAAGTTGGCGACCTCGACCGGGACGTCCACCGCGGCGCCGCCGGCGCGGACGGTCAGGCTCGGCGTCATGAAGAACCCGGCCTGGACCGTGCCGTCGTGCTTGGCGGCCGCCGTGTCCGAAGTGGCCGCGGCGGTCCGCTTCGACGCGGCCGCCGTGTCCGGGGCGCCGCAGGCCCAGGCGCTGTCGGTGGCGAGGAACTGGATGCCGCCGGCGAGGACGGTGGTGGCGGCGAGGACGGTGATGCGGCGGCGGCCGGAGAGGGCGCGGTCGTTCTTCGCAAAACGGGTGATAACGGACGTGCGCATGACGTGACTCCCCAGGGTCATGTGACTGA
>NZ_JBIWNL010000030.1:0-103810 GCF_044767225.1 Kitasatospora sp. NPDC101447
ATAAAACGAACACGCCGAATAAGAACCGAGCCGCGACGCAGAAATGCGAACGCAACCCAGCCCGAACCTGGGAAGTGGTGTTTCAGAGGATTGGCCGCCCCGGGACCGTCCGCGCCGATGCGTGTCCGGTGCTCCCTGCCGAGCGACTAGGAAACACTACGCCTGTCCGGCCTCGAAGGCAAACCCGCCCGTCCCGGAGACGGTCCGGGTGCAGAGCGCCTGCCCGGGCTTCACGTACTCACCGTTGGGGTGGTCGTTGCCGGTGACCCAATGCCGGGCGCCGGCCTCGTCGCGGCCGCCGGCGCGGTGGCGGCCGAGGAGTCGCTCCTCGCGGACGGTGTCGTCGGCGTGGACGTACCAGAGTTCGCGCAGCAGGCGGCGGGCGTCCGGCCACGGAGTGTCGGCGGACGCGAGGTAGTTGCCCTCGGTGATGACGAGGCGGGTGTGCGGGCGGACCACGTGGCGGGCGGCGACCGGTTCGTCCAGGGTGCGGTCGAAGTCCGGGACGTAGATGTCCTGGAAGCGGTCGGCGGCGATGCGGCGCAGCAGGGCGACGTAGCCGTGGGCGTCGAAGGTCGCCGGGGCGCCCTTGCGGTGGGTCAGGCCCAGGCGGTCGAGCTGGGCCCCGGAGAGGTGGAAGCCGTCGAGCGGGACGTAGGCGGCGGTGCCCGGTCCTTCGGCGCGCTCGACCTCGGCGACCAGGTGGCGGGCCAGGGTGGACTTGCCGGCACCGGGCGGGCCGGCAAGTCCGAGGATCGTGCGGGCGTTGCTGCCCGGGCCGCGGAGGAAGCCGAGGGCAAGGTCGGTGAGGCGGTCCTCGTTCATGGCCGCACCTTACTCACCGGGGGCCCGAGGAACCGGGCCTTCGACGACCCGTCTTTCGACCCCCCGGCCTCCGACGACATGGGCCTTCGACGACCGGACGCCTAGGCCGCCCGCTCGGCCAGCGCGGGCGCGTCGAGGGTGAGCGTGCCGGCGTCGGCGTCGAGCAGGGCGGGGACGCCCAGCGGAACGGTCAGGGTGGACGGGCAGTGGCCGAAGCCCAGCTCCCAGAGCACCGGTATGCCGAGTCCGCCGAGCCGGTCGAGCATCACCTCGCGGACCCGCTCGGGCCGTCCGCAGCCTTCCCAGGAGCCGAGGGCGATGCCGGCCACGCCGTCGAGGGCGCCGGAGCGCAGGAACTGGGTGAGGAGGCGGTCCAGCTGGTACGGGTGCTCGTTGACGTCTTCGAGCACCAGGATGCTGCCCTCGTAGGAGGGACGGGCCGCCGGTGTGCCGCGCTCGGCGGCGAGGACGTGGACGCATCCTCCGGCGGTGACGCCTCGGGCGCGGCCGGGGACGAGCGGGCCGGCGGTGGCCGAGGTGAGGACCGTGGTGGCGGCGGGGTCGAAGAGGGTGCGGCGCAGGTGCTCGGCGGTGGGACCGTCGGAGATGAAGGAGGCGCCCGCAGCCAGCGGCCCGTAGAAGGTGACGAGGCCCAGGTGCCGGGCGAAGGCCTCGTGCAGGGAGCTGACGTCACTGAAGCCGATGAAGGGCTTGGGTGCGGCGGCACGCATCGCCGTCCAGTCGAGCAGGTCGACCATCCGGTGCACCCCGTAGCCGCCGCGGGCGCAGATGACGGCGTCGACGGTGGGGTCGAGCCAGGCGCTCTGGAGGTCGGCGGCACGGTCCGCGTCGGTGCCGGCGAGGTAGCCGAGGGCGGGGTGGGTGTCGAGGACGTGCGGGGCGACGGTGACGCGCAGCCCCCAGGAGCGGAGGATCGCGCAGCCGGCGGTGAGGCGTTCGGGTTCGATCGGGCCGCTGGTGGCGACGACGGCGATGTGGTCGCCGGGGCGCAGGTGCGGCGGACGGGTCAGCCCCTGGCCGGGTGTGGTCGGGTGCTGGTCCATGGGCCGGGCCGCCTTTCGGGCGCGGGAGCGGGGGACGGACGGCCGCCGTGTGGTCGCGGCCGCCCGGTGACGATATGCCCCCGCGGTGACCGGCCGATGTCCGAGGGGCGGTGCCCGAAGGACGGGGGTCGTAAGGGCGGGACCCGACGGACGGCGCCCGGGCGCGGACGTCCGCGGCGTGCGGGCCCGCCGGGGTGAGGGCTCTTCAGATCGCGGCGCCCATCACCTCCCGGACCTCCCTCAGGGTGGCGTCGGCGACGGCATTGGCCCGCTCGGCGCCGTCGCGCAGGACCTGCCGGAGGTGTCCGCGGTCGGCGGCGAGCTCGGCGCGGCGGGCGCGCAGCGGCCGGAGGTACTCGTTGACGGACTCGGTGACGACGCGCTTGAGCGCGGCGGCGCCGCCGTCCCCGATCTCCTCGGCGACGGCCTCGGGGGCGCGGTCCTGGCAGAGCGCGGCGAGCAGGACGAGGCTGGAAACCTCGGGGCGGTCGACCGGGTCGTAGCCGATGCGGCGGTCGGCGTCGGTCCTGGCGCCGCGGATGATCCGGGCGGTCTCGTCCTCGGTGGCGCCCAGGGCGACGGCGTTGCCCCGGCTCTTGCTCATCTTTCCGCCGTCGGTGCCGAGCAGCATCGGGGCGTCGGAGAGCAGGGCCTGCGGGCGGGGGAAGACGGCGCTGCCGTCGGCGTGCGGGTAGCGCTCGTTGAAGCGGCGGGCGACGGTGCGGGCGACTTCGAGGTGGGGCAGCTGGTCCTGACCGACCGGGACGAGGTCGGCCTTGCAGAAGAGGATGTCGGCGGCCTGGTGGACGGGGTAGGTGAACATCAGCCCGCTCACCGCGGACTGGCGGGAGTGGGCGATCTCGTCCTTGACGGTGGGGTTCCGGTTCAGTTCGGCGACGCTGACCAGGCTGAGGAAGGGCAGCAGCAGCTGGTTGAGGGCGGGAACGGCGCTGTGCGCGAAGATCGTGGACCGCTCGGGGTCGAGGCCGGCCGCGAGGTAGTCGAGGACGAGGTTCTCGGTGTGCTCGGCGAGCCGGTCGGCGAGGTCGCGGTCGGTGATGACCTGGTAGTCGGCGACCACGACGAACATCTCGACGCCCTGGTCCTGCAGTCGGACGCGGTTGCGCAGGGTGCCGAAGTAGTGGCCGAGGTGGAGCGGGCCGGTGGGGCGGTCCCCGGTGAGGACGCGGTGGGCGGTCGGGTCGTCGATCAGGGCGGACTCGGCGACGGCAGTGCCGGGCGCAGCGGCGGCCGCAGCGGCGGCGGGCGCAGCAGCGGCGGTCGCGGAGGTCGCGGAAGGGACGGGCGGGGCGGCGGTCTCGGTGGTCACGGGTTCTCCTCGGTGCGGCGGTGTGGCGGCCGTCCGGGGCGAGGGGCCCGTCCCGCGGGAGAGCGGGGAAAACGCAACAGGGCCGTCCATCCCGGACGGCCCTGGTCAGGCGAGTGCTGGTGGCCGTCCTAGGACGGCCACCAGCACAGGCCCACGAAGCGCTTCATGCGCCCAAGCGTAGCGTCAGTCCTCCATCACCAGCGCGGGAGTTTCCTTGCGCAGCGTCTCGCCGCGGAAGAACTCCGGCCGCACCAGGCCGTAGCAGGTCATCAGCAGCGCGCCGAGCAGCAGGATGCCGACGCCGATGACGAACACCGAACCGATGCCGAGGACGGCTCCGCTGCCGTAGTCGGGGGCCCAGGCGTCGGTGAGGGTCTGCAGGAAGACCCCGCTCAGCAGCAGGCCGCCGAGGAACGGGGCGATGCCCTTGAGCAGCAGGTCGCGCGGGCCGGTGCGCAGCGAGCGGCGGAAGTACCAGACGCAGGCGAAGGCGGTCAGCGCGTAGTAGAAGCAGATCATCAGGCCGAGCGCCAGGATGGTGTCCTCGACGACGTTCTCGCTGATCAGGCTCATGCCGACGTAGAAGACGGCGGTGGCGATGCCGGCCGCCACGGTGGCGTAGCCGGGGGTGCGGAAGCGCGGGTGGACGGCGCCGAAGCGCGGCGGCACGGCGCGGTAGGCACTCATCGCGAGCAGGGTGCGGGCCACCGGGATGAAGGTGGTCTGCAGGCTGGCGGCTGCGCTGGCGACCACGGCCAGGAAGAGCAGGATGCTCCACGGCGAACCGAGCACCGGGCGGGCCAGCGCGGCGAAGACGTTGTCGGCGGTCTCCGGGTTGCCCAGACCGGTGCCGGTGGTGCCGACGCCGGCGAACATCTGGGCGGCGATCGCGACCAGCAGGTACGAGCCGACCAGGGTGACCATGGAGATCATCGCGGCGCGGCCGGGGGTCTTGGCGCTCCCGAGGGTCTCCTCGTTCATGGTGAGGCAGGTGTCCCAACCCCAGTACATGAAGATCGACAGCGACAGTCCGGCGGTGAACGCGCTGAACGAGCCGACCTGGAGCGGGTCGAGCCAGGAGAAGGAGAAGCCGATCGAGTCGGGCAGGTCACCGGCGGCGGCCTTGCCGACGGCGATCGCCGCGAACAGCAGCAGCACGGCCAGCTGGAGCCCGACCAGGCCGTACTGGAACCACTTGGTGGCGGTCATCCCCCGGTAGCTCATCGCGGTGGCACCGGCTATCAGCAGGACGACGGTGAGCAGGTGGACGGCCGTGTTCCGGTCGAGATCGGCGACCCAGCCGCTGCCGGTCATCTCGCCGAGCATCAGGTAGAGGAATTCGGTCGCCACCCCGGCCAGGTTGGAGAGCACGATGATCGTCGCGACGGTCAGCCCCCAGCCGGCCATCCAGCCGACCCGGGGGCCGAAGGCCTTGGCGGTCCAGGTGAAGGACGTTCCGCAGTCCGGGAAGTCCTTGTTCAGCTCCTTGTAGGCGAACGCGACGAGCAGCATCGGCAGGAAGCCGGCCAGGAAGACCGCGGGCATCCGGACGCCGACCGCGGTGACGGTCGGGCCGAGCGTCGCGGTCAGGCAGTAGACCGGGGCGACCGTCGAGACGCCCAGCACCACACTGCCCAGCAGGCCCACGGAACCGCCCCGTAGACCCTTGTCCCCCGCTCCCCCGGCCGTCCCCGGGTCGGGGACTCCACCACTGGTGCCACTGACCGGGGCACCCTGCGGAGCGCCGGGCGCCGTTGCCCGGCCGCTACTCGTGTGCTCTGAGAGCTGCTGATCAAACACCAGCGCACTCTAAGTGCGGACACGGAATGTTGAATAGACCAACTCTTGGTGATTTTATGCACTTACGATGACTTTTCCCCTCTTGACTCCCCCCTCCGGATCCTTCTCGCGGTAGCGCACGGTCCAGATCGATATAGGTTAGCCTCACCTAAGTTCGATCTCCCCGTTCCGACCCGTGAAGGAGCGTCGCGTGGCCCCCACCTCCGACGATCTGGCCCCCGCCCCCCGTACCCCCGACCGCCGCAGGTTCCTCCGGGCCGGGATCGCCGGCGGGGCGGTGCTCGGCCTCGGCGGCCTGCTCGCCGCCTGCGGCAGCTCGGGCGGCTCCGGTGGTTCGGCCGGCGCCGGCGGCTCCGGCGGCTCCGGCGGATCGGCCCCGGGTGGCGGCTCCGCGCCCGACCAGAAGTCGGTCAAGCAGGGCGGCGACGACTACGCCACCGTCATCGAGAAGATGAAGGGCTTCGGCACCGACGCCGCACCCGGCGTTTACCCGCGGACCGTCAGGCACGCGATGGGCGAGACCGTCATCCCGGCCAGGCCCACCCGGGTCGTGGTGCTGGACACCGGCGAGCTCGACAACGTCGTCTCGCTCGGCATCCAGCCGGTCGGCGTCGTCCACGCCGACGCTTCCACGTCACTGCCGTCCTACCTCAGGGACAAGGCCGGCAGCCCCGCCGCCGTCGGCACCATCAACAGCCTCAACCTGGAGGCGATCGCCGCGCTCAAGCCGGACCTGATCCTCGGCAGCCGGCTGCGCGCCCAGGACCAGTACGCACAGCTGTCCAAGATCGCACCGACCGTCTTCTCGCTCCGCCCCGGCTACCCCTGGAAGCAGAACTTCCTGCTCAACGCGAGCACGTTCGGCCTGGAGGCCGAGGCTGGGGCGCAGCTCGACGCCTACCGAGCGGCGGCCACCGCGATCGGCGCCGGGCTCGGCGACAAGCGGCCCACCATCACACCCCTGCGCTTCATGCCGGGCCGCACCCGGCTCTACGCCGAACTCTCCTTCATCGGCACCGTCCTCACCGACGTTCCGCTGCCGCAGCCCGCGATCGAGCAGGTCAAGGAGCTCGCGGTGGAGGTCGGCCCGGAGCAGATCGACAAGGCCGACGCCGACTGGATCTTCTACGGCGTGTACGGCAGCCCCAGCTCGACCAACCAGGACACGGTGCTGGGCGGCGCGCTCTGGAAGACCCTCGGAGCGGTCAAGTCCGGGCAGGCCCGCCCGGTTTCGGACGAGACCTGGTTCCTCGGGCTCGGTGTCATGGCGGCGAACGCGGTCCTCGCCGACCTCAAGGGGTTCGTCGCGCCCGGCAGTTGACCGGGCGCCGTCGGCACGGGCGGCGGCGCGGGCGGCGGCGCGGCGGCGATCTGCCGGAAGTCCTCGCGGGGGTCCTCGGGCTGGTCCTCCCGCGGATCCTTCCGGATGCCCTCGCGTGGTCGTGCGGTGGTCGCACGCACACCGCCGGGTCGGACGCTTGGAGCTGGTCGCGCGGTGCGGGAGGATCGTCGGGACCGTCCCCCGAAGGGCCCGCCGATGACCTCGCCCCACCTCGCCGCAACCGATCCGCGCCTGCCCGGCCCGCCCGGGGAGAGCGCCGGATCCGCACCCCCGCCCGCCGTACCCGGGCCGGCCGCCGCGGCCGGCCCGATGTGCTCGATCGCGACCGCGGTCGAGACGGGCACGGTCGCGCCCGGGTCCACCGACGGCGTGATCCGCCGGGCCCCCTCGCCCCGCCACGACTCGGTGCCGCAGCCGCGCAGCCGGGACGACGCGGACGCGCTCACCCTCCCCGCGCGGGTCTCCGTGCCGGACCCGTCCGTGGTGGACGGCGACCTGACGGCGGCACGCCTGCGGGCGGCGTTCGCCGAACGGCTGCGGGCCGCACGGACCGAGGGCCGCTCGGTCGCCGAGCTGGCGGCCGCGTGCCGTCGGCCGGTCGCGGAGGTCCGGGCGATGCTCGGCGAGGAGGAGGAGAAGGAGGAGGAGGAGGAGGAGGCCGACGGCGGAGCCGGGAGCAGCGGCGTCACCGGGGCAGAGGCCGGGGCTGACGTCGGGGCCGAGGCCGCGGTCGGGTTCGTCCGCTTCCCGTCGGTCGTCGCACCGCCGGAGGGCGTCCCGTCCGTACCGGCGCAGCGTTCGGTGCGCGAGGAGCTGCGGGCCTTCGGGCCCCTGCGGCCGTCGCCCTCGCGCCGACTGCGCCGGATGCACCCTCAGGCCACACCGGACGGGCAGGAGGCGACCGCACGGGAGACGGCCGCGGCCGGCCCCGCCGGGGCGGGCCTCCCGGGTGCCGCCGCACGGACGGGCGAACTCGGCGGTACGGCGGGGGCGGTGGCGGATCAGGTGGCGCCGGGGGCCGGTGCCACGACCGCGGCACCCCTGGACGGCGGTGCCCTCCACGCCGAGGCGCCGCACACCGAACCGCAGCTCGGCATCCTGATCGGTGGGAACCCCGGTCTGCCCGAGCCCGTCGGTCGGCCGGAGGAGCGGGCGCCGGTCCGGGTGGCGGCCGAGCCGATCCGGGTCGGCCGCGGCACCAGCCTGGTGGTGCTGCCCTCCTGGCGCCCCGCCATCGCCGTCTCGGTGTCGACCGAGCAGCTGCTGGCCGTGACCGGTCTCGACTACGAGCAACTCGCGGGCGCCCGGCTGACGGTGTTGATGAACCCGAGCGCGCTGCACGACCGGGAGCTGGAACTGCACGGCTGGGAGACCGGTCCCGGCACGCGGGGCCGACGCCGCGGGCGGCCCTGACAGCACGCGCCGACGCCTGGCGACCCCCGCCCCCGACACCGCCGGACGGGTGCCGCCGGCCCCCGCGGGGTGGGTAGGGGGGTGGGCCGCTGCCGGTCGACGGTCAGCGGACCGCCGGGGCGTTCGGGACGTACCCGAGGTCGACGGGCACCGGCGGGTTGCCGTCCACGGCCCAGCCCCGGCGGACGGCGTCCAGCAGCTCCGGAAGCCGGGGCGGCCACAGTGCGTCGGCGTTCTCGTCGGCGAGGTCGGCCGGGGTCCACCAGCGCCAGTCGAGGATCCGGTCGACGGCGTGTACCGCGCTGACGTCACCGACCGGGCCGCGGTGCGGTCCACCGGTGAGGTAGATGTGCTCGTGCTGGCGCACCGGGGTGCCGTGCCAGGTGAAGTCGTGTTCCCAGGTGCAGAGCAGCGGGCCGGGTTCGAGGTCGGTCCAGCCGGTCTCCTCCCACAGCTCGCGCCGGGCCCCCTCCCACGGGGACTCGCCCGCCTCCAGTCCGCCACCCGGCATCGTCCAGTGGACGCCGACCTCGTCGTTGTCCGAACGGAGCAGGAACACCGAGCCGTCCTCGTCCAGGACCACCGTGCGGGCGGCCTGTCGCGGCACGCGCTTGTGGGGGCGCAGCAGATTGCGCATCGGGTTTCGCATCGGATCACTCTCGCAGCGGGCCTCCGGAACGTCGAGCGGATGCGTCGCTCCGTCCGGCCTTCGAGCGCTGCGAGCCCTTCGAGTCCTTCGAGTCCTTCGAGTCCTCGGGGGCCTTCACGTCCCATCCCTGGGGTCCTTCGGGTCCTTCTGGCCTCCGAACCGCCTGGCGCGGGCGCCGGACCTGCCCGTTCGCCGTACCCTGACGGCCATGCCCGTACCCGCGATCATCTTCCCCGTCGATCCGCTCAACCCGCGCCGGCCCGATCCGCACTTCGCGTGGGAGGCCAGGCTGCTGCGGGAGTTGGGTGGCGAGCACCACCTCGTCGACCACGACGCGCTGCTCGCCGGACGGGCCCCGGAGGCGGTCCGGCGGGTGCCGCGGGACAGCGGACCGCTCTGGTACCGGGGGTGGATGCTCCCCTCCGCCCGGTACGCCGACTTCGCCGCCGCGCTCACGGCACGCGGCGGCAACCTGCTGACCAGCGCGCCCGGTTACGCGGCAGCGCATGAACTGCCCGGCTGGTACGGCGTGTTCGAGGGGGCGACACCGGCGAGTGCCTGGATCCCGTCGGACGGACCGGTGGCGCCCGGGCCACAGGAGCTGTCGGCAGCCGTGGCCCGAATCGGCGGGAGCGGCCCGGCGATCGTCAAGGACTACGTGAAGTCCCGCAAGCACGAGTGGCACGAGGCCTGCTACGTACCGGAGTTGGCCGACCTGCCGGCCGTCGGGCGGGTGGTGCGGCGGTTCGTCGAGCTGCAGGGCGAGTTCCTGGCCGGCGGGGTGGTGCTGCGGCGCTACGAGGAGTTCGAGCACGCCGACGGCGCTGAGGGTTCCGGCGGCTCCGGCAGCTCCGACGGTGGCAAGGGGGGCAGGCCGGGTACGGGCGGGCGGGCCGTGGAGGCGCGGGTGTGGTGGCTGGACGGCCGGCCGATCCTGGTCGGGCCGCATCCGGACGCCCCGCGCCGGAACGTCGAGCCCGACCTCACCGAGGTCCGGGCGCTGGTCCGGAGGCTCGGCTGCCGCTTCGTCACCACCGACCTCGCCAGCCGGGCCGACGGCTCCGGCTGGCGGGTGGTCGAGGTCGGGGACGGACAGGTGAGCGACCTGCCGCGCGGAATCGACCCCTCGGGGCTGCTGACCTCGCTGATCACCGCCTGACGGGTCTCGTGACGGGTCTCGCGTGACGGGCCTCGTGTGACGGTCTCCCCCGATGGGTCGCGCCCGGCGGGCCGCCCGGCGGATCGCGGGCAGAGCGCTCCCCGGACCGGGCCCGTCCGGGGAGCGGCCCGGGGGCTACCCGGCGGCGACGGTCTCGGCGGCCGGGTGGCCGTCCGCGATGAACGCCTGCCAGAGCCGGGCGTAGGTGCCGTCCAGGGCGAGCAGTTCGGTGTGGGTACCGTCCTCGACCACCCGTCCGTGGTCCAGCACGATCACCCGGTCGGCGCGCTCGGCGGTGGTCAGGCGGTGGGCGATGACCAGCGTGGTCCGACCGCCGCTGAGCCGGTCCGCGGCGTGGTTGACCGCCGCCTCGGTGGCGAGGTCGAGCGCCGCGGTGGCCTCGTCGAGCAACAGGACGTCCGGGTCGACCAGTTCGGCCCGGGCCAGCGCGATCAGCTGGCGCTGGCCCGCCGAGAGGTTGCGGCCGCGGCCGGCCACCTCGTGGTCGTAGCCGCCCGAAAGCCGGACGATCATGTCGTGCGCGCCCACCGCCCGGGCCGCCGCCTGCACCTCCTCGGCCGAGGCGCCCGGCCGGCCGTACGCGATGGCCTCGCGGACCGTGCCGGCGAACAGGTAGGCCTCCTGCGGCACCACGCCCAGACGGTGGCGGTACTGCGCCAGGTCGTAGCGGGTGAGGTCGACCCCGTCCACCCGGACGGTGCCCTCGGTCGCGTCGTAGAACCGGGCGACCAGCTTCACCAGCGTCGACTTCCCGGCGCCGGTCTCACCGACCAGCGCCACCGTCTGCCCGGCCGGGATGTGCAGGTTCACGTCGGCCAGCACCTTCGGGGCGCCGTCGGCACCGCCGTTGTAGGCGAAGCCGACCCCCTCGAAGTCGATCTCGCCGCGCAGCCCCTTGGGCACCGGGACCGGGTCGGCCGCCGGGGCCGTGGTCGTCGGCGTGCGCAGCAGCTCGCGGATCCGGCCGAGGCCCACCGAGGCCTGCTGGTAGCCGTCGAAGACCTGGGACAGCTGGTTGACCGGTGCGAAGAACAGGTCGATGTAGAGCAGGTACGCGACCAGCGCGCCGACCGTCAGCGTTCCGGCGTCGACCCGGGCGGCGCCGACGATCAGCACCAGCGCGGCGGCCACGCTGGAGAGGAACTGGACGAACGGGAAGTACAGCGAGATGTACAGCTGCGCGCGGACCCGGGCCTCGCGGTACGCGATGCCGCGCGCCACGAACCGGTCGGTGTTGGTGTCCAGGCGGCGGAAGGCCTGCACGATCCGCATGCCGGCCACGTTCTCCTGGAGGTCGGCGTTGACGGCGCTGATCAGGTCGCGGGAGCGCTCGTACTGGTCCTTGGACTTCTTGCGGAACACCAGCGTGGCGATCACCAGCAGCGGCAGCACCGCGAAGACCACCAGGGCCAGGCCGGCGTCGATGATCAGCAGGGCGGCGAAGATCCCGGCGAAGGTCAGCAGGCTGACCACGGCCGTGACCATGCCGGTCTGCAGGAAGGACGTCAGCGAGTCCAGGTCCGTGGTCATCCGGGTCATGATCCGGCCGGTCAGCTCGCGCTCGTAGTAGTCCAGGCCGAGCCGGTTGAGGTGGGCGAAGATCTTCAGCCGGAGCGTGTAGAGGACGCGCTCACCGGTGCGGCCGCTGACCCGGTTCTCGGCACCCTGCACCAGCCAGTCCAGCAGCACCACGACCAGTGCGGTGAGTGAGGCCACCGCGACGCCGGACATCAGGCCCTTGCGGACGCCCTCGTCGATGCCGTGCCGGATCAGCACCGGCAGGACCAGCCCGGCCGCAGCGTCCAGCGCGACCAGCAGCAGGGCGATGAGCAGCGGAGTGCGGAAGGGGCGCAGCAGGCGGCTCAGGCTGAAGTCCGGGTCGCCGGCCTCGGCCTCGGGGCGGGCGACGGCCGGGGTGTCGGCGGCGGGCGGGAGGGCGGCGACCTTGTCCAGCAGGTCGGGGTCCGCGGTGCGGGCGGCCTTGGACAGGGCGGGGGTGGGGAGCCCGGGGGTCGGGAGCTCGGGGGCGGTGGGAGCGGTCGGCTGCTCGGCGGACGGCTTCCGGTCGGACGGCTTCCGGTCGGAGGGTGTCCGGTCGGGCAACTGCACGGCCGACGGCTGCCGGGAGTCCTGGTGCCGGGCGGCCGTCG
Organism: Kitasatospora sp. NPDC101447; assembly: GCF_044767225.1. Lineage (NCBI taxonomy): Bacteria > Bacillati > Actinomycetota > Actinomycetes > Kitasatosporales > Streptomycetaceae > Kitasatospora > Kitasatospora sp. NPDC101447. The sequence goes on from NZ_JBIWNL010000030.1 coordinate 11,754, forward strand.
CGTCGGTGGCCGGATCGGCCTGCGGTTCGCCGGCTGCCCCGCTCTGCGGACGGCCCGCCTCGGGGTCGGTGATCAGCGCCCGGTACTGGGGACATCGGGCTTCGAGTTCCTCGTGCGTGCCGAGGTCCAGCAGGCGGCCGTGGTCCAGGACGGCGATCCGGTCGGCGAGCTGGAGGGTCGAACGGCGGTGGGCGATCAGCAGCGTGGTGCGGCCGGTCATCACCGAGCGCAGCGCGTCGTGGATCTCCGCCTCGACCTGCGGGTCCACCGCCGAGGTGGCGTCGTCCAGCAGCAGGATCCGGGGGTCGGTGAGGATCGCCCGGGCCAGGGCGATGCGCTGGCGCTGGCCGCCGGAGAGGGTCAGGCCCTGCTCGCCGACCCTGGTCTCGTAACCGTCCGGGAGCGCACGGACGAACTCGTCGGCCTGGGCGGCGCGCGCGGCGGCGACCACCTGCTCGTCCGTGGCGTCCGGGCGGCCGTAGGCGATGTTGGTGCGGACCGACTCGGAGAACAGGAAGCTCTCCTCCGGGACGATGCCGACCGTCGCCCGGACCGAGTCCAGGGTGAGGTCCCGCAGGTCGTGACCGTAGAGGCGGACGGCACCGGCGGCCGGGTCGTAGAAGCGGGGCACCAGCTGGGCCACCGTCGACTTGCCGGAGCCGGAGGCGCCGACCACGGCGAGGGTCTCGCCGGGGGCCAGCTTCAGGCTGAGGCCGTGCAGCACGGGTGCGGGGTGCTCGGGGTCGTAGCGGAACTCGACCTGGTCGAACTCCAGGGCGACGTCGAGGGTCCGGGGGCCGACGGCGGTCCGCCGCGGGGCGTCGCCCGCCCGGACGGTGCCGTGCGCGAGGGCGCCGGACGGGGCGGTGCCGGACGGGATGTCGTCGTGCGCCGGATCCGGGGCGGGGTCCGCGGTGAGGTCCAGGGTGAGCGCGTCCGGGCGTTCCCGGACCAGCGGGCGCTCGTCGATCAGCTGCAGGACGCGCTCCACGCCCGCCCGGGCCTGCTGGCCGACCGTGATGATCATGGTCAGCATCCGGACCGGGCCGGTCATCTGCGCCACGTACGTCGAGAAGGCGACGAAGGTCCCGAGCGAGACCTGGCCGTCGACCGCCAGCCAGCCACCGAAGGCCAGGACGGCGACCTGGGCGAGGGCCGGGATCGCCTGCATCGCCGGGTTGTAGCGGGCGTTGAGCCGGATCGAACGCAGCCGGGCGGCGAACAGGTTGCGGGACGCCTGCTCCAGCTTGTCGAGCTCCTGCGCCTCCTGGCCGAAGCCCTTGACCACGCGGACGCCGCCGATCGCGCCGTCCACCACGCCCGCGACGGCGGCCGCCTCCTGCTGGGCTGCCCAGGTGGAGGGGAACAGGCGCTTCCGGCTGAGCACGGAGACCCACCACAGCGCGGGCGCCATGACCAGGGCGACCAGGGTGAGCGGCGGGGACAGCCAGAGCATCACGATCAGCGACATGACGAACATCAGCAGGTAGCCGGTCATCATCGGCACCATCGAGAGCAGGCCGTTGACGAGCTGGAGGTCGGAGGTCGCACGCCCGACCACCTGCCCGGTGTCCAGCCGGTCCTGGCGGTGACCGTCGAGCCGGCCGAGCGACCGGAACAGGTCGCTGCGCAGGTCGTGCTGCACGTCGAGGGCGAGCTGGCCCCCGTAGTAGCGGCGGACCTGGGTGCAGCCGAAGACCACGACGGCGGCCAGCAGCAGCACCACCGCCCAGGGGGCCAGCGAGCGGGTGTGGGCGACGATGACGTCGTCGATGATCAGCTTGGTGACCAGCGGCACCAGCGCGGTGACGGCCATGCCGAGGAGCGAGGCGCCGAAGGCGAGCAGCAGGCTGCGGCGCGACCGCCAGCTGTATCCGACGAGGCGGCGCAGCCAGCCGGCGGGCTCGGTGCGCCCGTCGGCGGCGTCCGTTCCGGCGGCGCGCTCGCCGACGGCGGCCTCCGGGGTCGTCGAGCCGGGGGCCGGTGGGCCGCTCGGGGATTGCTCCACCGTGGATCCGTGAGTCTCAGGCATATTTAGGGATGCTAACCATTTCGTCGGGTGGCCGCCACGGCGTTTCCGACCCGGGTGGGTTCGGGGCGGGCCGGGGCAGCCCGGATCGTCCGGTCCGGCGGACTGGGCAACAGCTCGCGGCCGGCAGAGATTCCCGATCGAACATCCGCGCGGCCGACATCGACCACCGCCCGCATCCAGGGTCGCCGACCGCCCGTGCAGTGCCCAGCGACCGCGGGTGGTCCGGCGCAGTCCTTTCGGCCTAGGCCTCCGGGCGGGGACGCGCGCGTAAGCGGCCGGTGCCCCGCGGAAAGCGAAACCCGGTGGGACGCGCGCAGCCCGGGGGAAGCACGCGCCCCAGGGAAGCGCAGCCCGGCGGAACGACGCCGCTCCCAGCGGAACGCCTCCGCTCCTACTCGGGCACCGACGAGCCCGAGCCGGCCGCGTCCGCGGCGGCGGCGAAGGCGCCGTGGGCGAGGGTGTGCAGCAGGGCGGCCATGCCGTCGCGCTGCAGACCGGACCGCTCACCCTGGCCGGACCGCTCACCCTGACCAACCCGCTCGCCCTGGCCGGACCGCTCGCCCTGGCCGGGGTTCGAGCCGACGCTGTGCGGGGTCGAGTTGATCAGGCCGAAGACGGCGTGCACGGCGGCGCGCGCCACCGGCTCGGCGGCGGGCTCGGCCAGCGGCGGGTAGGCCTGCCGGACCACGTCCACCCACAGCTCGACATAGCCACGCTGGAGCCGGCGGACCGTACGGCGGTCCTCCTCCTTGAGGTTCAGCAGCTCGCGGTCGTGCAGGGTGATCAGGTCGCGGTCGTCCAGGGCGAAGTCGACGTGGCCGCCGATCAGCGCGTCCAGCGCGGCCACCGGACCGTCGCCACCACCCGCCCGGCGGCGCCCCTCCTCCAGCAGGCGCTCGCTGATGCCGATCAGCAGGTCGGCGAGCATCGCGTCCTTGCCGGCGAAGTGGCGGTAGAGCCCGGGACCGCTGATCCCGACGGCCTTGCCGATCTCGTCCACGCCCACGCCGAGGAAGCCCCGGGCCGCGAACAGTCGCGCGGCCTCCCGGCGGATCTGGTCGCGGCGTGGGAGCGCGGAGGTTGCGGGGACGTTCGGCATGCCGTCCATCGTAGACAGTCGGGTTATCGGTCGTTAACCTGGGCGGCGTAAGTTAACGTTAATTAACGTGGGACCCCATGGGCGCCGAGGCGCCCACCTGGTGCCGAGGGCAAGGGAGCTCTTGGGAATGGTCATCTCAACCGCCGGCGCAGCCACCGGCATCCAGCTCAGCGCGGCGAACGGCACGACGGCGGCGCCGACCGCCCTACCGCCCGGAGCCGCCGCACCGGCGCCCCGGCTCGGTACCTCCGTCGACCCGGGCTCCGCGGCCTACCGCGCCAACACCGAGGCGCACCAGGAGCTGGTTGCCGAGTTGCGCTCGAAGCTCGACGCGGCCGCCCAGGGCGGCGGCGCCAAGGCCCGCGCCCGGCACACCGCACGCGGCAAGCTCCTGCCCCGCGACCGGGTGGACACCCTGCTCGACCCGGGCTCGCCCTTCCTGGAGCTGGCCCCGCTGGCCGCCGACGGGATGTACGACGGGGCGGCGCCCGCGGCCGGGGTGATCGCCGGCATCGGGCGGGTCGCCGGTCGCGAGGTGGTGGTGGTCGCCAACGACGCCACCGTCAAGGGCGGCACCTACTACCCGATGACGGTGAAGAAGCACCTGCGCGCCCAGGAGGTCGCGCTGGAGAACCGGCTGCCCTGCGTCTACCTGGTGGACTCCGGCGGCGCCTTCCTCCCGATGCAGGACGAGGTCTTCCCGGACCGCGACCACTTCGGCCGGATCTTCTACAACCAGGCCAGGCTCTCCGCCTCGGGCATCCCGCAGATCGCCGCGGTGCTCGGCTCCTGCACGGCCGGCGGCGCGTACGTCCCGGCGATGAGCGACCAGGCCGTGATCGTCCGCAACCAGGGCACGATCTTCCTGGGCGGGCCGCCACTGGTGAAGGCCGCCACCGGCGAGGTGGTCACCGCCGAGGAGCTCGGCGGCGGCGACCTGCACTCCCGCACCTCGGGCGTGACGGACCACTTGGCCGAGGACGACGCCCACGCCCTCTCCATCGTCCGCACGATCGTCGCCGGGCTCGGCCCCCGCGCGGCCAAGCCCTGGCCGCTCGCCGCCGTCGAGCCGCCGACCGTGGACCCGGCGGGCCTGTACGGGGCCGTCCCGGTCGACCCGCGCACGCCCTACGACGTGCGCGAGGTGATCGCCCGCCTGGTGGACGGCAGCCGCTTCGCCGAGTTCAAGGCGGAGTACGGCGCGACCCTGGTCACCGGTTTCGCCCGGATCCACGGCCACCCGGTCGGCATCGTCGCCAACAACGGCGTGCTGTTCTCCGAGTCGGCCCTCAAGGGCGCCCACTTCATCGAGTTGTGCGACCAGCGCGGCATCCCCCTCCTCTTCCTGCAGAACATCACCGGATTCATGGTCGGCCGGCAGTACGAGGCGGGCGGCATCGCCAAGCACGGCGCCAAGATGGTCAACGCCGTCGCCTGCACCCGCGTCCCGAAGCTCACCGTGGTGATCGGCGGCTCGTACGGGGCCGGCAACTACTCGATGTGCGGCCGGGCCTACTCGCCCCGCTTCCTGTGGATGTGGCCGGGCGCCAAGATCTCCGTGATGGGCGGTGAGCAGGCGGCCTCCGTCCTCGCCACCGTCCGCCGCGACCAGCTGGAGGCACACGGCGAGCAGTGGCCGACCGAGGCGGAGGAGGAGTTCAAGCGCCCCGTCCGCGAGCAGTACGAGCGCCAGGGCAACGCCTACTACGCCTCCGCCCGGCTCTGGGACGACGGTGTGATCGACCCGATGGACACCCGCACCGCCGTCGGCCTCGCGCTCACCGCCTGCGCCAACGCCCCGCTGGCACCGCCGGCCCCGTACGGCGTCTTCCGTATGTGATCCCTCGTCATGGCGCCCCTGCGTTCGTGATCCCTCCCTTCCGGGTGTGACGTCCACGGCGCCGGTCCGACCCCGGGCCGGCGCCCGACCGCCCACCGCCACCTCCTTCGTACGGCTCCCCTCGACCCGGAGGAACGCCTCCCATGTTCGACACAGTTCTGGTCGCCAACCGCGGCGAGATCGCCCTCCGGGTGATCCGCACCCTGCGGCGGCTCGGTGTCCGCTCGGTCGCCGTGTTCAGCGACGCGGACGCCGACGCCCCGCACGTCCGCGAGGCGGATGTCGCGGTCCGGCTCGGCCCGGCCGACCGCAGCGACAGCTCGGCGGCCGAGACCTACCTGCGGACCGACCAGATCCTCGCCGCCGCCCGCCGCACCGGTGCCCAGGCCGTCCACCCCGGTTACGGCTTCCTCGCCGAGAACGCCGGCTTCGCCCGCGCCTGCGCCGACGCCGGCCTCGTCTTCATCGGACCGCCTCCCGGTGCGGTCGAGCTGATGGGCGACAAGATCAACGCCAAGGAAGCCGTCCGGACCGCCGGGGTCCCGGTGGTCCCGGGCAGCCAGGCCACCGCGCCCACCGACGAGGAACTCGTCGCCGCCGCCGACGAGATCGGCTACCCGGTGCTGCTCAAGCCGTCCGCCGGCGGCGGCGGCAAGGGCATGCGCCTCGTGCGGGACCCGGCCGAGCTGCCCGCCGAGATCGCCGGCGCCCGCCGCGTCGCACGGACCGCCTTCGGTGACGACACCCTGCTGCTGGAGCGCTGGATCGACCGGCCGCGCCACATCGAGGTGCAGGTGCTGGCCGACGCCCACGGCACCACCGTCCACCTCGGCGAGCGCGAGTGCAGCCTGCAGCGCCGCCACCAGAAGCTGATCGAAGAGGCTCCCTCCGTTCTCCTCAATGCCGAGACCCGCGCCGCGATGGGCGCCGCGGCCGTCCGCGCCGCGGAGTCCTGCGGCTACACCGGGGCCGGCACCGTGGAGTTCATCGTCCCCGGCATCGACCCGGACGCCCCCGCCTCCGCCGCCGAGGGGGTGCGGGACTTCTTCTTCATGGAGATGAACACCCGTCTCCAGGTGGAACACCCCGTCACCGAACTCGCCGTCGCCGTCGGCGCCGACGCGACCAGGCTGGACCTGGTCGAGTGGCAGCTGCGCGTCGCCGCCGGCGAACGGCTCTCCTTCGCCCAGTCCGACGTCTCCTTCCTGGGCCACGCCATCGAGGCCCGCATCTGCGCCGAGGACCCGGAACGGGACTTCCTGCCCACCGGCGGCCGCATCCTCACCCTGGACGAGCCCCGGGGCGAGGGCATCCGCGTCGACTCCGGGGTCGCCCCCGGAACCGTCGTCACCAGTGCCTACGACCCCATGCTCGCCAAGGTCATCGCGTACGGGCCCGACCGCCCGACCGCGCTGCGCCGGCTCCGCGCCGCGCTGGCCGACACCCGCATCCTGGGCGTCACCACCAACACCGGCTTCCTGCGGCGGCTCCTCGCACACCCCGAGGTCGCCGCCGGCCGACTGGACACCGGCCTGGTGGAGCAGACCGCCCAGCAGCAGCCGGCCCTGCTCACCGCGTCGTACTCCCCCGTCAACGCAACCGCTCCGGCCGAGGCCACGACGCCCGCCCACCCCGGGAACGGGACCGACGCCGCAGCGGCCGAACCGCCGTCGCCCGCGCACCTCCTCTACTTCGCGGCCGCGCTCGCACGGCACCTGGAACTCACCCCGGCCGCCACCCCCGGCGGCTGGACCGACCCGTTCTCCCTTCCCTCCGGCTGGCGCCTGAGCGGCACCCCCGCCTGGACCACCCACCGACTCCGTACCCCCGGCCAGGACCCGGTGTCGGTGCGCATCCGTTCGATCACTGCGAGCAACGTAGTCGACGCCACTGACAATTCCGCCGGGCGGGCCCGCGAGGTGGAGCTCCGACTCGGCGACGGGCCGGTGCACCGCGCCCGCGCGGCCCTGGCCGGCGACCGGCTGCACCTGACCGTCGACGGCCTGCAGACCACCTTCTCGCTGGCCACCGACGCCACCCCCGGCCTCGCCGCCGGACCGGTGACCTGGCTCGGCATCGAGGGCGACGCCTGGCCGCTGCACGCCTACGACCCGGCCGTCGAGCGCGCCGCCGGGGCCGGCGCCCACCACGGCGCCCTGACCGCCCCGATGCCCGGCACCGTCACCGTCGTCAAGACCACGGCGGGCGAGACGGTCCGCAAGGGCCAGCCCCTGCTCGTGCTGGAGGCCATGAAGATGGAACACGTGATCGCCGCGCCGCACGACGGCGTGGTCGCCGAGCTGCGGGCCACCGCCGGTGCCACCGTCGCGATGGAGGACCTGCTGGTCGTGGTCACCCCGGTCGAGGAGGCCGCGGCCGGGGAGACCGCCACCGGGACTGCCGCCGCGCCCGCCGAACCCGCCGAACCCGCGGAGGTGCGGTCGTGACCACCCCCGCCCGCGAGCCCGACGCCCTCGACCTGGGCCTGCCCGACCCCGTCCGCGCCCCCGGCCTGCCCGAGGAGGTCCGGATCCACGAGGTCGGCCCCCGCGACGGCCTGCAGAACGAGGGCGCCCTGGTGCCCGTCGAGGTCAAGGCCGAGTTCATCGCCCGGCTCGCCGCCGCCGGCCTGCGCACCGTCGAGGCCACCAGCTTCGTGCACCCGAAGTGGGTGCCCCAGCTGGCCGACGCCGAGGACCTGATGCCCAGGCTCGCCGAGCTGCCGGAGCGCCACCCCGGCCTGCGGCTGCCGGTCCTGGTGCCCAACGAGCGCGGCCTGGACCGCGCGCTCGCCCACCACGCCGGCGACATCGCGGTGTTCGCCAGCGCCACCGAGACCTTCGCCCGCCGCAACCTCAACCGCTCGGCGGACGAGGCCATGGCGATGTTCCAGCCGGTCGTGACCCGGGCGACCGGGGCGGGGGTCGCGGTCCGCGGCTACCTCTCGATGTGCTTCGGCGACCCGTGGGAGGGGCCCGTCCCGATCCCGCAGGTGGTCCGCCACGGCGTCCGGCTGCTGGAGATGGGCTGCTCCGAACTGAGCCTCGGCGACACCATCGGCGTGGCCACCCCGGGCCAGGTGAACGCCCTGCTGACCGGCTTCGCCCGGGCCGGGGTGCCGGCCGACCGGCTCGCCGTGCACTTCCACGACACCTACGGCCAGGCGCTCAGCAACACCCTGGCGGCGCTGCGCGAGGGCGTCACCACGGTGGACGCCTCGGCGGGCGGCCTGGGCGGCTGCCCGTACGCGAAGAGCGCCACCGGCAACCTGGCCACCGAGGACCTGGTCTGGATGCTGCACGGACTCGGCGTCCGGACCGGCGTGGACCTGCGCGCCCTCGTCGCGACCAGCGGCTGGATGGCCGAGCGCCTCGGCCGCCCGAGCCCGTCCCGCACCGTCCAGGCGCTGCTCGGCGCCGCCCGGGGCTGACCGCCCCCCCCCCCCCCCCGGGGCGCGCGGGGGCGCGGGGGGGGCCCCCCCCCCCCCCCCGGGCCCCGGCGCCCCCCGCCCCCCCCCCCCCCCCCCCCCCCCCCGCACCCCGCCCGTCCCTCATCCACCCACCCCCGACCGCACCCGCGCGTCCGTCCGACCGACCGACGCCGGTCGTCCCGCCCACGCCCGCGGCCACCAGGCCGGGCATCAGGAGGATCACCATGCTCGACCACCGACTCAGCAGCGAGTACGAGGACCTCCGGCGCACCGTCGCCGAGTTCGCCCAGGACGTGGTGGCGCCGAAGATCGGCGAGTTCTACGAGCGCGAGGAGTTCCCCTACGAGATCGTCCGCGAGATGGGGCGGATGGGCCTCTTCGGCCTGCCCTTCTCGGAGGAGTACGGCGGCATGGGCGGCGACTACTTCGCCCTCGGCCTCGCCCTGGAGGAACTCGCCCGCGTCGACTCCTCGGTGGCGATCACGCTGGAGGCCGCCGTCTCGCTCGGCGCGATGCCGATCTACCGCTTCGGCACGGAGGAGCAGAAGCGCGAGTGGCTGCCCCGGCTGACCTCGGGCGAACTCCTCGGCGCCTTCGGCCTCACCGAGCCGGAGGGCGGCTCGGACGCCGGCGCCACCCGCACCACCGCGCGGTACGACGAGGCCACCGACGAGTGGGTCATCAACGGCACCAAGTGCTTCATCACCAACTCCGGTACCGACATCACCGGCCTGGTCACCGTCACCGCGCTCACCGAACCGATCGCTCGTTCGAGTGAAGAAGGCGATTTCCGCTCGCCCTCGCGGGAGATCTCCTCCATCATCGTGCCCACCGGGACCCCGGGGTTCCAGGTCTCGAAGAAGTACTCGAAGGTCGGGTGGAACGCATCCGACACCCGCGAACTGTCCTTTACCGACTGCCGCGTTCCCGCGGCCAACCTGCTGGGCGAGCGTGGCCGAGGCTACGCCCAGTTCCTGCGGATCCTCGACGAGGGCCGCATCGCGATCGCGGCCCTGGCCACCGGCCTGGCCCAGGGCTGCGTCGACGAGTCCGTGAAGTACGCCGGCGAGCGCCGGGCCTTCGGCCGGCCGATCGGCGCCAACCAGGCCGTCCAGTTCAAGCTTGCCGACATGGAGCTGCGCGCCCACACCTCCCGCCTGGCCTGGCGGGACGCCGCTTCCCGGATGCTGCACGGTGAACCGTTCAAGAAGGAGGCCGCGATCGCGAAGCTGTACTCGTCCGAGGCCGCCGTCGACAACGCCCGCGAGGCGACCCAGATCCACGGCGGGTACGGCTTCATGAACGAATTCCCGGTGGCGCGCTTCTGGCGCGACAGCAAGATCCTGGAGATCGGGGAGGGCACGTCCGAGGTCCAGCGGATGCTCATCGCCCGGGAGCTCGGCATCACCTCGTGACCGCGCGTCGCCGACCGTCGGGTCGGTGACCGGCGCGGCCGTGACGGCGCCTTCGTGACCGTCACGGCCGCGGCGACTGCGGGGGCTGTGACGGCTGCGGAGGTTTCTGCGGCAGCCGCGGCCTGAGCCGAGCCCGCCGGGTCAACCTCCCGCTCCATCAACGGCGTTGAGGAGCGGGCCATGGCGGAGGAGGCAACCGGAGAGGCAGCAGGAGGAGGCGACCGGACGACCCCTCAGGGGATCACGATCACCGGTCGGTTGGCCCGCCGCGCCAGCCGGCCGGAGACCGAGCCGAAGATCTTGCCGAGCAGGCCGTGCGTCGTGCCGACGACGATCGCGTCGGCGGCGTACTCGCGGCCGACCTCCTCGATCTCGTGGCAGATGTCGCCGCCGCGCTCGACCAGGATCCACGGCACCCCGGCGAGGAAGTCCGCGCAGGCGAGCTCCAGGCCGAGGACCTCCGTCCGGTGATCGGGGAGGTCGACGAAGACGGGAGGCTCACAGCCGGCCCAGACCGTGGCCGGCAGGCGGTTGGCCACGTGCACGATCACCAGGCCGCACTGCGAACGGCGCGCCATGCCGACCGCGTAGGCGAGCGCGCGCTCGCTCGACAACGAGCCGTCGAAGCCGACCACCACACCGTGCTGGAACGTCGGGTCGAGCGACGGCGCGGGGGTGTCCTGCACCGACGGCTCGATGAGCCCGTCGAACCGGTCGGCCGCGCCGGAAGCCGCTTCCGGACGCTCAGCGCCCGGGCCCAGGCGGCCCGTCACCGGAGGCCCCGCAGGGTCGGCCGGGGCCTCTCCGCGCCGTTGGCGGGGCCCAGAGCGGTCACGGCGGGCGAGGCTGCCACGGCGGGCGAGACCACGCAGAGCGCGCGCGAGACCGTGGGGTCCGTCGCCACCTGCGGCCGGCTCGGCAGGCCGAGTCGCCTCGACGCGCCCCGGGGCCTCCCCGCGAGCAACGGTTCGCGGCTCGACGTACGCACCGGCATGCCCACCGGCATGCCCATCGGCGTGGCCAGCGGCGTGCGCGTCCCGGTGCTCGTCGGCAGGGCCGCCGTTCGCTCCGTCCGCTCCCGCTCCGTCCGCTCTGCGGTTCGCGGGGCCGTCCGCAAGGTCACCCGTGCCGCCGTCGGTGCGCTCGACGGCATGCCCGTCGACCGGACCGAGGTTCGTGCGGACGCCGTCTCCACTCCCGGTCGCCGCTCCCGCACTGCGGGGCGAGTCCGGTTCGACCGGTCGGGGAGGCTCAAAACCAGCCATGGCTCACGGCTCTTCGAGGGAGAGGGGCCGACAGGAGAGGACAACGCTGCCCGGGCAGCAGGCCCGCCCACGGGATGACGTCGGTCTGCACCGCGCAGCACCGTATGTGACCTGTTCCTTTCAGAGTACGACGGGCGCGGGGCCAGGCCCAGCGGCGAAGCCCCGGAGCGACGTTGTTCCCGCGAAAGGAGGATGCGCCCGCCGTGGCAGTGCGCCCTGTCCGCAGGCGATCGCGCCCCCTCCGGAAAGGAGGTTCCCTGGAGCTTGACTGAGCGGACCGGGCGGCGCAACAGGCCCGCGGGACACCGTGACCGGACTGTCATTGATCGGCGACGATCCGTTGCGGCACGTCGCGAACCGTTACGCCCCGGCGGTCACGACAACCCCACCGACCTGCCCCTGCACCACCCGCCCCCGGCCCGGACGGGATCCGTACGCCAGCTGTCGGAGCCCGATCCAGCCACTTGGTACGGCTTCGCGACGCGCTCTGGCATTTGCCAGGTGCATAGCCGCAGGCGCTGGCACCATGCTCGGCATGCCCCTGCTCCTGTTCGACCTCGACAACACGCTGCTCCCCCGGGACGCCGCTTTCCGGGCGTGGGCGCAGGACTTCCTGTCCGATCACGGCCTTCCGCCCGGCGACCTCGACTGGTTCGTCACCATCGACGGCGGCGGCTACGTGCCGCGCAGCACCGTACTGTCCGCGGTTCGGCGCCGCTACGGCCTGGACGTCTCCGCCGACTTCCTGCTCGCCCACTACCGACGCGGCATCAACTCCCACATCCACTGCCCGCCCCGGCACATCGAGGCCCTGCAGGCCGCGCGGGCGGCCGGGTGGACGCTCGGGATCGTCAGCAACGGCGGCACCCGGCCGCAGTTGGAGAAGATCCGGCGGACCGGTCTGGGGCCACTGGTCGACGGCTGGGTCATCTCCGAGGAGGCGGACTGCGTCAAACCGGATCCGCTGATCTTCGAGATGGCCGCCCAGCGCTGCGGCATCGCGCCCACCGGGGACTGGGCCGCGCACACCTGGATGATCGGGGACCACGCGCCCGCGGACATCGCCGGGGCCGAACTGACCGGGCTGCGCAGCGTCTGGCTGCACCACGGCCGGCCGTGGGCGGAGAGCGGCTACCGGCCGACGCTGAAGGCGGCCGGGCTGCCGGAGGCCGTCGGCCAGGTGCTCGCCGCGCGGAACGCGCCGTCGCCCCGGCCGGGGATCCACAGCGGCGGGACCGCACGGCGGAGGGCTGCCGGAGTGCCGGTGGGGGCGGAGGAGGCGCTGGTCGGCGCACGGTCCGGCGCACGTTCGACGGCGTCCGCCCCGGCGGGTCCGAATGCGCCCGTTCCTGCGAACGCCGGGGCGGGCAGCGCGCCGGGCACCGGAGCCGGGTCCGGTGTCCGAAACCGATCAGCCGGGTTTGCCGTGATCGCCGACGCCCGCACCGGCGTCGCGGCGGCTGCCGGGTAGCGCCCGTCAGCCCTCCGCCGACGTACGGCTCCACCAGCGGGTTCGGGCCTGCTCGACGAACCCGAGCTTGCGGTAGAGCGGTTCGCCGAGCGTGGTGGCGACCAGGGTGGCCGGGCGGTCCGGGTGCGCGTGGGCCAGCGCCGTCCGCAGGACGGCCTTGGCGACTCCGCGGCCGCGCCGGTCGGGCAGGGTGGCGACCCAGTACACGCCGGTGGCCCGTCCGTCGTCGTAGGTGAGGCAGGTGCCCGCGACGGCGCCGTCGACGCGGCCGAGCCACGCCCGCCACCCGGGTTCGCCGAGCAACTGCTCCGGGAGCGCCTCACCGCGCACCCACGGCCGGCGGGCGGGCAGCGGGAACCCCTCCACGATCGCGTGTTCGACCAGCGCGAAGCCGTCCCCGTCCAGCACCTCATCGACCGTCAGGCTGCCGCCCCCGTGCGCCCCGTACACCGCGGGCAGGGCGGTCGTCGCACCCTCGACCGGGCCCGGCTCCCGGACCATCACCGGCATCTCCGGCATCCGGGTCGCCCCGAAGCGGGAGAGGTCGAGCCCGCCGTACGGGTCCTCCACGGTGAAGTGCATGGTCGACCACGCGCTCAACAGGTCCGCCAACTCCTTTTCCACCGTGCCGGGTTCGGCGTAGGGGCGGGTCACCAGGATGCGGTGCGCGTCGTCCGGGGTGCGGGCGCAGCGGACGGCCGTCAGGCCGGGCCGGACACGGGACCGCCAGCCGTGCACCCGGGCCTGGGCGAGCCAGAAGGCGGCGGCGTTGTCGTTGGCCCGTTCGAGCCGGCTGTCGCTGTTCACGGCAGGACCGTAACCCGACGGTCCGGATAGCGGTTCCGCCGCACCAGGCTTGGCCGGATGAAGCCTGGGAGGCGCACGACTCATGCCCGTGCGCCCTCTCGTGCACCGCCGATTTTCGGTCAATTTCGCGCCGATCCCTCCCCCTTGGGCAAATCCGCAGCCCAGACCCGCCGATCGGGCGCACGCGGGCCGGACACCCCAGGAACGGCCCCGCGACAACCAGCCACCGTTGCCCCGGCCCTCTTCCCAGAAGGGTCGACGGGTGCCACGCTTCGTGATCGAATGCATCACGCCAAATTGCCATGTCGACATAGCGTCGGATGGTGAACTTGTCACAACGGCAATGGTCCACCCGATAGATTTCGATCTTGGCCAGCAGTGCCGCACCACCCACACCACACCACCGAGGGGGCTTGAGCGCCTTGAGCAGGGTGAGCAGGAGCGACGCGGGTCCTGACAGCGGCCAGGCGGTGGCCGGCACCGCAGGTCGATCCGCGAGAAGCACCGGCACCTCCGCCACCTCCGCGATCGCCGCCAGCACCCGCACCCCGGGCGCCGTCCCGTACCCCTCGCACCCCGCAGCGCACTCCCCCGTCGGCGGCCCGGGCGCGAACCCGGCCGCCGCCGAGCACGGCGCGGCGGCACCGTACGGTGGCCAGCCCCCGTTCGCCGGGCAGAGCAGCTCCGGGCTGAACGGCCCCGGACAGAACGGCCCCGGACAGAACACCGGCGGCCTGCACGCCGCCGGACACCCCGTCAGCGGCGGGAACGTCGGCGGCGGCGGCCAGTCGATCGGCGGCCAGCCGATCGGCGGCCAGCCGATCGGGGCCCAAGCGACCGGCGGACAGCCCGTCAGCCGAGGCCTCGTCAGCCACACCCCGGCCTACGGCGGCGAGCACCCGGGCTACGCGGGCCACCCCGGCTACCCCGCCTACTCCGGGCATCCCGCCCACCCCGCCTACCCCGGCGGCGCTGCTCCGGGCCCCAACGGCGCCTCCGGAGCCGTCGGCGGCCCGCTCGGCGGACTCGCGCTCGGCTCCGCCCCCGGCCACGGGCCGCTGGGCCACGGCGGCGGACCCGGTGCGAACGGCTCGCTCTCCGCGGTGGCGGCCGCCGCGCCGCGCAAGCTGTCGGGCCGACGCCGCCGGGAGACCGTCGCGGTGCTGATCTTCGGCGGCGCCCCGATCTTCGAGAGCTCCATCCCGCTCTCGGTCTTCGGCGTGGACCGCCAGGACGCCGGGGTGCCCCGCTACCGCCTGCTGGTCTGCGCCGGCGAGGAGGGCCCGCTGGCGACCACCGGCGGCCTGACCCTCTCCGCCCCGTACGGCCTGGAGGCCCTCGCCCGGGCCGGCACGATCGTCGTACCGGCCTGGCGCTCGATCTCCCAGCCCCCGCCGGTCGAGGCCATCACCGCCCTGCGCAAGGCCCACCACGAGGGCGCCCGGATCATCGGCCTCTGCACCGGCGCCTTCGTCCTGGCCGCGGCCGGCCTGCTCGACGGTCGGCCGGCCACAACCCACTGGATGTACGCGCCGACCCTGGCCAAGCGCTACCCGCGGGTCCACGTCGACCCGCGCGAGCTCTTCGTCGACGACGGCGACGTGCTCACCTCGGCCGGCACCGCCGCCGGCATCGACCTGTGCCTGCACGTGGTGCGCAGCGACCACGGCGCCGAGGCGGCCAACGCGCTGGCCCGCCGCCTGGTGGTGCCCAGTCGCCGCGGCGGCGGAGGACAGGCGCAGTACATCGATCAGTCTTTACCGGAGGAGATCGGCAACGACCCGTTGGCCGAGGTGGTCACCTGGGCGCTGGAGAACCTCAACCAGCAGTTCGACGTCGAGGTGCTGGCGGCCCGCGCGTACATGAGCCGGCGCACCTTCGACCGGCGGTTCCGCACGCTCACCGGCAGTGCCCCGCTGCAGTGGCTGATCACCCAGCGGGTGCTCCAGGCGCAGCGGTTGCTGGAGACCTCGGAGCTGTCGGTGGACGACGTCGCGCGCCGGTGCGGGTTCCGTTCGCCGGTGGCGCTGCGCGGGCACTTCCGCCGCCAGCTCGGGGTGTCCCCGGCCGCGTACCGGACCAGCTACCGGGCGCGTCGTCCCGGGCAGCAGTCGCCCGGGGCGGCCGGTGCGCACGGCGGCGACCTGCGGCTGCCCGGCGCGCTGTCGCACGCGGCCGCTTCCTCCGCGGCGGGCGGTGCGCTGTTCGGCGGGGCGCACGGCGGGCCGTCGGCACAGCCGTTCGCGCCGGGGGCAGCGGTGCCCGTCGGTCCGCACGGACAGCCGGTGCACGGGCAGCCGGTCGGCCACGGTCAGCCGGGTGCGCACGGCCAGCCGGTCGGGTTCGGTCCGGGACAGGCCGGGACGCCGGCCGCCCAGGCCTTCCACGCCCGCGCCGGTCAGCCGTACCCGCACCAGACCGCCGCGCAGCAGCCGCACCCCGGGCAGCAGGGTGCGGCGGGGCGCGGTCCGGTGCGGCCGCCGCTGGTCCCGCCGCAGGCGGGGTCGGGTGCGGGACGTCCGCCGCGCACCGCCGAGCACGCGGCGGCCGAGGACGGCCTGCCCCAGCCGGGGGCGCGCGGTCAGGGCCAGGGGCACCGCAGCGCGGTCGAACGGCCCGCGGACGAGCCGGGCGCGGCCGGTCGCGGTCACGGTGCGGCCGCCGGACGGATGCCGGCCCCGGCCGGGCAGCCCGCACCGGGGGCGGGGGCGGGCGAGCTCCGCGGCCGGCAGGCACGGGCGCCGCAGGTCCGCTCCCAGGGCGGTCGGCCCGCGGCCGACGGTGCCCGGACGGCGCGCGAGGCCCGTGCCGGACGGGACGGACACGCGGTCCGCACCGGCCGGGAGGGCGAGCACGCGGACGGCCGCGGCGCGCACGGCGGGGCGGAGGAGCACCAGGCCGAAGGCTGTGCTCCGGCACCCCGCTCGGCTCCACCGGTCCCCGCGGCGCGTGATCGCGCCGTAGGGTGAGTTGCGTGAATGACCGTTTGGTATGGATCGACTGTGAAATGACCGGCCTCGACCTCGACCGGGACGCCCTGGTCGAGGTCGCGGTGCTGGTGACGGACTCCGAGCTGAACGTCCTCGGCGAGGGCGTGGACGTCATCATCCGGCCGCCGGCGGAGGCCCTGGCGAACATGCCGGACGTGGTGCGCGCGATGCACACCGCCTCCGGCCTGCTGGAGGAGCTGGAGCAGGGGGTGACCCTCGCCGAGGCCGAGGAGCGGGTCCTCGCGTACGTGCGCGAGCACGCGCCGGAGGCCGGGAAGACGCCGCTGTGCGGCAACTCGGTGGCCACCGACCGCGGCTTCCTGGCCCGGGACATGCCGGCCCTGGAGAAGCACCTGCACTACCGGATCGTGGACGTCTCCTCGATCAAGGAGCTGGCCCGCCGCTGGTACCCGAAGGCGTACTACAACAGCCCGCAGAAGGGCGGCAACCACCGGGCGCTCGCCGACATCCGGGAGAGCATCGCCGAACTGCGGTACTACCGCGAGGCCGTGTTCGTCCCCCAGCCCGGCCCGGACGCCGACACCGCGCGGACCATCGCCGCGAAGCACCAGGCCCCCACGAGCTGACCCGGGAGCACCCCGGAGCACCCGGGAGCACCCGGCGGCGGCCCGGATCAGGGTCCGCGGGGGTGCCGCGTCCGCCGGAACGGAACCCTGGCGCGAGCACCCTCTCGGATCCTGTAGAGTTCTTCCTGTCGGAACGGGAACGCGAGAGCGGGAACGGACCGGACAGATGGTGGGTGTAGCTCAGTTGGTAGAGCACCTGGTTGTGGTCCAGGTGGCCGCGGGTTCGAGTCCCGTCACTCACCCCAGAGCCCGAGGGGCCGATCTCTTCAAGAGATCGGCCCCTCGGGCGTTTTCGCGTTCCCCGATCTCGCACCCCTTCAATTGCGCCCGGTGGCCCGGCTTTTCCGATCGGCCCCTGCCGCCGCAAGCTACCGGCTAGTAACATCGTCGCCATGACCACACCTAAGATCGGCCAGATGCTCGACGCCACCGTGCCGATGGCGCACACCCTGAAGCTTGAGTACCTGGAGACCACCCCGGAGCGCGCCGTGCTCCGGCTGCCCGACCAGCCCGAGTTCCACAACCACGTCGGCGGCCCGCACGCCGGCGCGATGTTCACGCTCGCCGAGTCCGCCAGCGGCTGCATCGTGCTCGCCGCCTTCGGCGACCAGCTGTCCCGCGCCGTGCCGCTGGCCGTGAACGCCGAGATCGCGTACAAGAAGCTCGCCATGGGTGAGGTCACCGCCACCGCCGTGCTCGGCCGCCCGGCCGCCGAGATCGTCGCCGAGCTGGACGCCGGCGACCGCCCGGAGTTCCCGGTCACCGTCGAGATCACCCGCGCCGACGGCGCCGTCACCGGTGTGATGACGGTCACCTGGACCCTGCGTCCCAACTCCTGACCGCCGCGCGGTCGGTGGCCCCGGGGAACGCCGACCCGGGGCCACTCTCGCGATGACTGTCCGTGACGACGGGCGTGACCTCACCACCCGTCCGCTCGTTCTCAACTCACGTGCGAGCCAATCACGCGACCGAGCCCCGGGAACCCGCCCCCCACGGCGTCGCCGGAGCCCGGGGCGGGATCGCGCGGTGGCTGCCCCGCCCGCGCGCCGTGGCGGCCGCCGGAGCCCTGCTCGCACAGCTCTGGGGCCTCGGCGTGGCCGGAGCGTACGCGGCGTCCGCCGACCCGCTGCCGGAACCGGCCCGACCCGCCGTCCGCCGCGTCCCGCACAGCGCACCGGCCCTCGACGCACCGGCCCTCGATGCACCGACGCTCGACGCGGCCGCACCCGGCGCCCCCGCACCCGACGGGCAGTCAGCCGAACGCCCCGTCGGGCAGGGACCGTCGGCGGGCGAAGCGCCGCGCCGCTCCCCCGGGCCTCCCGGGGGCCTCGCCGACGGCTCGGCCGGCGGGGCCGCCGGGACGTCCGGCGGCAGCCTGCAGGATCGGATCCGGGCCGGCGGACTGCCCCTCCCCGGCCAGCGGGCGGCCGTCCCCGACGCCTTCGCGATCGCCTCCGGCCTGCTCGACACCGACCCCGCCCAGGCCGACCCGGCCGAGGCCCGCGCCGTCCGCGACGGCGAGCCCGCGGCCCCGCCCTCCGCCGAGACGCACCCCGGCGCCACCCGCTCCACCGTGCCGCGGCAGCGCGACGGCGCGGACACCCCACCCGTCCTGGAGGCCTCCGAGACCGACCCGGTGACCGGGGCCTCCACCGACCGTGACGCGACGACGGCCCCCGCCGGCCCTGCCGCACCGGGCGCCGGCGGAACGCCCGAGACCCTCGCCATCGCCGACACCGCCACGGTGACCCCCGTGCACCACGGTTCCGCCACCGCGACCGCCGTACTCGCCCCCATCGCCGCCGGGCTGCTGCTCACCGGGGCGGCCATGTGCAAGCACCGCGGGCTTCCGCGCGGCCACTAGCGAGGCGCCCGCCCCCGGAGCGGTGCGCCCTGACCTTGCCACGGCGGCCGCTTCCCCCGCCGTCGACGGGAGTTCGCACCCGGGACCGGGGCGCACGAGAGCGGCTGCCGAGACGCGGTACCCGGCACAGTGGGGCTCGACGGGCCCGCCGGGGCAAGGCGGCGCCCGCCCGCCCGCCGTCAGCGGAAGACGCCCGGCGGCGGTTCCGGGGACGGCGCGGCCGTGGCGTCCGTCGCCGGCGCGGCTCCGGCGGCGAAGTCGGTGAGGCCGCGGCCGTGTTCGACCCGGGCGTGAGCCGGGTCGGAGGCGGCACGGCGGGTGAGGTCGGCGACCGGGAGGGGGGTGTGGGCGGCGGCCAGGACGAGGTTGCCGAAGCGCTTGCCCCGCAGGACGGCCGGGTCCGCGATCAGGCAGAGTTCGGGGAAGACCGCGCCGAGGGTGGCCACTTGGGAGCGGGCGAAGGGGAGGGCACCGCCGTCGGCGATGTTCGCGGAGTACCAGCCGCCGGGGGCCAGGGCGCGGGCGGCGAGGGTGGTGAACTCGACGGTGGTGCAGTGGGCAGGGGTGCGGGCGCCGGAGAAGACGTCGGTGATGACCAGGTCGACGGTGCCCTCGGGGGTGCGCTCCAGCACGCTGCGGGCGTCCCCGCCGCGCACCTTGATCTGCCAGCCGCGGTCCAACGGCAGTTCGGCGCGGACGAGTTCGGTCAGCGCGGTGTCGATCTCGGCGACCTGCTGGCGGGAACGCGGCCGGGTGGCGGCGACGTAGCGGGCCAGCGTGAGGGCGCCGCCGCCCAGGTGCAGGACGGTCAACGGGCGACCCGGCGCGGCGACCAGGTCGATCAGGTGCCCGAGCCGCCGCTGGTACTCGAAGCCGAGGTGGCTGGGATCGTCGAGGTCGACCATGGACTGCGGGGCGCCGTCGATCAGCAGCGACCACGCGGCGGGGCGATCGCGGTCGGGCCGCAGTTCGGCCAGCCCGGAGCCGACGGGGCGGGTGAGCGGCCCCTGGGCGTGGGTGCGGCCACCCGCGCCGGTCATGGCCGCCGCCTCGCCGCCACGCGCGGCCCTGCTGCTTCGTCCCATGTCGGCCATTATCGCCGCAGGCCGGAAGGGTGGTGCCGCCGCAGGCCGGGAAGGTGGTGCCGCCGGCCCCTACAAGCGCAGGGGAAGTCGCCGCCACCGAAAGCGCACACCCGCCGGTCAGGGCCGTGCCACGGGGATCGGGCCGGAGGGGCGAGCGGTGCTCGCGGCCCGGCGGGATCCGCGCGGCACGGCCGCTAGAACGGGCCGAGGCCGCCTGCGGTGAGCGTGCAGGCGGCCTCGCAGAGGGCGGAGCGGAGCACCCAGGCGTCGGTCGGGCGGGCGGCGGGTCCGGAGCCGGCGGGCGGGATCACCCAGCGCGGGTCGGTGGCGGAGGGGACGAGGGCGCCGGCCGTACAGGAGCTGCCGGGCAGGTGCCAGGTCTCCCAGGTGCCGGCCGGGACGAGGAAGGAGACGGTGCTGCCGTTGCGGCTCTGCAGCACGACGCCGCAGGCGCGGCGCAGCCTCAGGATGTCGACGGCCTCCAGACCGTGCCGCAGGGCGACCGTCACGGTGTCACAGGCGGTGACGAGGGTGCCCTCGTCGGCGAGGCGCTCGCGCCGGGGGCCGCTGCGGGGGCCGTGGCCGCCCTCGACCGGACCCCGGCCGGGGATCCGGTCGTCGGCGGGATCGGGCAGCGGGGCGGGGACTGCGCCGGCGATCACGCCCCCGCCGACGGGTCGGTGCTGCGGCAGTCCGGTGGCCATCATGGGCCCTCCTGTACCTCGTCGGATCCGGAAGCACCGCCGCCCGGAGGGGCCACCGGGCTGGGACGGGCCGGGGCGACGGCCCGGGCTTCCACGTATCAGGACAACGCCGGGGATGCACCCCAGGCCACGGGGCGCCTTACAGCAAGGCATGGCATTTCATGGCAGATATCCCGCAACATCGCCCGCTCTGCCCGGGATTGCCCTCATATCTCCCGCGAACCCCATGTGTTCGGTCGGTGACTCCGAGTACTCTCGGCGCCATGGCAGCCACCCCACCGGCCGAGCCGAACCGACCGTCCCCCAACACCGTGATGCGCGCGCTGCGCGGCGACCGCTCTCCCGGCGAGTTCGCCATGGCGGTGCGCCGGGCGGCCCGCGAGATCGGCGAGCACGTGTCCTGCGACGCCCGCTACGTCGGACGGGTCGAGTCCGGTGAGATCCGCTGCCCCAACTACGCCTACGAGCGGGTCTTCCGGCACATGTGGCCGGGCAGCACGCTCGGCGACCTCGGCTTCGCCCCCCGGACCGCCGTCCGCCGCCGCTCGGCGGACGGCGGCGCCGGGCGGGCCGAGCCGTCTCCGCTCCACCCGCCGTTCCCGCCCCTGCCCGCCCCGCGCTCACCACTCTCCACTCAACTCCCGTACGCTGCCTCGCCGTACGCGGATCCAACCGCCCCGGAAGGCCCCCCGTGGCCGAGTCCCGGCGCGGTGCCCCGGGGGCCCGATGGATCGCCCTATCTCGACGAGGAGAACGACGACGTGCGTCGCCGTACGTTCCTGGCCGGCGGCACCACCGCGCTGGCCGCCGTGATCGGCATCGACCGGCCGGCCGCGGCCGCCGGTCGGTCGGCCGGCACCGACGGCGCCTCCGGTGTCCTCACCGGCCGAGGCGCCCTTCCCGGTGCGGAGTTCGCCGCGCCGTCGCTGCTGTCGGCCGACCCGCCGGTGCCCGGCCGGCCCGGGCCGGTGCCGCCGCTGCGCCGGGTCGGCGCCGCCGAGGTGTTCGGTGTCGAACAGGCCGTCCGGGACATCCGGTTGGCCGACGACGCGCACGGCGCCGACGCCCTCTACGAGCTCGCCGGGCAGTCGCTGCGCAACGCGTACGTCCTGCTCAACGAGGGCGAGTACAGCGCCGCGACGGAACGCCGACTGCAGGCCGGGGCCGGTGAACTCGCCATCTCGGTCGGGTGGTTGGCGCACGACTCGAACCGGCTCGCGGACGCCCGCTCGTTCTACTCCGAGGCGCTGGCCACCGCCCGGATGGCCGGGGACTCCGCACTGGAGGCGCACGTCTTCTGCAACAGCGCCTTCCTCGCCCGGGACGCCGGCCGCCCCCGGGAGGCGCTGCGCGCCGCGCAGGCCGGGCAGGTCGCCGCCCGGGGCCTGGGCTCCGAGCGACTGCTCGCACTGCTGGCGATGCGCGAGGCCGGCGCCTGGGCGCTGCTGCAGGACCGCGCCGCCTGCGAACGCGCACTCGGCCGCGCGTACGCGCTGTTCGGCCGCGGTCACTCCGAGGCCGATCCGGAGTGGATGTCCTTCTTCGGCGAGGCCGAGATCGCCGGCCTCCAGTCGCAGTGCTGGTCCGCCCTCGGCGACTGGGACCGCGCCAGCGAGCAGGCCGGGCTGGCCATGACGCTGCAGGAGCCACACTTCCTGCGCAACCGGGTGCTGTACACCGCCGAGCTGGCCCACGACCGCCTGGGCCGGGGGGACCTGGCCGGCGCGGCGCACCACGGCTCGTCCGCCGTCGCGCTGTTCGCGGACGTCCGCTCGGCCCGGATCCGGAGCATGCTGGCGGACACCGCGGGACGGCTGCGCCCGCACGCCGCGGTGCCCGAGGTGCGGCTGTTCCTGGCCGAGTACGACCGGGCGGCGGCCGCCTAGCCGGAGCTGCGGCGGCCGCCGGGGGCGGGGGTGCAGCCGGGCGTCAGTGCCCGGCGTTCAGGGCGTCCAGGTGGGAGAGGTCGTTCCAGATCTCCACGGCCGGGGCGCCGTACTCCCAGGACAGCACGCACAGCGCCGCCGTACCGAGCTTGAACCGCTGCGCGAACTCGGGCGGCAGGCCCAGCCAGCGGGCGGCCAGGATGCGCAGCAGGTGGCCGTGCGCGAACAGGACGACGTCCCGGTCGGCGCAGTGCATCACGGTGGTGTCCGGCTCGGGGACGCCGTGCTCCTGGTGGAGGCCGGCGAGGAAGTCGTCCACCCGGGCGGCCACCTCGGACAGCTTCTCGCCGCCGGGCACGCCGTCCCGCCAGATCAGCCAGCCGGGGTGGTCGGTGGCCCGGATGTCCGCGCCGGTGCGGCCCTCGTACTGGCCGTAGTCCCACTCCATCAGCTCGGGGCGCTCCACCGCGCGGTCGCCGAAGCCGGCCAGGGCGCAGGTCTCCTTGGCGCGGCCGAGCGGGCTGGTGTAGACGAGCGCGTCCGGCAGGCCGTCCCAGGGGGCCCGGGCGAGGCGGGCACCGAGGGCCCGGGCCATCGCGCGGCCCTCGTCGGTCAGCGGGATGTCGGTGCGGCCGGTGTGGCGGCCGGTGGCGGACCACTCGGTCTCGCCGTGGCGGACCAGCACTATTCGGGCGGGCATGGGGGGCTCCTCGCAACGGGGCGGTGCAACGGTCGGTCTCACCATCGAGCACCGGGTTCCATGATCCCCCACCCGGGCGGCGGCCACGATCGCGGGCCGGTGCGGCCGCCGTCGCGGGCCGGTGCGGACGGGGCGCAGGCTGGTTCGGGCGGGTCGCGGGGCGCCGCTTCCGGCCACCGCACGGCCACCTGTAAGGCCACCCGGACGGTCCGCCGCGGACGGTCCGCACCGCGTTGTCGGACCCGGATGCGACACTGGGCCGCACCATGAACGTCTCGACGAACGTCCCGCCCGGCGGGTCCGCTGAGCCGCTCGCCCAGCGGCTCGCCGAGCTGCGCGGACCGGCCCTCCAGCGCAGTCTGAACGCCCGTTCCCTCGCCGCGCTCGCGGCCAATCCGGGTTGTCACCGCCGTGCGGTGCTCGACGCGGCCGGGATCGACAAGTCGGCGCTGGCCGCCCGGCTCGGCCGCCCCGCCCCCTTCGGCCAGTCCCCCTTCGCGATCGCCCGCGGCGTGATCTTCGAGTCCCGGCTGAAGGCGGACGACTACGCCGCGCTGCTGGAGCCGCTCCGCCGCCACCTCGACCTCCCGGTCGACGGCCACGCCCCGCTGGAGGTGCCGGACCTGCTGCAGCGCTCCGGCCCGGCCGTCCGCGCCGACCGGACGGCCCAGGCGCTGGCCCGGGCCGCCGCCGACCCGGAGTCCTGGACGCTGCTCGACCACCCGCTGCTGCGCCTGGAGGTGGCCGGCAGCACCGCCTACCTGGAGCCGGACGCGCTCGTGGTGCACGGCGGTCGGTGCACGGTGGTCGAGATCAAGTCGTTCCCGGTGGTCGACGGCAGCGCGGACCCGGCCAAGGTCGGCGCCGCCGCCCGCCAGGCCGCCGTGTACGTGCTGGCGCTCCAGCGGGCCGCGGCTTCGGCGGCCGGGCTGCCCCTGGGCGACGACCCCTACACCGAGCAGGCTCTGCCCGGCAGCCCCCGGACGAGCGTGCTGCTGGTCTGCCCCAAGGACTTCGGCAACCGGCCGACCGCGGTCGCCGTCGACGTCCGCCGCGAGCTGGCCACCACCCGCCGCCAGCTGAGCCGGATGACCGGCATCGGCCGGCTGCTGGACGCGCTGCCGCCGGACGCGGACTTCGACCTGGCGTCCGACGAGGCCGGCACGCCGGCGCGGTCCGCCGAGCAGCTGGTCGCCGCGGTCGAGGCGGTGCCCGCCGCGTACAGCCCGGATTGCCTGTCCACGTGCGAGCTCGGCTTCCACTGCCGGGCCCGGGCCCGCTGCGGCGACCGGGTGGAGCAGCTGGGCCGGGGCGTGCGCGGCGAGCTGGGCAGCATCCGGACGGTCTCCGAGGCCCTGGCCGCCGCCGGCGGCGGCGCGGGCGTCGACGGGGCGGGCGGTACGGACGACGGCGCGGACGACGCCGCCGAGCGCCTGGCCTACGCGGCCGCCCTGCGCGCGGAAGCCCTGGGGAAGGCATGAGTCTCCTCACCACCCTGGCCCGTCTGGAGGCCGTCCGCAGCGGCCGGGCCGAGCCGCTGGCCACCGTCCGGCACCGGCACCTGTCCGACCGCCCGATGGTGCTCGTCCCGCTGACCGCCGCCGGTGAGGCCGGCGCGCCGCTGGCGATGATGCTGGGCACCGACCGGGACGCGCCCCGGCTGCACCTGGTGCCGCAGCCGCTCAACCGCACCCTGCGGTTCGACTTCCTGGCCGAGCTGGCCGCCGACCTGCTGCCCTACCTGGAGTCCTTCGCCGACGACGTCGAGCAGATCGAGGGCTCCGAGAAGGACCCGGAGACCGGCGAGAAGACCCAGGTGTTCCGCGAGCTGTGCGCGGACGCCCCGCAGCTGGTCGTGCCGAACGGCGCGGGGATCCACCACCTCGCCCTGATCGGCCGTTCGACCCGCTTCCGCCGCACCGTCGAGGACGACGAGCCGGGCCCCTACCCGGCCCCGGTCCGGGTGCCGCTGCTGGGCCGCTGGCTGACCCACCTCGGCGAGCGCGCCCAGGTGCCCGGCTCCAGCATGCTGCTGCCGATGACCGGTCTGCTGGCGCGGCACTGGGCGACCGGCCAGAGCCACCTGGAGGACCAGCACCTGGCGGCCCGGCTGGCCTGGCACCGCCCGCCGCCCGGTCTGACCGGCGCCGAGGCCGCCGAGCTGGCCGAGTCCGCGCGGGACGAGCACGGGCAGCTGCTGCACCCGCCGGCCGGCCCGGCCACCGACCCCCGCTTCGACGAGGCCGTGCTCGCCCCGGCGATCGCCCGCTACGACTCCGCCGTGGGCGCCCTGCGGCACAGCACCGAGCAGCACGACGAGGACGCCGCCGAGCGCGCCCGGGCAGCGGTGCGGGCCGCGGTCGGGCAGCTGGAGGAGGTGCTGACGGCCGTCCTGCTGCCGACCTGGCGGGACGTCTGGCAGGGCCTGGACCTGCTGCGCGGCCTGCCGCCGGCCGGCCACCTGGAGGAGCGCTGGACCGGCGACCGCTGGTCGTACACCGGCCACCGGGACCGCCTGGCGGCGGGCGAGCCCCCGCAGCCCCGGCAGGACGACGCCGTCACCGCCGCCCGCAAGCTCGCCCAGCGCGAGCGCGAGCAGGCCCGGCTGGACGTCCAGGAGGCGCTGGACGACCCGCTGGCGATGGCCGAACACCGGCTGGCCGGCGAGGCGTTCAGCGGTGAGGTGACGGAGGTGGTGCCGGACTGGGACACCACCGGCCGCTCCCCCAAGCCCCGCCCGCTGGTCACCCTGCGCACCGCCGACCGCCCGCACGCGGACCTCGGCCGGGAGGTGCACCGGGTGTGGGGGTCCCCCCGGCCGGAGTCGGGGAGCCCGGCCGCGCAGAAGGCCGAGATCGTGGCGGTCGACACCGCCGAGGGCACCATCACGCTGCGGGTGCTGTCCGGCATGGGCCGCAGGAAGGAGCCGGAGCCGGGCAGCCTGCCCGAGCCCGGCGAGCCGGTCACCTTCACCCTGTTCGAGTTGACGGTCCGCCAGTCCGCGCCGCTGCCCGAGCCGGACGACACCCCCTGGACGCACGGCGGCCCGCCCGGCGCCGCACCGCCCGTACCCGCCGCGACCGCCTCCGAGGAGTGGGAGTGATGACCGCCTCGATCCCCCAGCCGGACCGGCACGCCCGGCCGGACCCCGACCAGGCCCCGGGAGCGGCCGCCGACGCGGCCGTGGCCGGGATCCTGGCCGCGACCGTCCGCCCGCCGGCCGGCGCCCCGCGCGGCGTGGTGGTGGACTCGCCGCCCGGCGCCGGGAAGTCGACGCTCGTGGTGCGGGCCGCCCGCGAGCTGGTCGAGGCCGGCGAGCGGCTGATGATCGTCGCCCAGACCAACGGCCAGGTGGACGACCTGGTCGGCCGACTGGCCGAGAAGGCGCCGGACCTGACGATCGGCCGGCTGCACGCGGCGGACTCCCGTCCGGGCCCGGAGGTGCTGAAGCACGCCGGGGTCACGCCCTCGGACAAGATCGCCGACCTGGTCGAGCACGACGTGGTGATCTCCACCTCGGCCAAGTGGCAGTGGGTGCGGGCCGAGGCGCCGTGGCGGCACGCGATCGTCGACGAGGCGTACCAGATGCGCTCGGACGCCCTGCTCGCGGTGGCCCGGCTGTTCGAGCGGGCGCTGTTCGTCGGCGACCCGGGCCAGCTGGACCCGTTCACCGTGGTCGGCACCGAGCAGTGGGCCGGCCTGTCGTACGACCCGTCCGGCAGCGCCGTGGTCACCATGCTGGCGCACAACCCGCAGATCGAGCCGCACCGGCTGCCGGTCTCCTGGCGGCTCCCCGCCAGCGCGGCGCCGCTGATCTCCCGGGCCTTCTACCCGTACACCCCGTTCCGCTCCGGCACCGGCCCGGACGACCGCCGAATGACGGGCACCGTCCGTCCCGACGGCTCGGCGTTGGACGCGGCGATCGACCGGGCCGCCGAGCACGGCTGGGCGCTGCTGGAGCTGCCCGCCCGGCACACCGTCCGGACCGACCCGCAGGCCGTCGCGGCGGTCGCGGCGACGGTGCGCCGGCTGCTGGAGCGCGGGCTGACGGCGCACTCCGAGCAGGGCGACGCGCCGCTCACCGCGGACCGGATCGCCGTCGGCACCGCCCACCGGGACCAGGCGGCGGCGGTGCGCGCGGCCCTGCTCAAGGTCGGCGTCCCGGTGGACGGCACGGCCGGGCCCGCCGTCACGGTGGACACCGCCAACCGGCTGCAGGGGCGCGAGTACGACGTCACCGTGGTGCTGCACCCGCTCTCCGGCCGCCCCGACGCGACCGCCTTCCACCTGGAGACCGGACGGCTCTGCGTGCTCGCCTCCCGGCACCGGCACGCCTGCATCGTGGTGGCCCGGGCCGGGATCGCCGAGCTGCTGGACGAGCACCCTGCCACCGAGCCGGTGCAGTTGGGGGTGCCGGTGACGTTCCCGGACGGCTGGGAGGCCAACCACGAGGTGCTGCACCACCTGGCCGGCCACCGGGTCCGCCTGGGGTAGCGGCCCGGCTCCGTCCGGGGCATCGGCGCTCGGGCCGGGGCCGGGGCCCCCGGTCAGTCCTCGGTCTCGCAGACCGCGAAGGCCTTGACGGCCGTGTGGTCGGCCTGCACGTACCAGCTGCGGGCGTCCTGGGACGGGCCGTTGTAGGTGACGGTGTCGTGCGTCCCGGCCGGCAGCTGGTACCCGCCGCCGGTCAGGTGGGTGCCGCTGGGGCAGGTCGCCTGCGACGGGCCGCCCGGGGCGCTCACCCCGCCCTGCACCACCACCGCCGTCTCGGCGGCGACGGCCGGCGCCGCCGCGGCCAGGCCGAGGGCGGAGGCGGCCGACAGGGCGCCGAAGGGCAGGACGAAGCGCAGGATCGTCCGCACGTGCATGGGATCTCCCCGATCTGTGGGTGGCTGGACTACACGGAACCGCACCGACACAACCGGTTCGCACGCGATCCGGATGCGCGGCACTCGGAGCACGCCTGCGGCGCGCGCCGGGGAATAGCGCCCGCACGCGCACCGTTCCGCTACCGGCCCTCGCCGCGAGACAATGGACGACGGCCACAACCCGGGCGGCGCAGCCCGGAGCAGCTCTCTGCCCGCCCCACCGAGACCCCGGAGGTGTCCGTCCATGCCCGACTCCCCTGCAGAGTCGACCGAGCCCACCAGGCGCGTGCGTCCGGCGCAGCTGCTGTTCGAGCCGCAGTCCGCCGAACCGGAGCCGGAACGATTCTTCGACCTGGAGTCGATCGAGGACCCGGCGGAGCTGCTGCGCCGCTCCACCGAGCTGGCCCTGGCCTTCCGGGCGGCGGCCGAGCGGGCCACCGACTTCCAGGCCGTCGCCGCCGCCCAGCTCGCCGACCCGCGCCGGTTCGACGCCCTGTCGGACGCCGAGATCGCCGTGCGGGCGGACTGGACCCCGGACTACGCCGCCAAGATGATCGAGTACGGCCGCACGCTGCTCCAGCCGCGCCGCCACGAGGACTGAGCGGCCCCGGAGCTCCCGTGCCCAGTGCCCGCGTCCGGTGCGCCGCGCCCCGTGCCCGGACACAGGCCGCTGGCATATGCGCGGCGGGAAGGGTACGCCGTTCCCCACCGCGCTGTCCGGCGAACGGGGCTTTCCGCCCTGCCGGCGGCGCGCACGGCGCAGGCTGCTGTGCGTGGAGATCTGGACGCATCAGTCGGTGGAGTACGTCAGCGTGGCCGGGGAGGCCTGGCTCGCCTCCGCCAGCGAGTACCCGCGCAGCATGCGCGCCCTCTGGGAGACCCGCCCGTGGGCGCCCTCGGTGCTGCCCTGCGGGCGCGCCTTCGACGTGATCAGCATGCCGGCCCTGTTCGGCCGCCGGGTGCTGGACGAGCTGTGGGCCTCCGGCCCGGGCTGCGGGCCGGTCGCGGCCTACCGGGGGCGGACCCTGCTGTTCGTCCAGCCGGGCGCGGCGCCCCGGCTGCGCCGGCTGCTGGCCTGGGAGGAGTGGGCCCGGGACGTGCCGCCGCTGCTCTGCCACGGCAAGGGTGACGCGGTGACCGTGCCGCCGATGCAGCGCATGGTGAACAGCCCGGACTCCCCCGGCCACGGCGCCGGCCGGTGGATCGTCGCACCGGAGGACCGGGAGCCCTGGCTGCCGGGCGCCTCGGTGGTGCTGTGGGCCTGCGTCCGGGCGGCGCGCGAGCCGGGCGCGCCGGTCCCCGCCGGGGCGGCCGTCGTGACCGGCGGATGAACGCCGGGCGACCGGTATTCGATTTTGGCTCGGACGCACGGCGCTGCTAGAGTCTTCTCTGTCAGCAGGCGCCGCTAGCTCAGTTGGTTAGAGCAGCTGACTCTTAATCAGCGGGTCCGGGGTTCGAGTCCCTGGCGGCGCACAGACAGCCGGAAGGCCCTTCGCGAAAGCGAAGGGCCTTCCGGCGTTTCCGGGCCCGTTTCCGGTTCCGGGCCCGTTGCCGGTTCCGTTGCCGTTTCCGGGGCCCCCGGGAAGCAGGTCGGCCGGGCCGCCCGCCGGAGCGGACGGCCCGGCCGGGGCTCAGCGGCCGCGCAGCGAGCGGTAGCGGGCGACCAGCTCGGCGGTGGAGCTGTCGAGCTGCTCGGCGCCCTCACCGGTGAGCAGCACCGGCTCGATCCGCTTGGCGAGCACCTTGCCCAGCTCGACGCCCCACTGGTCGAAGGAGTCGATGTTCCAGATCGCGCCCTGGACGAACACCTTGTGCTCGTACAGCGCGACCAGCTGGCCGAGCACCGACGGGGTCAGTTCGCCGGCCAGGATCGTGGTGGTCGGGTGGTTGCCCTTGAAGGTCTTGTGCGGGACGAGTTCGGCGGGCACGCCCTCGGCCGCGACCTCCTCGGGGGTCTTGCCGAAGGCCAGCGCCTGGGTCTGGGCGAAGAAGTTGGCCAGCAGCAGGTCGTGCTGGGCGACCAGGCCCGGGAGCAGGTCGGCGACCGGCTTCGCGAAGCCGATGAAGTCGGCCGGGATCACCTTGGTGCCCTGGTGCAGCAGCTGGTAGTAGGCGTGCTGGCCGTTGGTGCCGGGGGTGCCCCAGACCACCGGGCCGGTCTGCCAGTCCACCGGGGTGCCGTCGCGGGTCACCGACTTGCCGTTGGACTCCATGTCCAGCTGCTGCAGGTAGGCGGTGAACTTGGACAGGTAGTGCGAGTACGGCAGCACCGCGTGCGCCTGGGCGTCGAAGAACGCGCCGTACCAGACGCCCAGCAGGCCGAGCAGCAGCGGGACGTTCTGCTCCGCCGGGGCGGTGCGGAAGTGCTCGTCGACCAGGTGGAAGCCGTCCAGCATCTCGCGGAAGGCGTCCGGTCCGATGGCGATCATCAGCGAGAGGCCGATCGCCGAGTCGTAGGAGTAGCGGCCGCCGACCCAGTCCCAGAACTCGAACATGTTGGCGGTGTCGATGCCGAAGTCCTGCACGCCCCGGGCGTTGGTGGACAGCGCGACGAAGTGCTTGGCCACCGCCGCGGGGTCGCCGCCCAGGCCGCCGAGCAGCCAGTCGCGGGCGGAGACCGCGTTGGTGATGGTCTCGATGGTGGTGAAGGTCTTCGAGGCGACGATGAACAGCGTCTCGGCCGGGTCGAGGTCGCGGACGGCCTCGTGCAGGTCGGCGCCGTCCACGTTGGAGACGAAGCGGACGTCGAGGTCGCGCTCGGTGTACGAGCGGAGCACCTCGTAGGCCATCGCCGGGCCGAGGTCGGAGCCGCCGATGCCGATGTTGACGACGGCGCGGATCGGCTTGCCGGTGAAGCCCTTCCAGTCGCCGCTGCGGACCCGCTCGGCGAAGGCGGCCATCTTGTCGAGGACGGCGTGCACGGTGGGCACCACGTTCTCGCCGTCGACCTCGATCACGGCGCCGCGCGGGGCGCGCAGGGCGGTGTGCAGGACGGCGCGGTGCTCGGTGTTGTTGATCTTCTCGCCGCGGAACATCGCGTCCCGCAGCTCGGCGACGCCGGTGGCCGCGGCGAGGTCGCGCAGCAGCTCCAGCGTCTCGTCGGTGACCAGGTGCTTGGCGTAGTCCACGTGCAGGTCGCCGACCTGCAGGGTGAGGCGGCGGCCGCGCTCCGGGTCGGCGGCGAACAGCTCGCGCAGGTGGGTGTCGCCCAGTTCGGCCCGGTGCTTGGCCAGGGCGCCCCACTGCGGGGTGCGGTCCAGCGGGGTGCGGGCGTCGGCGCGGGTCTCCGACATCGGTGGGTCCTCGATTCATCTGGGTGCAGAAACCGGCAGGGCCAGGCGTGAGGGTTCTTCGCGAGGTCGTGCGGGTACTGGTGGTGCGCCGACTCCGTTGACGGCCTGCCCGGGCTCAGCCTATGCAACCTCGGGGGCGGTCGCGCACATTCCGCCCGGCGGCGGACAACCCGTCACCTCGGAGCGGCCCGGCCCGCCGTCACTTCCGTTCCGAGCGCAGGTCGAGCCCGCGCAGCACCTGGTCGACCAGCTCCGGGTCGGCACCCAGCTCGCTGCGGGCGACGAGCATCTCGCGGCGGGACGCGGCGATCATCTCCTGCTCGACCTCCCGGGCGGCCCGCCACTGGGACAGGCGCAGCTTGGCCTCGGCGGCCTCCTCCTCGGCATAGTTCTCCGGGCAGAGCCGGGCCAGCCGGTCGTGCTGACGGTCCCGCAGCCGGTCGGCGACCTCGGCGGGCAGCCGGTCCTGCTCCTCCAGTTCGCCGAGCCGGGTGAGCCCGGCCTTGGCGGCCCGCCACCAGAGCTGACGGACGGCCTGCTCGTGCTTGTCCTGGTCGATGTCCAGCCGGAGCCGCTTGGCCACCCAGGGCAGGGTCAGACCCTGCACCAGCAGGGTGAAGAGCACCACGCTGAAGGCGATGAAGACGAGCCGTCCGCGCTCGGGGAAGTCCGCGCCGGAGTGCAGGGTGAGCGGGATGGCGAGCGCCAGCGCGACGGTGGCCACGCCGCGCATGCCGGACCACCAGAGGACCACGCTCTCCTTCCAGCTGAACGGGGTGTCCTCGTCGTCGCCGCTGCGCACCCGCCGGGACACCCAGCCGGCCGGCAGCAGCCACAGCAGCCGGACCACCACGACGACCGCGATCACCACGGCGGCGTCGCCGATGAAGCCGGTCCAGCCGCGGCCCGCCTCCTTGAGCACGGTGGCCAGCTCCAGGCCGATCAGCCCGAAGGCGACGCCGGTGATCAGGATCTCGACCACCTCCCAGAAGGCGTTGCCGACCAGCCGGTAGGAGACGGCGTCGGCGTCGGAGGCCCGCTCGGCGAGGTAGAGCGCGCAGACCACGACGGCGAGCACGCCGGAGCCGTGGATCTCCTCGGCGATGGTGTAGGCGGCGAACGGGACCAGCAGGTTGAGCGCGACCTGCTGGGTCGGGTCGTCCAGGCGCTCGGCGAGCTTGGCGTTGATCCAGCCGAGCGCGACGCCGACGACCACGGCCAGCACCGCGGACAGGACGAAGCGCAGCACCGCGTGGCCGACCGAGAAGTCGCCGCTGACCACGGCCTCGATGGCCAGCGAGTAGATGACGATCGCGGTGACGTCGTTGAACAGGCCCTCGCTCTCCAGGATCGACACCAGGCGGCGGGGCAGGCCGACGCTGCCGGCCACCGCGACGGCGGCGACCGGGTCGGGCGGGGAGACCAGCGCGCCGACCGCGATCGCGGCGGCGATCGGCAGGGCGGGCAGCAGCCAGTGGACCGTACTGGCCACCACGGCGGTGGTGACCACCACCAGGGCGACGGCCAGCAGCAGGATCGAGCGGATGTTGGCCTTGAAGTAGCGCACCGAGGAGCGCCGGGCGACGGCGAAGATCAGCGGCGGCAGGACCAGCGGGAGGATCAGCTCGGGCTCGATGGTGACGTCCGGGATCTGCGGGACGAGCGCCATGACGATGCCGAGCAGCGTCATCAGGACCGGCTGCGGCACGCCCGTCCTGCGTCCGAGCGGCATGGTGACCACGGAGGCGAGCAGCACCAGGAAGAACAGGGGCAGCTGGCCCACGGGAAGGTTCCTCTCGACGGCGGACGGCTGAGCGCCGCCAGGATAAATCTGACAATGCGCCCATCCGTGAAGACACACCGGACGACGGCTTGACCTCAAGCACGCTTCAGGTTGAAGGATCGGGACCGGTCGACGAGAGCGGTCGAACGGTCGAGGGGCGGGAGCAGACATGAAGGCGGTCGTCGTCACGGAGTCCGGCGGTCCGGAGGTCCTGCGGGTCCGGGTGGTGCCCGATCCGGAGCCGGGCCCGGGCGAGGTGCGGGTGCGGGTGTACGCGGCCGGGGTGCAGCCGGTGGACCTGGCGGTCCGGGAGGGCTTCCGGCCGCCGGGGCTGACGGTCGAACCGCCGTTCGTCCTCGGCAACGAGTTCGCCGGGGTGGTGGACCGGCTGGGGCCCGACAGCGGGGACTGGCGGGTCGGCGACGAGGTGCTGGGGTTCCGGCTGCTGGACAGCCACGCCGAACTGGTCACGGTGGCCGCCGACCAGCTGGTGGCCAAGCCCGCGGGGATGCCCTGGGAGCAGGCCGGCTCCCTCTCCGCCTCCGGCCAGACCGCGCACACGGCGCTCACCCTGCTCGGGGTCGGCCCCGGCGACACCGTCCTGGTGCACGGCGCCTCGGGCGGGGTCGGCACGGTGGCCGTCCAGCTGGCCCGCACCTGGGGCGCCACCGTGGTCGGCACCGCGAGCGAGCGCAACCACGGGTACCTGCGCGAGCTGGGCGCGATCCCGGTCGCGTACGGGGAGGGGCTGGTCGAGCGGGTCCGGGCGGTCGCGCCACAGGGGGTGACCGCCGCCTTCGACGCCGCCGGGCGGGGCGCGCTGGAGGCCTCGGTCGAGCTGGTCGCCGACCGGGACCGGATCGGGACGGTGGCCGACTTCGAGGGCGCCGGGCGGCTGGGCGTCCGGCTGCTGCGCACCCGGCGCACGGCCGCCCGGCTGGCCGAACTGGTCCGGCTGTGGGAGGCGGGCGGGCTGCGGCTGGAGATCGCCGAGGCGCTCCCGCTGGAGAAGGCCGCCGAGGCCCACCGGCTGGTCGGCACCGGCCACGTCCGGGGCAAGGTGGTACTGACCGCCTGAGCGGGGGCCGTCCGGGCCGATTGTGTGTTTCGGCCGCTGACCAGGTAATGTTCTCCACGTCAGCAAGCGCCGCTAGCTCAGTTGGTTAGAGCAGCTGACTCTTAATCAGCGGGTCCGGGGTTCGAGTCCCTGGCGGCGCACAGACAGCCGGAAGGCCCTTCGCGAAAGCGGAGGGCCTTCCGGCGTTTCCGGGCCCGGGCCCGGGTCCGGCTCCGGCTCCGGGTCCGGGGCGCGGGCCGCCCGGGAGCGGTGGCAGGAAAGGTGGGAATCAGGTCATTGCTGCCACCACGGCCCGCTGACAGGCTGGCCGCATGAGAGCGCGCAGCGTGCTGGTCCTCCTCTACGAGGGCGTGCAGAGCCTCGACGTGACCGGCCCCGTGGAGGTGTTCACGGGCGCCGGCGCCGCCTCCGGGCAGCCGGGGGCGTACCGGGTGCTCACCGCCTCGCCGGGCGGGCAGCCGGTGCGCAGCACCGGCGGGCTACGGCTGCTGCCGGACGCGGACCTCGCCGAGGTCGGGC
Organism: Kitasatospora sp. NPDC101447; assembly: GCF_044767225.1. Lineage (NCBI taxonomy): Bacteria > Bacillati > Actinomycetota > Actinomycetes > Kitasatosporales > Streptomycetaceae > Kitasatospora > Kitasatospora sp. NPDC101447. The sequence continues at coordinate 46,470 of NZ_JBIWNL010000030.1, forward strand.
CGGTGCACACCCTGCTGGTCCCCGGCGGGACGGGCGCCGAGCACCCGGACGGCGCACTGGTGGCGCGGATCCGGGAGCTGGCCGGACGGGCCGAACGGGTGGTGTCGGTGTGCACCGGGGCCTTCCTGCTCGCCGAGGCCGGACTGCTGGCCGGGCGCCGGGCGACCACGCACTGGGCGTACTGCGAGGAACTCGCCCGGCGCTTCCCGGACGTCGAGGTGGACCCGGACCCGATCCACGTCCGGGACGGGCGCATCGCCACCTCGGCCGGCGTCACCGCCGGGATCGACCTGGCGCTCGCCCTGGTCGAGGAGGACCTCGGGCGGGAGACGGCGCTGCTGATCGCCCGTCACCTGGTGGTCTTCCTGCGCCGCCCGGGCAACCAGGCCCAGTTCAGTACCCAGCTGGCCGCCCAGGTGGCGGCCCGGCAGCCGCTGCGCGAGGTCCAGCGCTGGATCGCCGAGCACCCGGAGGCCGACCTGTCGGTCGAGGCGCTGGCCCGCCGCTCGGCGCTGTCGCCGCGGCACTTCGCCCGCGCCTTCACCGCCGAGGTCGGGGTGACCCCGGGCCGGTACGTGGACGGCGTCCGGCTGGAGGCCGCCCGGCGCCGGCTGGAGGACACCGACGACGGCATCGAGGAGATCGCCCGCCGCTGCGGCTACGGCACCCCGGAGGCGATGCGGCGCGCCTTCGTCCGGGTGCTGGCCGCCCCGCCCGCCGAGTACCGACGCCGCTTCCACCCGAGTCACCACGGAGGACACTGATGCGCACCGCCATCCTGCTGTACGACGACTTCACCGCGCTGGACGCGGTCGGCCCGTACGAGGTGCTGTCCCGGATCCCCGGCTCCGAGGTGGTGTTCACCGCCGCCCGGCGCGGGCCGGTGCGCACCGACATGCAGAGCCTGGCGCTCACCGCCGACGCCGCACTGGACGAGGTGGACTCGGCCGACGTGCTGCTCGTGCCCGGCGGGCCCGGAACCGAGGCCCGGCTGACCGACCCCGCCGTGCTGGAGTGGGTGCGCGCCGTGGACGCGACCACCACCTGGACCACCTCGGTCTGCTCGGGCTCGCTGATCCTGGCCGCCGCCGGGCTGCTGGAGGGGCGCCGGGCCACCTCGCACTGGTGCTGCCTGGACCAGCTGCCGCGCTTCGGTGCGGAGCCGACCGGGACGGAGCGGGTCGTGGTCGACGGCAAGTACGCGACCGCGGCCGGCGTCTCCGCCGGGATCGACCTGGCACTGACCCTGACCGGCCGGCTGGCCGGCGACCGGGCGGCGGAGGCGATCCAGCTGGTCATCGAGTACGACCCGCAGCCGCCGTACGCGATGGGCTCGACGGCCTCGGCCCCGCCCGAGCTGGTGGCCGAGCTGCTGTCGAACCGGCTGCTGCTCCGTTAGGGTCCGTCCTCGCTGGGGTCCGTCCTCGCTGGGGTCCGTCCTCGAACCCGCGTCTGTGGGGCGCCGCCGGGGGCCTACCGGACCGGCGGGAAGGCGTGGCGGCGGGCGCCGACGACCACGGCGAGGACGGGGAGCATCAGCGCGAGGACCGTCCAGGGCAGGGCGGCGGTGCCGAGTGCGCCCAGGACGACGCCGCCGATCACCCCGCCGGCCGCCATCGCGACGTTCCAGAGGGTCACCAGCACGGACTGGGCGGCGTCCGCGTGCTCCCCGCCCGCGTCACCGAGGGCGGTCTGCAGCAGGGTCGGGGCGCCGCCCCAGCCCAGGCCCCAGAGCAGCGCCGCGAGGTAAACCGCCGGCGCGCTGCCGGACCGCACCGCGAGGACGCCCGCCGTCACCGCGACCAGCAGCGCGCCGCCGATCGTCAACTGCCGCAGCCGGCGGTGGATGTGGGCACCGGTGAGCCAGATGCTCGCCAGCGAGGCCAGCCCGAAGACCAGCAGCACGGTGCCGGTGGCGCCGCCGAGGCCGGCCCGGTCGAGGAGGGGCGCGATGTAGGTGAACAGGACGGTGTGCGCGAGCACGAAGAGCACCGTGACGGTGAGCACCGGCGCCACGCCGGGCACGGTGAGCGCGCGACGGACGGGCGCACGCTCACCGTCCGGCTGTCCGGGCTGGTCGGGCAGCAGCGCCGCGATCCAGCCGACCACGCCCACCGCCAGTGCCGTCATGGCCAGGAACGGCACCCACCAGGCGGATATCCGGCCGACGAAGGTGCCGATCGGCACTCCGAGCGACAGCGCCACCGGCACACCCGCCATCGCGACGGCCATCGCCCGGCCCTGCTGCCCGACCGGCACCAGCCGGCGGGCGTACCCGGCCAGCACCGCCCAGGCGAGGCCGGCCGCGACGCCCGCGAGGAAGCGGGCGGCCAGGGTGAGCGGGTAGCTGCCGGAGACCGCGGTCACCGTGTTGGCCAGGGCGAAGCCGCCCATCGCGGTGAGCAGCAGCCGCTTGCGGCCGGAGCCGGCGGTGGCCGCGGTCAGCGGGATCGCGGTGACGGCGGAGCCGATCGCGTACACGGTGACGGTCTGCCCGGCCGCCGACTCGCCGACGCCGAGGGACTCCCCCATGCCGGGCAGCACCCCGGCGGGCAGGGTCTCGGTGAGCGCGGTGACGAAGACGGCGGTGGCCAGGGCGAGCAGGGAGGGGAGCGGGAAGGGCCGGTGGGGTGCGGGAGCCGGGAGCTGTGTGGTCGCCATGGGGACCATGCTCGAACCTCACACGGGTGTCAGGTTCAAGCACGGTCCCGCGGCCCTCGGGTCAGCGGCCGACCGTGGCCCTCGGGTCAGCGGCCGAAGTAGCCGTCGAAGTTCCTGGAGAACTCCCCGCCGCCGAACCGGTCCCAGTTGATCGACCAGGTCATCAGCCCGCGCAGGTTCGGCTGGGCACCCGAACGCGGCACGTACGGGCCGCAGTTGGCGAGCCTGGTGAGGCAGTCCAGCGCCTTGTCCACCTCGGCGGGGGCGACGTAGCCGTTGCCCGCGTTGGTGGTGGCCGGCATGCCGATGGCGACCTTCGAGGCGGGCAGCGGCGGGAACACGTTGTTCGCGTTGCCCGCCACCGGGAAGCCCTTGAGCAGCATGTCGGTCATCGCGACGTGGAAGTCGGCGCCGCCCATGGAGTGGTACTGGTTGTCCAGACCCATGACGGAGCCCGAGTTGTAGTCCTGGACGTGCAGCAGGGTGAGGTCGTCGCGCAGCGCGTGGATGACCGGCAGGTACGCCCCGGCCCGCGGGTCCTGGCCGCCCCAGGGCCCGGATCCGTAGTACTGGTAGCCGAGTTGGACGAAGAAGGTCTCCGGCGCCATGGTCAGCACGAAGCCGGGGCCGTACTTGGCCTTCAGGGTCCTCAGCGCGGAGATCAGGTTGACGATGACCGGGGTGGTCGGGTTCCTGAAGTCGGTGTCGCCGGTGTTGAGGGAGAGCGAGTGGCCCTCGAAGTCGATGTCCAGGCCGTCCAGGCCCCACTTGTCGATGATCGCCGAGACCGAGCTGACGAAGGTGTCCCGGGCGGCGGCGGTGGTCAGCTGGACCTGGCCGTTCTGGCCGCCGATCGAGATCAGCACCTTCTTGCCCTGGGCGCGCTTGGCGGCGATGGCGGCCTTGAAGTCGGCGTCGGACTCGACGGTCGGGCACTCGGTGACCGGGCAGCGGTTGAACCGGATGTCGCCGGAGGTGACGGAGGTGGGCTCGCCGAAGGAGAGGTCGATGAAGTCCCAGGAGTTCGGGACGTCCGCCATCCGGGTGTAGCCGGCACCGTTGGCGAAGCCGGCGTGCAGGTAGCCGACCAGGGCGTGGCTGCCGGCGGGCGGGCCGGTCGGCGTGCCCGTAGGGGTACCGGTCGGCGTGCCCGTCGGCGTCGCGGTCGGCGAGGCGGTCGCGGTCGGCGAGGCGGTCGGGGTCGGCGTCGGCGTCGGGCTGGGGGCGCCCGGGCCGTCGAGCGACACGTCGTCCGCGTAGTAGGTGCCCTGGCCGTACCAGCCGTGGGTGTAGACGGTGGCGCTGGTCTGGGTGGCACCGGCGGTGAAGCTGAGGCTGAGCTTCTGGTACGAGCCGCCGGTGCCGGGCGTCCAGGTGCTGGGGCCGCCGCCGTCGACGCCCAGGTAGACGTACGAGCCGTTGACGTACGCGCTGAGCGTGTAGGTGGTGCCGGGGGTGACGGTGACGGTCTGGCTGCACTGGGCGGTGTCGCCGGCCGTGGCCGCGCCGGCGAGCGCGCGGCTGCCGCCGTGCACCGGGCCGGAGACGACGCTGCCGGTGCCGCCGGAGCAGCTCCAGGGGCCGAGCGAGCCGGACTCGAAACCGCCGTTGACCAGGAACTCGCCGGCCGAGGCGGTGGGCGCCAGGCCCAGGGTGACGCCGACCAGGGTGGCTGCGGCGACGGCGGAGGCGGTGCCGGCGGCGAGGCCGTTTCTCAGGGTTCTGCGCATGCGGGTGCTCCTGCGATGGCGCGGTCGTGGGGGACGTCCGAGGGCACGCCGGAGCACGCGCCAGTGGGGGGAGCGGCCCGGCCTGGCACCCTAGTTGGACTAGACCACTGAAGTGGATCCGCCGATGCCCTGTCAATGGTCCAGACCGGTCCCGACGCCTTCCCCGGTCCCCTTCCGGTTGCCGGGTGTGACACCCCGTCGAAGGATGGAGGGGTGACCCCGCCCAGCTACCTCCGCCACCCCCACCTGCACGGCGGCCTGCTCACCTTCACCGCCGAGGACGACGTCTGGATCGCCCCGCTGGACACCGACGGCGCCGTCACCGGCCGGGCCTGGCGGGTCACCTGCGACCGCACCCGGGTCAGCCACCCCCGCTTCTCCCCCGCCGGCACCACCCTCGCCTGGACCAGCTGGCTGAGTCTCACCCCCGAGGTGTGGACCGCACCCGTCGACGGCGGCGAGGCCCGCCGGCTCAGCTTCTGGGGCAGCCAGGACACCCGCGTGCGCGGCTGGCTGCCGGACGGCGAGGTGCTCGCCGTCACCTCCTTCCACGAGCCCTTCGGGCACTACACCTGGGCCCACGCCCTGCCGCCGGACGGCTCCCCCGGCCGCCGGATGCCCTGGGGCCCGGTCGGCGACGCCCAGATGAGCCGCGAGCGGACCGTCCTGCTCACCGGCGCCGCCCCGCACGACCCGGCCGCCTGGAAGCGCTACCGGGGCGGAGCCGTCGGCCGGCTCTGGGCGGACGGCGAGCAGATCCTGCCCGCCCACACCGGGCACCTCGCCGCCCCGATGCCGGTCGCCGGGCGGGTGGCCTTCCTCTCCGACCACGAGGGCATCGGCAACCTCTACTCCTGCCGCCCGGACGGCACCGACCTGCGCCGGCACACCGACCACGCCTCCTACTACGCCCGCGAGGCCGCCACCGACGGCACCCGCATCGTCTACCAGCACGCCGGCGACCTCTGGCTGCTGGACGACCTGGACGCCCCCGCCCCGCGCCGGCTGCACGTCCCGCTCGGCGGCGCCCGGGCCGGCCGCCGCCCGTACCAGGTCGGCGCCGCCTCCCAGGTCAAGGACCTCGCCTGCGACCAGACCGGCCGGGCCGGGGTGATCACCGTGCGCGGCAGCCAGTACTGGCTCACCCACAAGGACGGCCCGGCCCGCGCACTCGCCGACACCCCGGGGGTGCGGACCCGGCTGCCGGTGGTGCTCGGGCACACCGGCGAGGCGGCCTGGGTCACCGACGCGAAGGGCGCCGACGCGATCGAGGTGATGCCGCTGCCCGGGCACGAGGGCGCGGAGAAGCACCGCCACCGGATCCTCGCCTCCGGCCGGCTCGGCCGCGTCCTGGAGCTCACCGCCTCCCCCGACGGCAGCCGCCTCGCCGCCGTCGCCTCGGACGGGCGGCTGCTGCTGGTCTCCGCCGCCGACGGCGAGGTGCGCGAGCTGGCCGCCTCCGAGTACGGCCCGGTCTCCAGCGCTCGCTTCTCCCCCGACTCGCACTGGATCACCTGGTCCCAACCGGTCGCCGGGCGCTCGCTGCGCCGGATCCGGCTCACCCGCACCGAGGCGCCCGCCCCCGTCACCGAGGTCACCGACGGCCGCTTCGAGGACGAGCAGCCGGTGTTCACCCGGGACGGCCGCTACCTGGCCTTCCTCTCCTGGCGCGGCTTCGACCCGGTCCACGACGTGCACACCGGCGACCTCTCCTTCCCGGTCGGCTGCCGCCCGTACCTCGTCCCGCTCACCGCCGACACGCCCTCGCCGTTCTCGGCACCGGTCGAGGACGGCGCCCCGCGCGGGGACGGCGGCGGCGACGGCACCGTCCGGGTCGAGCCCGCGGGCATCGGCGACCGGCTGCTGCAGTTCCCGGTGATCGCCTCCAAGTACTCGGCCACCGACGCGGTGCGGGGCGGCGTGGTCTGGCTGCGCTGGCCGATCGCCGGCACCCTCGGGCAGACCTTCGCCAGCCCGGAGGACACCTCGGGCCGCCCCTCGCTGGAGTACTTCGACCTGGCCCGGGGCAGCCGCAGCACGTTGGCGGACAAGCTCGACGGCTACGCGGTCTCCGGCGACGGCGGCTCGATCGCCGTCTACTCGGCCGGAACGCTGCGGGTCATCCCGGTCACCGCCCCCTCCGCCGGCACCGCCGTCGACCTGCGCCGGATCACCCACACCGTGCACCCGGCCGCCGAATGGCGCCAGGCCTACCACGAGGCCGCCCGGATCGTCCGGGACCAGTTCTGGGACGAGCGGATGTCCGGCCTGGACTGGCCCGCGCTGGTCGCCCAGTACGAGCCGCTGCTGGACCGCGTCTGCTCACCCGACGACTTCGCCGACCTGCTGCGCGAACTCCTCGGCGAACTGGGCACCTCGCACGCCTACGTCACCCCGTCGAGGCGCGCCGAGGGGCCCTCGCTCGGCCAGCAGCCGCTCGGCCTGCTCGGCGCCAACGCCCACCGCACCCCCGACGGGCGCTGGCTGGTCGACCGAGTGCTGCCCGGCGAGTCCTCCGACCCGCGCGCCCGCGCCCCACTGGCCGCCCAGGGCGTGCGCGACGGCGACGAACTGCTCTCGATCGGCGGACGCCCGCTGGACCCGGTACGCGGACCGCTCCCGCTGCTGGCCGGCACCGGCGGCACCACCGTGGAACTGGCACTGCGCAGCGGCCCGGACGGCCCGGTGCGGCGGATCGCGGTCACCCCGCTGACCGACGAACGGCCCATCCGCTACCAGGACTGGGTGGCCAAACGCCGTTCCCTGGTACGGGAGTTCAGCGACGGGCGGTGCGGCTACCTGCACATCCCGGACCTCGGCGGCTCCGGCTGGGCGCAGTTCAACCGGGACCTGCGGCGCGAACTGGACAAGCCCGCGCTGGTGCTGGACGTCCGCGGCAACGCCGGCGGCAACGTCTCCGAACTGGTCCTGGAGAAGCTCACCCGACACGTCCTGGCCTGGGACTTCACCCGGGACCGTCAACCGGTCCGGTGGCCGCGGCACGCCCTGCGCGGCCCGCTGGTGGCCCTCGCGGACGAGGCGACCAGCTCGGACGGGGACGTCATCATCGCGGCGATCAAGCTGCTCGGGCTCGGCCCGGTGATCGGCAACCGCACCTGGGGCGGCGTGGTCGGGATGTCCGGGCGGCACACCCTCGGCGACGGCACGCAGATCTCGGTGCCGAAGAACGCCTCCTGGTTCGACGGCGGCCTCGGCTGGTCGGTGGAGAACCGCGGCGTCGAACCGGACGTGCACGTGCTGCGCACCCCGCGGGACTGGGCCCGGGGGCGCCACCCCGAGCTGGTCACCGCCGTCCAGCTGGCCCTGGACCTGCTGGAGGACGCGCCCGCAGCGGTGCCCCCGCCGGAGTCCACGGCCCGGCCGGACCTGCGGCGCCCGCCGCTGCCACCGCGGGAGCGGTGACCAGCGGGGGCGGCAGTGCTTGGCACGTGGGCGGTGGCCGGCGGGGGCAGTGACCGGCGGGGGCGGTGACCGGCGGGCGGTCTCAGTCCCAGGGGTCGCCTTCGGCCGTCATGTTCTCGGCGGCGCGCCGGTCGGCCTCCTCCTGGGAGATCCGTTCCTGGGCCATCCGCTCCTGCGTGTCCCTGCTCCGCTCGACGTCGTCACCGAACGCGTCCGCGGCCTCGTCGTGGGCGAGGGCGGCCCGCTGGGCGGCGCCCTCGCCGGTGGCCTCGTGGTGCGGCGGCCGGTGGAACAACCTGTCGAAGATGCCCATGACTCCTCCTCCGGAGGGGAACGTCGGACTACCGGGCTGCCCCCACTCTCACACCGTGACCGGGCCGACGCACCTCGGGCCCCGGTTGAGCCCTTGGTCCCTGGTGAACGCGCCCAACGGCCGTAGCGGGGCGGTGCGCGCCGGGCGGAGGGTGGAGCCGTCGGCCGAACTGACGCCACCGTCTGGAGCCCGCTGTGACCGTCGTACATTCCGGAAGCCACGCCCGGCGCCCCGCCGAGGACCCGCACGACGGACCGCGCCGGCGGGTCGGCCCGCTGGCCGCGCTGGACGGGCGACTGCCCGGCGCGCACGACCTGTTGCTGATGCAGTGCCCCAGCTCGCTGCGGCCCCTCGCGGGCGGCGAACTGCCGGACTGGGCGCGCGCGGTGCTGCGGGCGCACCCCTGGGTGACGGTCGGCCGGGCACCGGCCGTGGTCGGCGACCCGGCGGACCTGCCGCACCCGCAGCGCTGCACCCGGGACCCCGAGGCCGCGCCCGAACTCTGGTTCCCGGTCACCGTGCGCGGCCCGCGCCACGGGCAGCGGCTGGACGCACTGGCGCCCTGGGCGGCAGTGGCCCGGACGCTGCGGCCCGAGCAGCTGGCCGAGCGGCGCGAGCGGCTGTCCCCCGAACGGCTCACCGGGATCCCGGCGCTGGCGCTGCTGCCGGAGGTCGGCCGGCTGGTGGCGGACCACCGGATGCCCTGGGGCCCGATCGGCGCGGTCGGCTACGAACTGGGCAGCGGGGTGCCGGTGTCCGGCCCGTTGAGCCCGCTCCGGCTGGTGCTGCGCTCCCCGCAGCCGATCAGCCGGCGCGACGCGCTGCAGCTGCGGCGGGCGCTCACCAAGCTGCCGGTGCCCGTGCAGGCCGAGCTGGAGACCCGGCACGGATCGGTGCAGCTGGCCGAGTACGCGGCGGGCGTGCACACCCTCACCCTGCTGACGCCGTACGGGCCCCGGGAGGTCCACGACCCGTGGTTCCCCCGGGGCCCGTACGCCTGACCCGCTCCGGAAGAGCCGGAAAAAAGTCGCGGCCCGGTGTCAAGACGGCCGCGTCCGCTCCGACGACACGGCGTGCGGCGCCCCGCCGCACGAGGACGCGACCGGACCTGGCGAGGACACCCGTGGACCAACTGCTCAGAGTGATGAACTTCAACGTCTCCCGTGACGGCATCGGCGCCGGTGAGCATCAGAGCCTGGAGCAGCCGTTCGGCCTCGACCACCCCGAGAGGCTGTTCGCCTGGGCCGGAGCCACCGCGAGCTGGCCGATGCGCACGGATCCCGGGGGGAGCCGGGGCCTCGACGACTACTTCACCCGGGACTTCGCACGCGGCATCGGTGCCGAGATCATGGGCCGCAACAAGTTCGGGCCGCAGCGCGGGCCCTGGCAGGACCACGAGTGGCGCGGCTGGTGGGGCGACGAGCCCCCGTTCCGCACTCCGGTGTTCGTCATGACCCACCACGGGCGGCCGTCGATCACGCTCTCCGACACCGCGTTCCACTTCGTCGACGGCGACCCGGCCGCGGTCCTCGAACGGGCGCGGGCGGCGGCGGGGGGCAAGGACGTCCGGCTCGGCGGCGGCGTCACCACGATCCGGCAGTTCCTCGCGGCCGACCTCGTCGACACCCTGCACGTGGCGGTCTCACCGGTGGAGCTCGGGTCCGGCCTGAAGCTCTGGGAGTCCCCCGACGAGCTGCTCGACCGGTTCCACCTGGAGGTGGTGCCCAGCCCGAGCGGCGTCACGCACCACCTGTTCTGGCGGAGGTGACGCGGGGCCCCACCACCCGACGGCGGGTGGTGGGGCCCGTGTGCCGTGCGCGGGGAGCGCCCGTCAGCCGCTGATGCTGGCCGCGCCGGTCTCCAGGTGGCCGGTGAAGCGCTGCGACCAACTGGCGTCGGCGTCCACCGTGACGGTGAAGTCGTACCAGCCGTTGGTGTAGGCGACGGCGTTGAAGTAGTCGCTGACGTTGCCGCCGGCCGGGACCTGGTACGTCCAGGGGCCGTCCGTCCGGTAGTTGTTGGGGGCGATGGTGAAGGTCATCGGCGTGCTGCCGCTGTTGGCCAGCTTGAAGTAGACCGCGAGCTTGCCGGTGCCCGGTTCGACCGCGTACGAGGCGGTGACCGCCGCGTTCTTGCCCGCCTTGGTGGCGTCGCCCTTGAAGCGGCGCAGGAAGCGGTTGGGGCCGACCACCGTGAGGTCGTAGGGGCCGCCGCCGAAGTTGGTGCCGCAGTTGAAGAAGTCGCTGGTCCGGCCGCCCGGGTCCACCGTGTACTGCCAGGGGCCGCCGCTGCGGTAGGCGTTGGCGTACGCGGCGAAGTGCGCGGACTTGGACGCCGCGGTGCCGGTGTTCTCCATCGCGATCCAGACCTTCATCACCCCGCCCGAGCCGAACTCCAGGTGGTCCAGGTTGGCGTTCGGCTGGTACGGCAGGGCGCGGGCCGGGCGGGTGCCGGACTCCTGCAGCGGCAGCTGGTTGTTCACCGGGGCCGGGTTGGGCAGCGGGCCGCAGGCGGACAGGCCGATGGTCTGCGAGGTGTCGGGCAGCGCCGGCAGGCCGTACACCGGGTTGGCGAAGTCGAACACGCTCGTGAGGTCGCCGCAGACGCGGCGGCGCCAGTCGCTGATGTTGACGCAGTTCGCCGGAGTGCCGAGGGCGGCCGTCCAGACCTCCAGGAAGCGCAGCACCGAGGTGTGGTCGAAGGTCTCGGAGTTGACCCAGCCGCCGCGGGTCCAGGGCGAGATCGCGATCAGCGGGACGCGGAAGCCGAGGCCGATGTTGGTGCCGCTGTAGAACTCGCCCGGGGTGCCGGACGGGGCGACCGGCGGCGGGACGTGGTCGAAGAAGCCGTCGTTCTCGTCGTAGTTGATGAACAGGATGGTGGAGTCGGAGACGTTCGGGTCCGCGTTGAGCGCGTCGATCACCATGTGGACGAAGTGCGCGCCGTCGGCCGGGGTGGCGTACGGGTGCTCGGAGGAGGCCTGGTCGGGGACGATCCAGGAGACCTGCGGCAGGGTGCCGGCCAGCACGTCGGCCTTGATCGCGGCGGCGATGTCGTCCGGGGTCTTCCCGGTGACCTTGGGCACCGAGCCCATGCCCTTGGTCGCGAGGGCGCTGCCGGCCGGGGCGCCGGAGAACTGGCTGAAGTAGGCCAACGCGTTGTCGCCGTAGTTGTCGGCGGCGTTCTGGTAGACCTTCCAGCTCACCCCGGCGGCTTCGAGGGCCTCGGCGTAGGTCTGCCAGCGCAGGCCCTTCTCGTCGCCGCCGTCGTAGGCCGGGCCGCCCGCGGCGCCGGACGGGTCGATCTGGCCGGACCAGTGGTAGGTGCGGTTGGGGCCGGTCGCGCTGAGCACCGAGCAGTGGTACGCGTCGCAGACGGTCCAGTTCTCGGCCAGGGCGTAGTGGAACGGGATGTCCTGGCGGGTCAGGAAGCCGAGCGTGCGGACGTTGCCCTTGGCGGCGACCCAGGAGTCCATCTTGCCGCCGTTCCACGCCTTGTGCTGGTCGCTCCAGCCGTGGCTGAGGTCGCCGTTGCACTGGGCGAGGCGCTCGGGGTCGGCGCCGCCGGCCGGCTTGGTCTGGCTGAACTGCCACGGGTACTGGCGGGAGAGCAGGCCGTTGGGCTGGTTGAAGACGCTGTAGCCGCCGGCGATCTGGATCGCGCTGCGGTCGGCGAAGCCGCGCACCCCGCGCAGCGTGCCGAAGTAGTGGTCGAAGCTGCGGTTCTCCTGCATCAGGATCACCACGTGCTGCGCGTCGGTGATGGTGCCGGTCGCGGCGAGCGCGGCGGCGGAGGCGGGGGCGCTGCCCGCGGCACCCGGGGCGGCGCCCGCGGCGCCGGTACCCGCCACGGCGAGACCGGCCGCGGCCGCCCCGGACAGCGTGACGAACTTCCTACGACTCAGCTCGGCCATCAGCCCAGCCCGTCCCTTCACTGGCGATGTTGTGTACACAAGTCGGGCTCATCGATCGCGGAGAAGTCTCCACCGCGCGGGAAGCGGGCCACCAGATGCGTGCACCAGGGTTGGCGGACTGTTCGTCGAAGGGTCACCGGCGTTCGTCCCGGCGTCACCGAGCGACGCCCGGACGAACGGGGAGCCGAGTCGGTGCGGAGGAACCGGGGTGGTCAGCGGTCCTTGACGTCGATCCCCAGCGCCTGGGCGAACTGCGGCGCCAGCTCCAGCAGCTGGGTGGAGCTGATCACCGCGCCGCGCAGCCCCTGGTGCCCGTCGGCCAGCCCGAGCCGGACGGCCCCGCGCAGGTCGGTCTTGCTCAGCGTCGCCCCGCGCAGCCGGACCTCCTCCAACGTCGAGCCGGGGAAGGACACCGAGGTCAGCTTCGCCTCGCCGAAGTCCACGTCGCGCAGCAGGCAGTCCTCGAAGACGACGTCCCGCAGCACGGCCGACCGCAGGTTGACCGCCTCCAGCTTGCAGCCTCGGAAGACCACCCGGCGCAGCGCCGAACCGTACCCCGCGACCCCGGCCAGCACGCCGCCGACGAACGAGCTGTCCTGCCACTCGGAGTCGCTGAGGTCGCAGGCCACCCAGCGGCCGGCCTGCACCCAGACCTCGTTGAACCGGGCCTGGCGCAGCTTGACCCCGCTGAGCGCGACGCCGGTGAAGGCGCATTCCAGGAAGGCCGCCCCGGCGACCGACTCGTCGGTGTGCTCGCCGCCGTCGAAGTGCACGGTGTCGTACCGCTCGTCGCTGCGCAGCGGCCCGGTGTGCGGGCGCAGCAGTTCGGCGTACGGGAGGTCGTCGAGCCGGTCGGGGACGGAGCGGGTCATGGCGGCACCTTGCGATCGGGGGCGGAGGGGTCTCGCCCGCATGCTCGCACGCGGCACCGACAGTCCCGCCGCCACACGCCACCGCGGCCACCGCCGCCGTCAGTGGCAGCGGCGGCAGCGGGACGCGCGACGCCCCGGGCCGGCCGCAGCGGTGTGCGGCCGGCCCGGGGGTGTCCGGTGGATCAGCCGCGCGCCCAGAGGGAGTTGACGCGGCTGCGCTCGGTGCTGTTCGGGTAGGGGTTGGTGCAGGAGGTGCCGGGGCCGCCGCCCGACATCAGCTCGCTGCACGGGCCGGAGTAGTGGTCCGGCAGGCCGAGCACGTGCCCGGTCTCGTGGGCGGTCACCCGCACGGAGTTGTACTGCCGGTTCTGCTGGTAGTCGAGGAAGACGTAGCCGCGCCCGTGCCCGTCGGTGCTGGCGTAGGAGCCCCGGCTGTCGTTGCCCTCGTAGTAGCGGAAGTCGGCGGCCGAGCCGGACCGCAGCTGGACGTTGCTGACCGAGCTGTTCCAGATCTGCGCGGCCTGGGATATCTGGTTGCGGAAGGACGGGGCCGAGCTGGCGTCGTAGGTCACCACGACGGTCGCCAGGCCCGGGTTGGCGGCCTGCTTGGCCTTCGCGGAGGCCATCACGGCCTGGAAGAAGGCCTGGTTGTCCGCGGCCTCGGCGGCCGAACCGGCGTACGTCGAGGCGGTGTAGCCCTGCGTGGCCGGGGCGGCCGGGGCGGCGGCCGCGGCGGTGGCGGGCAGCACGGCGAGGCCGGCCGCGAGGGCCAGGCCGAGGGTGGCGGACAGCACGGATCGCTTCATGTGGGGGTCTCCGGTTCCTGTGGTGTCGTGGCCGGTTGGGGGCCGGCCCTGGGGGACACCTGGTCAACGGGTGATGTCCCCAGAGCTTCGGACAGCCCGGCGGGCGCGCGGATGATGTCAACCCGCGATAGCTCGGTGCAATACCCCTGGGGCACGGCCGATTTGAGCCGTCTTTCCCTCGTCTTGACCCAACCGTGCCCCTGGCATTCCGTTCCGGTGGCGGCTAGGCTCCGAGGCGGGGAAGTACCCGGAGCGGCGGGCCGCTTGATTCCGGCCGAGCGGCCCGCCGCGCCCGAACTCCCCTACCGGGCCGCCTTGTTCGCCGCCGCAAGACCGTTCGCCCAGAGGTCGTCGACCTGGCTGCGCTCGTTGCCGTCGGGGTAGGGGTTGGTGCAGGACGGGCCGGGGCCACCGCCCGACATCAGCTCGCTGCACGGGCCGGAGTAGTCGTCGGGCAGGCCGAGCACGTGCCCGGTCTCGTGGGCGGTCACCCGCAGCGAGTCGTACTCCTGGTTCTGCTGGTAGTCGAGGAAGACGTAGCCGTGGCCGTGGCCGTCGGTGCTGGCGTAGGAGCCCCGGCTGTCGCTGCCCTCGTAGTAGGAGAAGTCGCCGTTGCCGCCGGTCTCCTGGAGCTGCACGTTGCGCACCGAGCCGTTCCAGATCCGTGCGGCGCCGGCTATCTGGTCGGCGAAGGAGGGCGCATTGGCGGTGTCGTAGGTGACGGTGACGGTCCGCAGCCAGGGGTTCGCGGCCCGCTTGGCCTCGACCGAGGCCACCACGGCCCGGAAGAAGGCCCGGTTGTTCGCGGCCTCCGCGGCCGAACCGGCGTACGTGGCCGGGGTGTAGCCCTGGACGGCCGGGGCAGCGGGTGCGGCCGGCGCGGCGACGGCGGCGGTGGCGGGCAGGGTCGCGAGGCCGGCCGCGAGGGCGAGGCCCAGGGCGGCGGACAGCACGGATCGGTTCATGTGGGGGCTCCGGGTTCGCGGCGCGCCGCCCCGCCGGGACCGGTGGGGGCCGGGCACGGCGGCGGCGCGCGGTGGGGGACCGCCGGGGCCGGTGGCCGCGGCGGCTTGCTGCCCCCGAGCTTCGGACAGCCCGGGCCCGGCGCGGATGATGTCAACCGGCGATAGCACCGCCGCATACCGGCAGGGCCCCGTCACACGTTCCGTCGAGGCACCTTTGACTGCCTGTCATGTCCTTGGCGATCTGGCGCGGAGGCGTCTATGCTCCGGAACGTGGAGCTCGACGTGAGACACCTCCGGGTGCTGTGCGCGATCGCCGACAGCGGCAGCCTCCGCAAGGCCGCGCTCCAGCTCGGCATGACCCAGCCCTCCCTCACCACCCAGCTGCACCGCATCGAACGGGCCATCGGCGGAACCCTGTTCACCCGCGAGCAGACCGGCAGCAGGCCCACCCCGCTCGGCCACTCGGTGCTCTCCCGGGCCAGGCCGGTGATCACCGAGATGGCCGCGCTGGTGGCCGCCGCCCGCCAGGAGGCCCGCGACGCGACGGGGTCCGGCCGGCACCGGCGACTGCGCATCGGCAGCGTCGGCAGCCGCGCGGTCGCGGCCTGGCTGCGCCGGGTGCACGAGCGGCTGCCGGACACCGACACCACGATCCACGTCGACGTCTCGGCCAGCGCGCTGCTGCGGATGGTCGCCGCCGACCAGCTGGACGTGGCCTTCGTGCACGAGAGCGAGGGCTTCCCGCTGCGGGTGCCGCCGGACGCCGAGCAGCGGGTGCTGATGGCGCGCGAGCCGCAGTACGTCGAGCTCGCCGCGGGGCACCCGGCCGCGGCCCGCCAGGTCGTCCGCCTCACCGACCTCGCCGAGGACACCTGGATGGTCGACCCGACCGCCGACCACGAGTACGCGGCGATGCGCCGGGTGTTCAGCGGGGCCGGGCTCAACCCCCGTGTGCTGCAGGTGCGGGACAACGCCACCGCCGCCGAGCTGGTCGCCTCCGGCGAGGCCGTCCGCCCCTGTCAGCCGACCTCCCCACCGGGGCCCGGCACGGTCGTCCGCCCGGTGCACGGGGACCCGTTGGCCGTCCGGCTGCTGTTCACCTGGCGTCCGCGCGCGCTCAGCCCGCCCGCGCTGGACGCGCTGTACGGCGAACTGCGCGCCGCCTACCTGGACCTGGCCAAGGTCAACCCGGCCTACCTGGCCTGGCTGTCGCGGCACGAACCCGTCCTGCTGGGGCGGAGCTAGGACACGCCCGCGGCGGAGCCGGGACGCCCCCGGGTCCGGGCCGGGATTCCGCCGCGGCGGGGTCAGGACACGCCGGCGATCCTGCTCTCCCGGCCGTGGATCAGCACGCCCGCCGCCACCATCAGCGCGCAGACCAGGCCCGCCGCGAGCACTCCCGGGCCGCCGAACGCGGTGCAGGCCAGGACCAGCGCGGCCCCGACCGGCGCCACCGCCTGGGCGACCGCGCCGCGCTTGGTGTGCCGGGAGTGCAGGAACCAGACCGTGACCAGGTAGACCGCGGTGGGCACGGTGACCGTCGCGGTCGCGGCGGTGTCGGAGATCTCCGCCTTGTGCACCGCCGACTCCACCGCCACCTCCAGCCCGGCACCGATCGCCGCCGCCGAGGCGAACACCACGTAGTGCCCGTAACCCCAGGCGAAGGCCTGCCGGTTGGAGCGCAGGTGCTCGTGGACGGGCCGGGCGAAGTAGATCCACCAGGCGGCGAAGCAGATCAGCAGGCCGCCGGCCGCCACCGGCACCAGCCGGCCCAGCTCCTCGTGCTCGTCCACCGCCGACTGGACCGCGACGGTCGCCGCCGCGACCGTCTCGCCGAGCACGATGAGGGTGAACAGCCCGTACCGCTCGGAGATGTGGTGCGGGTGCCAGGAGGTCTGCATCCGCAGCTCCGCGATCACCGGGACCGCCAGCTCGCACAGCACGCCGATCGGGATGACGTACGGGCGGACGTCCTGCGGCAGGAACACCACCACCACCCAGCCGATCTGGCAGATCGTGATCCCCACCGCGTACCGCAGCGCGACCCGGCGGGCCTCCCCCTGCTCGCCGGCCGCCGCGCGCAGCCACTGCGTGACCATCGCGAGGCGCATCACCACGTACCCGGTGATCGCCAGGGTCAGGTCCTGGGTGGCGAACAGCCGCGGCACCCCCGCGGCGAGGATCAGCACCCCGGCGATCTGGACCAGTGTGGTGATCCGGTACGGCACGTCGTCGCAGTCGTACGCCGAGGCGAACCAGGTGAAGTTCATCCAGGCCCACCAGATCGCGAAGAAGGCGAGCGTGTAACCGCGCAGGCCGTCGCCGTAGTGCCCGGCCGCGAGGTAGTGGGCCAGTTCGCGCCCGGCCTGGCCGACCGCGACCACGAAGCAGAGGTCGAAGAAGAGCTCCAGCGGGGTGGCGACCCGGTGCGGCTCGTGGCGGTCGCGCGGGACCATCCGGCGCACCGGCGGCGGGTCGACGTGGTGCGCGCGGGGTGCCGGGGCGGCGGGATCACTGGCCATCGGGGCTGCTCCGGGGTCGGGAGGGGCGGATCGTCCCCGCGCATCCTGACAGCGCCCCGGGCCCGGCGCACGCACCGGCACGGCGCGTGCGCCGGGTGGTGCGCCCCTGCCGGGACCCGCCGCACCCCACCGGCGAAGACCCCGCTCACCGCGTTCTTCCCTTGCCGTCAGCCGTAGTTGACGCACCGGTGCGCGAAGTGGGTGACAGCTCGGCGGGTTTCCGGACGCGCCCCGCGTGATGCACCGCGAGGGGCCGGGGCGCCGCTAGATTCATCCCCGGTCGGAAGAGCGCGGGCCCTGCGGGGCCCATGAGACGGGCGGTCTGCGGGCAACGCGGAAGGTCAAGGCGGGTGGCGGGACAGCGGGGGCGGCAGAGCCGACCTTCCCGTGTCCGCACCACCGGCCTCGTGATCACCGCGCTGCTCGCCAGCGCCTGCCGTGCGGCCCGCGTCGCCGTGTCCGCGGCGGCTACTTCTCCCAGCCGACCTTGCTGTAGTCCTCCGCCGCGAGACCGAACGCGCCGTAGTTGGCGAGGCCCTTGCGCGCCGCCACGACCGTGGGCCGCTGGTAGAGCTCGACGGTGTGGCCGAGCTCCCAGATCTTCGCGTCCGCCTGGTTGTAGAGCTTCGCGGCCTCCACCGGGTCGACCGTCCCGGCCGCCTTCTTCAGCAGGCCGTCGATCTCCGGGGTGCCCAGCCGGGAGGGGTTGCTGAAGGTGTTGTCGCCCACCGGCAGCCGGAAGTTGGCCAGGCTCTTGGAGTCGGGGAAGGAGTCGGTGTTGCGCCAGCTCGCGATGTCGAACTTGCCCGGGGTGACGTACTTGGCGAAGTAGTCGTTGGCGGCCACCTTGTCCAGGTCGACCTTGACCCCGACCGTCTGCCACATCGCCGCCGCCGCGGTGGCGAGGTCGAGCTGGGCCTGGGTGGAGCCGTCGCTGAGCACCCAGTGCAGCTCCAGCGACTGCCCGTCCTTGGTGCGCGGGCCGCCGCCGGACTCCTTCCAACCGGCCTCGTCCAGCAGCTTCTTGGCCGCGGCCTGGTCGAACTTCGCCCAGTCGCCGGAGTTGTCCTGGTAGCCGGTCTGGTTGGGCATGATGATGTGGTTGCCGAGCGGCTTGAACTCCACCGGCACCCCGTTGTTGGCGATCTTGATCAGCGCCGAGCGGTCGATGGCCCTGCCGAGCGCCTGGCGGACCCTCTGGTCCGCCAGCGCGCCGGTGCCGCCGAAGGAGATGTGCACCTCGTCCCACGGGCTGGCGGCCCGGATCACGGTGTCCTTGGCGCCCTTGAGCTGGCCGTACGCGGTGGCCGTGCCGGCCGAGGCGAAGTCGATCTCGTTGTTGAGGTACGCCTGGATGCTCGCCGACTTGTCCATCACCCGGAAGGTGATCTTGTCGAGCTTGGCCCGGGTGCCCCACCAGGCCGGGTCCGGGACGAGGCTGATGGTCTGCGCGGTCTTGTCCGCCACGCCGATCTTCAGCGGGCCCGCGGTGATCGGGATCTTCTCCACCCAGCCCTTGTTGAAGTCGTCCGGGGTGGCGATGCCGGCCGCCGGCACCAGCGGACGGAACAGGTTCTGCCAGTCCGCGTACGGCTCCGAGAAGGTGACCTTCACCTCGGACGGGTCGGCGCCCTGCTCGACAGCGGAGATCAGCTCGTAGCCGGACGGGTCGTAGCCGTTGTACGCCGGGTCCTTGCCGTTGCTCGCCTGCCAGTCGGCCTTGAAGTCCAGGTAGCTCAGCGGCTTGCCGTCCGACCACTTGGCCTTGGGGTTGAGCTTGTAGGTGATCACCTGCGGCGAGGTCGAGGTGACCTTGGCCTCCACCAGGTAGTTCGGGTTCGCCTGGAAGGCCCCGGAGGCGTCGGTGCCGAAGAGCGTCGGCTCCAGGGCCCGGATCAGGTCCACCGTGTCGGTGTACGAGCCGCCGTCCACCTGCAGCGGGTTCCACTGGCTGATCCACTGGTCCAGCGCGAAGCGCACCTCGCCGCCGTCCTTGATCTGGTCCAGCGGCTTGGCGTTGATGTCCTGGGAGTCCTGCCTCGGCGGCTCGCTCCTGGCCACGTCGCCGGACGAGCCGCCCCCGCCCGAGGTGCACGCGGTGACCGCGAGCGCGACGGCGACGGCCGCGGCGGCCGCCCGGCCGAGACGGCGGGCCGTGGTGGAAGCGTCCATGGGGGTCCCCCTGGTGGCGTGGGTCGGAACGTGAATCGGGCGCGAGAGGCATGACTGGGCTTGAGCGTGGGCACTCAATCCGGCATCGAGCCAGAGGAACGTAACAGCGGATCAGATCCGCCACCAGGGGGAGGAACGCACGCCTGATCCAAACGTCACGGGGGGCAACACCGTCGCAACACCGCCGCCGTCCCCGAATGCTTCACTCTGACCTGCGCTTTCCCAACTGCCGCTCCGAATACGCCACCTGACGGCCCGACCGGGCCCCGACCGAAGGCCGAGACCCGATGCCCACCAGACGCGTCGGCCCCGCCCCCACCCCGGGCGGCCGTTGATGCTCCGCTACCTGGCGAAGCGGCTGAGCTACTACGCGGTGCTGCTGATCGCCGCCGTCTTCCTGGCGTACGCGATCTCCGCGACGGCCCTGCAGCCGCGCGCCTACTTCGACGCCAAGGTCCCCCGCCCGTCCGCCGCATCGGTCGAACGCCAGCTCACCGCCCTCAACCTGAACGACCACACCCCGGTGCTCGACCGCTTCGGCCACTGGGCCGGCGGGCTGCTGCACGGCGACCTCGGCCGGACCATCCACGACACCCCGGTCACCGACGACTTCGGCCGCCGGGTCTGGGTGTCCCTGCGGCTGCTGCTGATCGGCAGCCTGCTCGGCATCCTCCTCGGCATCGCCGCCGGGGCGTGGAGCGCCGTCCGCCAGTACCGGATCTCCGACCGGCTGCTGACCGTCCTGTCCTTCGTCCTGCTCTCCACGCCGGTCTTCCTGGTCGCGCTGTTCCTCAAGAACGGCGCCATCGCCGCCAAGGACGCCGCCGGCCACGAGGTGATCCCGTTCACCGGCTACGAGACCCCCGGGCTCACCGGCGGCCTCGGCGCCCACCTGTCCGACTGGGCGCTGCACCTGCTGCTGCCCACCATCTCGCTGGCCCTCGGCGGCCTCGCCACCTACAGCCGCTACCAGCGCGGCACCATGCTCGACGTGCTCGGCTCCGACTACCTGCGCACCGCCGAGGCCAAGGGCCTCACCCGCGGACGGGCGCTGCTGAAGCACGGGCTGCGCACCGCCGTGATCCCGATGTCGACCATGTTCGCGTACAGCTTCCTGGGCATCTTCACCGGCGCGATCTTCACCGAGACGATCTTCGGCTGGCACGGCATGGGCGAGTGGCTGATCCAGTCGATCAACGAACAGGACGTCAACTCGGTGGTGGCGATCAACCTGTTCACCGCGGTCGTCGTCCTCGTCTCCGGTTTCCTCGCCGACACCCTGCACGCCGCCCTCGACCCGCGCGTGCGGTCCTGACCGGAGGAGACCCGAGATGACCACCCTCTCCGCCCAGCCGGCCGAACCCACCGGGCCCGCCGGGCCGGCCGGACTCCCGCTGTCGGCCGGCACCCCCCGGGCCGCCGGCCGCGGCCGGCTCGTCCTGGCCCGGCTGCTCGCCGCGCGCGGGGCGCTCGTCGGAGCCGCCGTCGTCCTGCTGCTGTTCGCCCTCGCCTTCGGCGGGCCGTTCCTCACGCCCTGGGACTACGCCACCCCCGACTTCTCCGCGCTGCACCAACCCCCGTCCGCCGAGCACTGGTTCGGCACCAACGGGGTCGGCCAGGACGTGTTCGCGCAGACCCTCCGCGGGCTGCAGAAGTCGCTCGTCATCGGCCTGCTGGTGGCGCTCCTGTCCACCGTGCTGGCCTCCGTGGTCGGCGCCTGCGCCGGCTACTTCGGCGGCTGGGCGGACCGGGCACTGATGTTCCTGGTCGACCTGCTGCTGGTCTTCCCCGCCTTCCTGATCATCACCATCGTCTCGTCGCGGCTGAAGAGCGCCGGCTGGATCGCCTTCGTCCTGCTGCTCGCGCTGTTCAACTGGATGATCACCGCCCGGGTGGTCCGCTCGATGACCATCTCCCTGCGCGAGCGCGAATTCGTCCGCGCCGCACGGTTCATGGGCGTACGGCCGCTGCGGATCATCAGCCGGCACATCCTGCCGAACGTCGCCTCCTTCCTCATCATCGACGCCACCATCGCGGTCGGCGGCGCCGTGATGAGCGAGACCGCCCTCTCCTACTTCGGCTTCGGCGTCAAGGCTCCGGACGTCTCCCTCGGCACCCTGCTCGCCGCCGGGACCAGCGAGGCGCCGGTGTTCCCCTGGCTGTTCTACTTCGCCGCCGGGCTGCTGGTGCTGTTCGTGCTCGCCGTCAACCTGATCGGGGACGGGCTGCGCGACGCCCTCGACCCCACCTCCGGGACCGCGCCCCGCCGTTCCCGCCGCCGCGGCCGCCCACCGCGGCCCGACCGCCCCCGCCGTTCCGCCGGCGGTCCGCTCGGCAGCAGCCGTTCCGACAGCCGTAGGAAGCGCCCGTGACCACCACCGTCGAAACCCCGCTGCTCGCCGTCCGGGACCTGCGGGTGGACTTCGCCGGGCCGCACGGCCCGGTCCCCGCCGTCCGCGGGGTGGACCTCACGCTGCGGCGCGGCGAGACCCTCGGCATCGTCGGCGAGTCCGGCTCCGGCAAGTCCGTCACCGCACTGTCCGTACTCGGCCTGCTGCCCGGGACGGCACGGGTCAGCGGATCGGTGCGACTGGACGGACGGGAGCTGGTCGGACTGCCCGGCAAGGAGCTGGCGGCGATCCGGGGCCGCCGGGTCGCGATGGTCTTCCAGGACCCGCTCTCCGCCTTCACCCCGGTCTACCGGATCGGCGACCAGATCGCCGAGGCGGTCCGCGTCCACCAGCGGGTGGACAAGGCCACGGCACGGCGCCGGGCCGCCGAACTCCTCGACCTGGTCGGCATCCCGGCGCCCGACCGGGCCCTGGACAGCTTCCCGCACGAGTTCTCCGGCGGCATGCGCCAGCGCGCGATGATCGCCATGGCCGTCGCCAACGAGCCCGACATCCTGCTCGCCGACGAACCCACCACCGCGCTCGACGTCACCATCCAGGCCCAGGTGCTGGACGTGCTGCGCACCGCCCGCCGGGAGACCGGCGCCGCGCTCGTCCTGGTCAGCCACGACCTCGGGGTGATCGCCGGAACGGCCGACCGGGTCGCGGTGATGTACGCGGGGCGGGTGGTCGAGACGGCCGACGTGGACGAGCTGTTCGCGGCCCCGCACCACCCGTACTCGCTCGGGCTGATCGGCGCGCTGCCCCGGCTGGACGGGCGCGGCGGTCCGCTGGTGCCGATCCCCGGCGCTCCCGCGCCGATGGCCGAGCTGCCGCCGGGCTGCCCGTTCGCGGCGCGCTGTCCGCTGGCGGAGGAGCGCTGCTCGGTGTCGGAGCCGGTCCTGGAGGGCCCGGACGACCACCTGTCGGCGTGCGTGCGGTCGGCGGAACTCGCCGAGCGGCGGCCCGCGCCGGCCGAGGTCTACCCCGTACCGGAGCTGCCGGCCGCCTCCGCTCCCGGGGACCGCGCCGACCTGGCACCGGTGCTGGCGGTGAGCGGCCTCGGAAAAACGTTTCCGCTCCTCAAGGGCACGGTGTTCAAGCGCAAGGTCGGCGAGGTCTACGCGGTGGACGGCGTCGACCTCGACCTGCGCGAGGGCGAGACCCTCGGCCTGGTCGGGGAGTCCGGCTCCGGCAAGTCCACCACGCTGTTCGAACTGCTGCGGCTCGGCGCCCCGGAGACCGGCCGGATCGAACTGCTCGGCCACGACACCGCGAAGCTCACCCGGGCCGAGGCCCACCGGCTCCGGGGCGAACTGCAGATCGTCTTCCAGGACCCGATGGCGAGCCTCGACCCCCGGATGCCGATCGGCGACATCATCGCGGAACCCCTGCTCGCCCAGCGCTCCCCCCGCGCGGAGATCGCCCGCCGGGTGCCCGAACTGCTCCGCCAGGTCGGCCTCGACCCCGACCACGCCGTCCGCTACCCGCACCAGTTCTCCGGCGGCCAGCGCCAGCGCGTCTCGATCGCCCGGGCACTCGCCGTCCGCCCCAGGCTGCTGGTGCTGGACGAACCGGTCTCCGCGCTGGACGTCTCCATCCAGGCCGGGGTGCTCAACCTGCTGCAGGCGCTCAAGGCCGAACTCGGGCTCTCCTACCTGTTCGTCTCGCACGACCTCTCGGTGATCAGGCACCTCGCCGACCGGGTCAGCGTGATGTACCTCGGCCGGACGGTCGAACAGGGCGAGGTCTCCGCCGTCTTCGACCGCCCCCGCCACCCGTACACCCGCGCCCTGCTCTCCGCCGTCCCGCTCCCCGACCCCGCCGCGGAACGCGCCCGCGACCGCATCCTGCTCGCCGGCGACCCGCCCTCCCCCACCGAGCGCCGCACCGGCTGCCCCTTCCGCACCCGCTGCCCGCGCTACACCGCGCTCACCACCCCGGCCGACCGGACCCGCTGCGAGCAGGAACGGCCCGCCCTGACCGGCGGCCCGCCGGGCACGGACCACCAGGCGGCCTGCCACCACCCGGAGGGGCCGCCCGCAGACGGTCACGGCAAGTGACCACCCGCGCACGATTCGGTGGATCGGGCCCGCGCCGTGTAATGTCTTCGACGTCAGCAAGCGCCGCTAGCTCAGTTGGTTAGAGCAGCTGACTCTTAATCAGCGGGTCCGGGGTTCGAGTCCCTGGCGGCGCACATGGCAAGGTCTCAGGCCGCTCACTTCGGTGGGCGGCCTGATTCGTTTCCCGGTGGGGTACGGCTGTTCCCGTGACGCCTTCCGATTCCCGTCCTCTCCCCGAGGAACTGATACTGCTGTGCGCCCATCCGAACCACGGGCGCTTCCGGGCCCCGGTCAGCGAGTTCCACCACGCGGTCGCCCTGATCGGCGTCAGCGGCCTGGAACACCGCCTCTACCCCGGGCGGCCAGGCGCCCCGATCAGACGCGCCGTACGGAAACCGGCCCGGGACCTGCCCATCCCGCAGGCGGTCCGGCGGGTCGGCTCCAGCGACTGAGCCCGGGGCGGGGCCCGGTCCTCCGGCGGCCCGCTCGGCCCCGGTCGATTCCTCTTGCCGGTGCCCCGGCCGGCCCTCCGGCGGCTTCCCGTCGGAGGGCCGGTCCGCACGTCAGCGGGTGTCGAGCACGGCCGAGGCCACCGCGTCCGGGCGGTCGAACATCACCAGGTGCCCGGCCGGGGCCGTGGTGCGGAAGTCGGCGCCGAGCAGTGCCGCGAGTTCCCGCTGCTCGGCCAGCCAGGCCTCGGTCCGGCGGTTCCGGCAGCCGTCGTCGGCGGCCAGCACGGTGATCGGCAGGTCCTCCGGCAGCGGCCGGGTGCGGCGCAGCCCGTCCAGCTCGGCCGCCGTGTCCAGGTAGCGCGCGTTCTCCCGCAGCAGCGCGCGCAGCGCCCGGCCGGTGCGGTAGCAGTGCCGGACCAGCGGTTCCGGGGCGAGGTCCTCGCGCCGGACGGTGGACAGCCGGGCCACCGTCCGGCGGACGGTCGGGCCCAGCAGGTAGGGCACGGCGAGGGCGGTGGCGGCGCCGGCCACCGCCCGGGCCGCCAGGTCTCGGGCGGCGGGCGCCGGGTACGGCCGGGCCGCCGGTTCGACGCTGCCGTCGACCAGGACCAGCCCGGCGGTCCGCTCGGGGTGCAGCCGGGCGAAGGCCTCGACGTGGAAGCCGGCGAGCGAGTGACCGACGACGGTGCAGGGCTCCCGCAGCCCGAGGCCGTCCAGCACCGTCAGGATCCGCCCGGCCTCGCCGGCCGCCGTCGGAGCGGGCCGACCGGTGGCGGGCTCGCCGGCACTCAGCCCGTAACCGGGGCGGTCGTAGCGGACCACGGTGCGGTAGGGGGTGAGGAACGGGACGACGAGGTCCCAGTCGAACCAGCTACTGCCGAGGCCGCCGCTGAGCAGGCAGACCGGGCCGCTGCCCTCGGTGCGGACGTGCAGCGGCACGCCGTCGATGCGCAGGAAGCGCGCCCGGGTGCCGGGGCCACTCGGACGGCCGGGGCCGCCGGGGCCGCTCTGGCCGCCGGGATCGCTCGGACGGCCGGGGCCGCCGGGGGTTCGGGAGTCGCCGGGCTGTCGGGGGTCGCCGGGTCCGGTCATGCCGGCCTCCGTGCCGGGAGCGGCCGGGCCGGGTCGTGCCGCTCCGGCCGGTCCCGCCGGGCGGACCGGGCGACGCCCACGGCCAGGACGGCCAGCCAGAGCGCGACCAGCAGCACCTGCAGCCGCTGGCCGGCCCCGAGCGCCCAGGTGCCGCGCCCGGCCTGGAAGGCGGCGATCGCGGCGAGGCTCCAGCCGGTGGCGAGCAGTTCGGCGCCCAGCAGCCAGGGCCCGATCCGGCCCACCGGCGGCCACCAGCCGTGACGACGGGCGGCGACGGTGAGCGCGACCAGTGCGGTGAGCGCGCCGAGCACCGCGAGGCTGCTGGTGACGGCGTGCGCGGTATGGGTCGCGGGGACGAGCCCGGCGGTCTCGCGGGCGGCGCACATCTCGTCGCTGGTCGGGGTGCAGCTGAGCGGCAGCCGGGAGTCGGCGGCGGTCGCGGCGCCGAAGACGGCCAGGGCGGACCAGCCGACGAGCGCCCAGCGACGGCGCCGGGAGCCCCCGGTCCGCCCGGTGGCCCGCCCGGCCGTCCGTCCGGTGGTCTCCCCGGGGGCCTTCTCCTCGGCCGTCCCGCTCGCGAGTCCGCTCGCGAGGGCGGTACCGGCGGCGGCGAGCAGGCAGAGCCCGGCGACCAGGTCGGTGGCCCGGAACAGGCCGCCCAGCGGCTGGTCCTCGGCGGCGAGTTCGCTGATGTACGCCTGCACCGGGTCGAGACCGGTGCTCAGCACGACCTCCAGCACCCAGGCGGTGTACGCCACGGCGCTGAGCAGCAGCAGGACGGCGACCGTCGTCCGCCCGGCACGGTGTCCTGGCTGGGGGCTGGGCACGGTTCCACCCTAACCAGCGGCGAACTCCGGCCCAACCCGGAGGAAAAGGACGGTTCGGACGGCTGCCACCGAAAGCGGTTCGAGGCACCCCTCCGGACCGTGTATTGTTCTCCAGGTCAGCAGGCGCCGCTAGCTCAGTTGGTTAGAGCAGCTGACTCTTAATCAGCGGGTCCGGGGTTCGAGTCCCTGGCGGCGCACAGACAGTTGGGGAGCCTCTCGCAACAGCGAGGGGCTCCCCGATTTTTTGGCCCTCGAAGTCCGATTTGCGTGTGATGTCGGTCTCGATTGGTGCCCCGACGGAGCCATCAGGCCCGTCCTGCTCGTCAGGGCAGTAAAACCGGAATCGGGACAAAGGTCCCCGACCGCCGATGTCCCCCGCCCGTGCAGGCTGCTTCGGTCCGCCCGCAGGAAAGGCCGCGCTTTGTCCCGAAACGCCCAGAGCGGCCGTCGCACGCCGCCGATCAGTCTCCGGCCGGTCAAGCGCTTCGTGCGCTCCACCGGCGCGGCTGGCTTCTCCGGCGGACCCGGTGGGTCCGGTGGGTCCGGCGGCGGCAAGCCGCGTCGGCCGAAGCGCACCGGCTGGCGCCGGCTGATACCCACCTGGCGGATGACCCTGCTCGGCTTCGCCTCGGCGCTGCTGCTCGGCATCGGCCTGTTCGTGCTGGGGATCACGCTGGTGAAGGTCCCGGACGCGCACGCCGCCGCGACCGCGCAGAGCAACACCTGGCTCTACTCGGACGGCTCGGTGATCACCCGCACCGGCCAGACCAACCGGCAGAACGTCGCCCTGGACAAGGTCTCCCCCGCCGCCCAGCACGCCGCGCTGGCCGCCGAGGACCGCAACTTCTACAACGAGGGCGCGGTCAACATCCAGGGCCTGGTCCGGGCCGCGGTCAACACCGCCAAGGGCGAGGGCACCCAGGGCGGGTCCACCATCACCCAGCAGTACGTGAAGAACACGTACCTGAACCAGAAGCAGTCGATCACCCGCAAGGTGAAGGAACTCTTCATCGCCATCAAGGTGGACGCCACCGAGAGCAAGGACGACGTCCTCTCCGGCTACCTGAACACCTCCTACTACGGCCGCGGCGCCTACGGCATCCAGGCCGCGGCCCAGGCCTACTTCGGCGTCGACGCCTCCGCGCTCAACCCGGCGCAGGGCGCCTACCTGGCCACCCTGCTGAACGCACCGAGCGCCTACGACGTGGCCACCGCGACGGCCGCGGGCAAGCAGAACGCCGTCAACCGCTGGAACTACGTGCTCGACGGCATGGTCAAGGAGGGCTGGCTCCCCGCCGAGGAGCGGGCCGCCACCACCTTCCCGGACGTCCGGGACCCGCAGCCCAACCCGGGCCTGTCCGGCCAGGCCGGCTACCTGGTCGACGCGGCCACCCAGTACCTGACCTCGACCAACGTCATCAGCGAGACCGAGCTGGCCAAGGGCGGCTACACGATCAAGCTGAGCATCGACCCGGGCCGCCAGCAGGCCCTCCAGGACTCGGTCCAGGCGCAGCTGCGCGACACCCTGAACCCGGACAAGCGGAAGAAGGACGCCTCCGCCCAGGCCGGCGCCGTCTCGGTGGACCCGAAGACCGGCGCGGTCGTCGCCCTGTACGGCGGTGTCGACTACGTGAAGCACTACGTGGACAACGCGACCCGGCGCGACTACCAGGCCGGTTCGACCTTCAAGGCGATCGCGCTGGCCGCCGCCTTCGAGAACGACGCCAAGACCCAGGACGGCCGCACCGTCACCCCGCGCACGGTCTACGACGGCACCAGCGGCCGGAAGGTCCGCGGCGGCAAGGGCACCCCGTACGCGCCGCCGAACGAGGGCGACAAGAGCTACGGCCAGATCACCCTGCAGCAGGCCACCGACTGGTCGGTCAACTCGGCGTTCGCGCAGCTCGCGCAGGACACCGGGCTGCAGAAGGTCAAGGACACCGGCATCGCCCTGGGCCTGCCCGGCAACACCCCGGGCCTCGACCCGGTGCCCTCCATCCCGCTGGGCGCGGCCACCCCGAGCGTGCTCGACATGGCCGGCGCGTACGCCACCCTGGACAACGGCGGCAAGCAGATCACCCCGTGGCTGGTGCAGTCCGTGGACCGCGAGGGCGAGGCCGTGCCGCTGCCCGCGCACAAGACCACGCAGGCGATCAGCGCGGACA
This sequence comes from Kitasatospora sp. NPDC101447, assembly GCF_044767225.1. NCBI lineage: Bacteria > Bacillati > Actinomycetota > Actinomycetes > Kitasatosporales > Streptomycetaceae > Kitasatospora > Kitasatospora sp. NPDC101447. The sequence continues at coordinate 74,836 of NZ_JBIWNL010000030.1, forward strand.
CCGCCAACCAGGTCACCTCGATGCTCCAGGGCGTGGTGAGCGACCCGGGCGGCACCGGCTGGCGAGCAAAGGGGCTGGGTCGCCCGGTGGCGGGCAAGACCGGCACCACCGACGACCAGAAGTCGGTCTGGTTCGTCGGCTACACCCCCGAGCTGGTCACCTCGGTCGCCCTGTTCGGCCAGGACCCGGGCACCGGCGCCCAGGTCAGCCTGAGCGGCGTCGGCGGGATCGACGGCGCGGCGGGCGGCCAGTACCCGGCGCAGATCTGGACGGCCTACATGAAGGCCGCGCTCAAGGGCCAGCCGGTCAGCGACTTCCCGACCCCGGCCGACGACTACTCGGGCGCCGACGACCTGCCGACCGCGCCGAGCACGCCGAGCGGCACCCCGTCGACGGTCGCCCCCACCGGCGGCCCGACCAGCGGCCCCACCCCCTCGGGCTCCGGCTCGAAGGCGCCGTCGGACGGAACCGGCGGGGCCACCACGGCACCGACGGATCCCCCGACCGACCAGCCGACCGGTCAGCCCACCACCCGGCCGACCGGACGACCCACCACGCGGCCGACGCCGACCACGCAGCCGACCACGGACCCGACCTCTCAGCCGACCACCCAGCCCACGGGCGGGACGGACGCGCTCGTCGGGGCGGGCACGGCGGCCTCGTCGCGGTCCGGGGGCTGACCTCAGCCGGTCCGGGGCCGGCTTCGGGGCTGACCTGCTGGGGGGGCTGACCTCGGGGGAAGCGAGTGATCGACTGATCGGGCTCGGCCGACCGGGCCCGATCGGTCGGCTCGGTGATTGCGCCAGTGCGCACAGTTGAGTGCAGGACCAAATGCCGAAATGGCGCCTTACCGAACTATCGGTATGACTGTCACAATGCGGCGGTGCACAGATCAACGGCCTCCCCCACCCTCCCCTCGGGCCGAACCCTCGGCCTCGGTCTCGCGCTGGTCTCCGCCTTCGCCTTCGGCGGCTCCGGCACTGCGGCCAAGCCGCTGATCGAGGCCGGCCTCTCCCCACTGCACGTGGTGTGGCTACGGGTCACCGGCGCCGCCGTGGCGCTCCTCCCGATCGCCTACCGGCACCGGGACGCCGTCCTGCGCCGTCCCGGCCTGCTGCTCGGCTTCGGCCTGCTCGCCGTGGCGGGCGTCCAGGCCTGCTACTTCGCGGCGATCTCCCGCATCCCGGTCGGCGTCGCCCTGCTCATCGAGTACCTCGGGCCGCCGCTGCTCATCGGCTACGTCAAGTTCGTCCAGCGCAGGCCGATCAGCCGGGGCTCGGCCATCGGCGCCGGCATCGCGGTGGCCGGACTGGCCTGCGTGGTCGAGGTCTGGAACGGCCTGAGCTTCGACGCCCTCGGCGTGCTGTTCGCGCTCGGCGCCGCCTGCTGCCAGGTCGGCTACTTCGTGCTCGCCGACGCCGGCCGCCGGGGCGAGCGCCCGGTCGACCCGCTGGCCGTCAGCGCGTACGGGCTCCTCATCGGCGCCGTCCTGCTCACCGCCGTCGCCCGGCCCTGGCAGGCCGACTGGAGCCCGCTCGGCGGCGACGTGGTGATGAACGGGCACACCCTGCCCGCGTTCGTCCCGGCCGTGTGGATGGTCCTGATCGCGACCGTGCTCGCCTACCTGACCGGCGTGATCTCCGTCGGGTACCTCTCGCCACCGGTCGCCGGGGTGGTGGCCAACCTGGAGGCCGTGGTCGCCACCGTGCTGGCCTGGGTGCTGCTCGGCGAACACCTGGGGCTGCCGCAGATCGCGGGCGGCCTGCTGGTGCTGGCCGGGGCCTTCGCGGCGCAGGTCAGCACGCCCGGGGCGGAGGAGAAGGCGGCGGTGGCACCGGACGCGACTGCCGCCGTGGCCGGGGCGGCCACCGACCCGGATCCGGAGGACCGAGCGGCCACGACCGCTCGGACGGGATCCGCGACGGCTTCGTAGGAACCGGCGGCGGCCACCGGCTCCCGCCGCCAGCGGGGCCGGCGGGTCGCCGCCGAGCATGAGACCGACGGGGCCGTCGCCGAACGCGGGGCCGACCGGCCCTCCGCCGAGCGTGGGGTCAGCGGGCTCACCGCCGGACGTGGGCCGACAGGGTCACCGCCGAGCGCGGGCTCAGCGGGCTCCCCGCCGAACGCGGGCCGACAGGGTCACCGCCGGACGTGGGCCGACAGTGCCGCCGCCGAGCGTGGGCTCAGCGGCCGGTCCAGCCGAACCAGTCGAAGTGGTTGATCGGCCAGACGACGGCCGACACCGGCCCGACCACGTTGCTCACCGGCACGGCGCCGCCGCCGGGGCCGCGCTGGTGGTAGCGGGAGTCGGCCGAGTCGCTGCGGTGGTCGCCCTCGACCCAGACGTAGCCCGACGGCACCTTCACCGGACCGAAGTCCAGGCCCGCGCAGGAGTCGTCGCCCGGGTGCAGGTACGGCTCGTCCACCTTCCGTCCGTCGACGCTCAGGGTGGTCCCCTCGCACTGGACGGTCTGGCCGCCGGTCGCGATGACCCGCTTGACCAGGTAGTTGTCGTCCTTCGGCGGCACCAGCCCGACGAAGCTGAGCGCCGAGCTCACGCCGTCGGTGAGCGGGTTCGGGTCGGTGGGCTGGGGCGGCAGCCAGCCCCCCGGGTCCTTGAACACCACCGGCTGCCCCGGCTGCGGCTCCCAGCCGGTCAGCGGCGCCAGCTTGTTCACGCCGACCCGGTCGCCGATCCGCAGGGTGTTCTCCATCGAGCCGGACGGGATGGAGAACACCTGGAACAGGCAGGTCTTGATCAGCAGCGCGACCGCCAGGCCGACCACGATCATCGCCGGCAGCTCGATCCACCACGGGCGGGGACGACGGCCCGAGCGGCCCGTCCCCTCACCGCCACCCGGACGGGTGCCCCGGCGCCCGCGCGAGCCACGGGCCCTGCGGCGCGCCTCGGCACGGCCGCCGGACACCCCGTGGGTGTGCGGGGCGTCCTGGGCGGCGGAATCGCCGGGGGCTCCGCTGGGCGTATCGGGCAGGTTCACCGCCATCGTCGCTGCTCCACCTCTCCGGCCGGGGAACCTGCACGGTACGCCAACCGCGGAGCCTGGCGAAATCGGGCATTTAGCCGTCACCGACATCGCGGGGTGCCTCCGTCCCGCCCTGCGCGGGCGGCGGACGGATGCCGGCGGCGCCCCCGGGGCCCCTCCTTCCTGCGGTTCTCCCCCTCAGGAGCCGCAGTTCCCCCTTCAGGCGCGCGCGATGGCCTCGTGGTGCCGGATGACCTCGGCGATGATGAAGTTCAGGAACTTCTCAGCGAAGACCGGGTCCAGCTTCGCGCCGGCGGCCAGCTCGCGGAGCCGCTTGATCTGGTCGCGCTCGCGTGCCGGATCGGCCGGCGGCAGCTTGTGCTCGGCCTTGAGCCGGCCGACCCGCTGGGTCGCCTTGAAGCGCTCGGCCAGCATGTGGACCACCGCGGCGTCGATGTTGTCGATGCTCTCGCGCAGGCTGGTCAGCTCAGCCCGTACGGCGTCGTCGATCCCCTCGGACAGGCCGGCGTCGGGGGTCGTGGAGTGGTCCGTCATCGGGGCGGCTCCCGGTGTCTGGGTGGGCGCCCGACCGTACGGCGGCCGGGCTCGGGCCCGGGCAAATCTAACAGGGCCCCCGCTCACGCCAGGCACCGCTGAGCGGATCCGTCCACGATCCGGACAGCCGTCCGGACTCCCGGAACGCCCCCGGGCGACCGGCGCCGCCCGGCCCTGCCGACGCGGCGTGACACGCCGGGCCGGGCACCGGGCTGCCCGTAGGCTGGTGCGTGCATGACCGGAAGTGACCGCTGAGCAGTCCCCTGTAGTGGAGGTACCGATCGTGGCAACCACTCGCACCGCTCGTACGGCCTGGGAGGGCAACCTCCTCCAAGGAAAGGGCCAGACGACCTTCGTCTCGTCCGGGATCGGCACGTACCCGGTGTCCTGGCCGGCCCGCGCCGAGCAGCCCAACGGCATGACCAGCCCGGAGGAGCTCATCGCGGCCGCCCACTCGGCGTGCTTCTCGATGGCCCTCTCGCACGGCCTGGCCAACGCCGGGAACCCGCCCCGCACGCTGGACACCCAGGCCGACGTCACCTTCCAGCCGGGTGAGGGCATCACCGGTATCCACCTGACCGTCACCGGCGACGTGCCGGGCCTGGACGAGGCCGGCTTCGTCAAGGCCGCCGAGGACGCCAAGGCCAACTGCCCGGTCAGCCAGGCCCTGACCGGCACCACCATCACCCTGACGGCGAAGCTGGCCTGACGGACCGACGACTGACGGACCGACGACTGACGGACCGGCGGCTGACGGACCGGCGGCTTCCTCCGCCACTTCGTCCGCTCGTCCGCCCCAGGTGCCACCCCGGCGCGCAACCGGCGCCCGGGGGCGCGACTTCGGCGCACGCGCCCCTGGTGCACATCATGTGATGTGCACCAGGGGCGTCTGCACGTACCGCCACCCATGATCACAAAGCGGGCGAATCACCCTCGCGGCGGTCACCGCGCGTTGCCGTCGCGGCCTATGATCGGCCGAAGCGCCCTGTTCTTCACGCGGGTCCCCGTGCGACAGCGCCCCACGGCGGGCGCGCCGCAGCGGACCGACTCCGAGGACCGCGACAGAGTGCGGAGCCGGCCGCCGGAATCCCGACTGACCGGCCTGACCATCGTCAAGCGTCAGCAGCGGACGGGAGCATGCCGTGCCGGGCCAGAACGAGGGGGCCGACGCACACCACCCGGGCGTGCGGCACGAGGAATCACCACACCACCGCCGCCTCGCCGCGCCGTTCCTCGATCCGGCCGCCGCGCCGGTCCCCGGCGCCGCAGTCGGACCCGTCGCAGGGGTCGGACCCGTCGGCGGAGCCGCGACCGGGCCCGCAGTGGGGCCTGCGGGAGGGCCGGTGGGAGGGTCGGCCGCAGGATCCGGCGCCAGGCCGTCCACCGGAGCGCTCGCCCCGCCCGGTGCCTGCGGGACGCTGGAGGAACCCGAGGTGCTGCTCTGCCCCACCTGCTCGGCCCCGCTCACCGACGGCACCCACCGCGCCGGGGCCGACGGGGCCGACCGGGCGAACGGCGGCGACCGGCTGCTGGCCGCACTGCGGGCCAGCGAGTCCCGGTTCCGGGCAGCCTTCTGCGACGCGGTCATCGGGATGGCCCTGATCGACCCCGAGGACCGGATCATCGAGGTCAACCCCGCCTTCGCCACCCTGATCGGACAGGGTGTCGGCGACCTGGTCCGCACCCACCTGCACGAGATCATCGACCCGGAGGGCATGCCGGCCAGGCTGTTCTCCGAGCTCGTCCACGGGGAGCGGGAACGGTTCCGCGTGGAGAAGCAGCTCAAGCACCGCGAGGGCCACGACGTCTGGAGCAAGGTCACCGTCTCGCTGATCCGGGACGGCGCCGGGGAGCCGCTCTACACCCTCGCGCTGGTGGAGGACATCTCCGAACAGCGCCGGCTCGGCGACCGCCTGGAGTACCAGGCCCTGCACGACCCGCTGACCCGGCTGCCCAACCGGGCCTACTTCTTCGAACGGCTCGACGCCGCCTGCGTCACGGCCGCCGAGGAGCCCGCTCCGGGCCCGACCGACGACGAAGGCCGCCGGGTCGGCGTCTGCTACCTGGACCTCGACGGCTTCGCGGCGATCAACGAGGCCCTCGGCCACCACATCGGCGACCAGCTGCTGATCGCCGTCGCCACCCGGCTGCGGCGCGGGTTCGACGGGTACGACACCCACCTGGTGGCCCGGATGGGCGGCGACGAGTTCGCCGTCCTGGTCACCGACAGCCTGGGCAGCGAGCAGCTGACCGAGCTGGCCGGCCGGATCCTGGAGGTGCTGGAACGTCCCTTCGACGTCGCCGGGCACCGGCTGGTGATCACCGCCAGCGTGGGCGTGGTCGAACGGTCCGTGCACGAGACCACCCCGACCGACCTGGTCAAGGACGCCGACGCCACCCTCTACTGGTCCAAGGCCGACGGCCGCGCCCGCTGGACCCTTTACGACCCGGACCGCGGCGCCCACCAGCTCACCCGCCAGCTGCTCGCCACCGCGCTGCGGCCGGCCCTGGAACGCGGCGAGTTCACCATCGAGTACCAGCCGCTGGTCGGCCTGGCCGACGGCGCCGTGCACGGAGCCGAGGCCCTGGTCCGCTGGCGCCACCCCCGCTACGGGACGCTCTCCCCGGACCGGTTCATCCCGCTCGCCGAGGAGTCCGGCGCGATCGTGCCGCTCGGGAAGTGGGTGCTGGAGGAGTCCTGCCGCCAGGCCCGCCAGTGGCTCACCGAGTTCCCGGACACCGAGACCTTCGTGAGCGTCAACCTGGCCGCCCGCCAGATCTGGGACTCCGACGTCGTCGCCGACGTCGCCCGCGCCCTCGAACGCACCGGCCTGCCCGCCCGGCTGCTCCAGCTGGAGATCACCGAGAGCGCCCTGCTCGGCCCCGGCGGACGTCCGCTGCAGGCCCTCCAGGCCCTCGCGGACATGGGCGTGCGGATCGCCATCGACGACTTCGGCACGGGCTACTCCAACCTGGCCTACCTCTCCAGGCTCCCCGTCCACGTGCTGAAGCTGGACGGCACCTTCATCGAGGGCTTCCGCGACCCGGCCCCCGCCGACCGCCCCGGCCTCCCCGAGCTCGGCACCCGCCGCAGCGACGCCGACGAGCAGATCGTCGGCGCGATGGTGCAGCTGGCCCACACCCTCGGCCTGACCGTCACCGCCGAGGGCATCGAGAGCGCGGCCCAGGCCGAGCGGCTGCGGCTGACCGGCTGCGACACCGCCCAGGGCTGGTACTTCGCCCGACCGGGCGAGGCCGCGCTGGTCGCGGCCATACTCCGCGACGGCCGCCCCGCCCTGGACGGGCGGTAGCGGCAGCGGGACGCGGAGGCGGGGCGTCGGGCAGCCGCCGCCCGGGGCGGTCAGGCGTGCACAGCGGCGGTCGGGCCCCTGCTGTCAGGCGGCTCCTGCCGTCAGGCGTCTGCCGTCAGGCCGTACGCCTCGGCGATCAGGCCGTAGGAGCGGAGGCGGGCCTCGTGGCCGTGGATGTGCGAGGTGACCATCAGCTCGTCCACCCCGGTCCGCTTGCGCAGGGCCTCCAGCCCGTCGGCGACCCGGCCCGGGTCGCCGAGCACGACGTTGTCGAGCCAACTGTCGATGAAGTCCGCCTCGGCCGGGCTGTACGGGTACTGCTCGGCCTCCTCCGGGGTGGGGATCGGGCCGGGGTTGCCCCGCCGCAGCCGGAGCATGCCGAGCGCGGCGGAGCGGGCCAGCCGGCGGGCCGAGGGCTCGTCGTCGGCGGCGACCGCGCTCACGCCGATCAGGGCGTACGGCTCGGTGAGCACGGCGGAGGGGCGGAAGGACGACCGGTAGAGGTCCAGGGCCGGGAGGGTGTTGGCGCTGCTGAAGTGGTGGGCGAAGGCGAACGGGAGGCCGAGGCGGCCCGCGAGTCGGGCGCTGAACCCGGAGGACCCGAGCAGCCAGACCGGCGGGCGGCCCTCGCCCCGGGGAACGGCGGTGAGCTGGGCGTACGGGTGCCCGGTGGGGAAGTCGCCGTCGAGGAAGTGGGTCAGCTCGGCGAGTTGCTGGGGGAAGTCGTCCGCGCCCTCGGCCTGGCCGCGGCGCAGCGCGCGGGCGGTCGCCGGGTCGGTGCCGGGGGCGCGGCCGAGCCCGAGGTCGATCCGGCCGGGGTGCAGGGCCTCCAGCAGGCCGAACTGCTCGGCGATGGCCAGCGGGGCGTGGTTGGGGAGCATCACGCCGCCCGAACCGAGCCGGAGCATCGTGGTGTTCGCCCCGAGGTGGGCGAGCAGGACGGCCGGGGTCGAGCTGGCCACGCCGGGCATGCCGTGGTGCTCCGCGACCCAGAACCGGTGGTAGCCCCACTGCTCGGCCTTGCGGGCCAGCGTCGTGGTGGCCGCCAGCGCCTCGGCGGGCGTGTGGCCGGCGCCGACGGTCGCCAGGTCGAGGATCGAGAGCGGAGCGGGCGCCGTGCCGCGGGCGGTGCCCCGGATCGCTGCGCCGGCCACCGGCCCGGTCCCGTGCTCCTGCTGGTCCTCGCTGGTCATGCCGTCCGCCCTCCTGGCTGTCGTGAGCCGTCCTCCGTGTGGCGACGTGCCGGTCCCGGACGGCCCGGCGGTCGCTGTTGCCGACCGGGGTCAACCACGGCGGGCGGCTCGCTGTTCCCGTGGTCGGGGCACCGTTCGCCCCCGGTCCGAACACGTTTCGGCCATTCCTCCGGGGGCCGCCGACCACTCGTGCAACTGACGGAGAGCCAGCGCACGGACACGGTTGGCGACTTCACGCCAGCGCCGGAAGTCGCCAGGGCCAGGGCTCGCGACGGCGGCCGACATCCGGCAGGCTGGTGATCAGGAGCGGATCGCTGAGCGGGATCCGCGCTCCACCAGCAAGATCGTCGGGCTGGACCAGTTCCGGACGATCACTGCGAGCCCTCGGCGCGGCACCCCGCCCCGGGGGCTCGTTCGGTTCCTGGCGGCGACGACGGCAGCCTTCCCCGACGGAGGCTCGTCCTCCGCCCCGCCCGGTGCGCACGGCCCGGCACCCGGCGGAGCGGCCGGAACCGGCGGTCGTGATCTGCGGCATACCGGGGTGCTTCATGCCATGAAAAGTCGAGGCGCTAGCGTTGACCCCTACAGCCACCTGCTCGCTCGGGCGGCGTGGAGGGAGTAAGGGCCTTGAACTTCGTGGCGGCGATCGGATCCTCGTGGATCTGCGCCCTGGCTCTGTTCGCCGTGCTCGGCGACGCCCTCCTCCCCTTCATCCCCAGCGGGACGCTGGTCATCCTGGCCGTGCTCAAGACGGCACAGATCAACGGGGCTCCGCTGATGCTCGGCCTGGGCGTGGCGGTGGCCTCCTTCCTGGGTGATCTGCTGTTGCTCCACCTGGCACGGCGCGGCGCCCCGATGCTGCACCGCCGGCTCGCCCGGCGCCCCAAACTGGCGGCCAGCGTGGCCCGGGTCCAGGAAGCCCTGGTCGAACGCCCGCACGGCGCGGCCGCCGCCATGGTGGTGATCGCACGGTTCGTCCCGGCCGGCCGGACCGTCCTCGACGTGGCGATCGGCCACTCCCCCGCCCATCCGCACCGCTTCCTGCACTGGTCGGCGCTGGCCGCACTGATCTGGGCCGCCTACATCGTCACGCTGGGCTGGCTGAACAGCCACTGGTTCAACACCGCCTGGCTGAGCCTCGTGGTCTCCTGCGCGGCGGCCACCGCCATCAGCACCGCGATCGCGCGGATCGTGCGCCGCAACCGGCGGCTCGCCGCGCTCTGATCGGCCCACCCGGGGCGGCCGGCCCTCGCCGCCCCTGCCGGCCTCGGCCCCTGCCACCGACCCCCACCCTCGACCCCCACCCCCGGCCGCTGCCCTCGGCCGCCGACCTCAGCGGGGCGACCTCCGACCTGCGACCTCCGCGGGGCGCTGTCCGCGTTGGAACTACTGCCCTGGGGGCGCACTGCCCATCAAGGGGCAAAAATTTCCCCAAAAGGGCGATCAAACGGGCCGAACGCTGACGAACCGCCACCAACCCCGGACGGACCGGCGGTACCGTACTGCGCGGGCCGCGAGGAATGCGAAGCGTCACAGGACGGCAACAGATACCGGATCCCTGCAGCCCGGCCGGACGCACCCGACGTGTTGAGAGTCGTCGGAGCCCGGCGGCCTTGGAGGCCGTTGCGGCGACATGACATGCTAGCGGCGGAATAATCATCAATTGCCCGATTTGACCGGTGCGGCCACGGACCGCCCTCACCACCGGTATCGGTACCCAGGGGAGACCATGACCAGCATCTCGCGCAGGACGGTGCTCAGTGCGACCGCTGCGACCGCGGCCCTCGGCGCGGTCTCGGCGTGCTCCAGCGGCGGATCCGGGTCGGGTCAGGGCTCCGCCTCCCCCGGCTCCGGCGGCGCGAGTGGCGCCCAGGACGGCGGCGCCGGCGGTCAGGCCCAGCCGGTGGTGCCCAAGGGCACCCCGATCGGCGACGGCTCCAATGCGGACACCGGCCCGCAGCCCAACCAGCCCAAGCCCGAGAAGCTCAAGCCGGGCGAGCGGCCGCCGCAGTTCGTGGTCTTCTCCTGGGACGGTGCCGGCGGCACCGAGGACGGCCAGTTCCCCCGCTTCCTGAAGCTGGCGGAGCAGTACAAGGCCACGATGACCTTCTTCCTCTCCGGGATCTACGCCCTGCCCAAGGGCAAGGCCGACCTGTACCACCCGCCGAAGCACTCGGTCGGGGCCTCGGACATCCCGTACCTGTCGGACGGCGCGGTCAAGAGCACGCTCAAGCTCATCAGCCAGGCCTGGCTGGCCGGGCACGAGATCGGCACCCACTTCAACGGGCACTTCTGCTCCAGCCGCCCGGACAAGAACGGGGTCAACATGTGGACCCCGGAGGACTGGCAGAGCGAGATCGACCAGGCCATCGGCTTCGTCACCCAGTGGCGGACCAACACCGGCTTCACCGACGTCGATCCGCTCCCGTTCGACTACAAGAAGGAGCTCATCGGCGGCCGCACTCCGTGCCTGGAGGGGCAGAAGGCGCTGCTGCCGACCATCGCCAAGCTCGGCTGGAAGTACGACGCCAGCTCGTCGGGCGGCCTCCAGATATGGCCGCAGAAGGTGCAGGACGGCAAGGTCTGGGACTTCCCGCTGCAGTCCATACCGTTCCCCGGGCACACCTTCCAGGTCCTGTCGATGGACTACAACATCCTGGCCAACCAGTCCAAGGGCAGCACCAAGGGCGACCCGGCCAGCTACAACGACTGGCGCACCCAGGCCGCCGGCTCCTACCTGGCGGGCTTCGAGCGCGCGTACAACAGCAACCGCGCACCGTTCTTCATCGGCAACCACTTCGAGCAGTGGAACGGCGGCATCTACATGGACGCCGTCGAGCAGGCGCTCAAGTCGATCGCCGGCAAGCCGGACGTCCGGCTGGTCTCCTTCAAGCAGCTGGTCGAGTGGCTGGAGGTGCAGGACCAGTCCACCCTGCGCAAGCTGCGCTCGCTCAACGTCGGCCAGGCGCCGGCGGGCGGCTGGGAGACCTTCCTCGGCACGGCCGGCTGACGCACGGTCGGGGTGCGGCGGAGAGCAGCACCGCTGGGGGCGGCACCACCAGGAGGGTGGACCGCCGGGAACGGGGCCGCCGGGGGCGTGGCGGCCGGTGGGTGTCCTGACCCCGCCGGCCGCTGTCGCCCCGGTCCGCCCCGGTCCGGTCGAGCGGGTGGCTACCCCGCGGCGGGGGCGTCCGCGAGCAGGCTGCGGACGATCCGGTCGGCCCCGGCCTCGCCCCAGAGGATCGAGTAGTGGTTGGAGTCCGGCACCGGCGAGGCCGGAACCCGCTCCGGGTCCAGCCCGGCCAGCCCGATCCGTTGGTGGTCGTAGAGGCCCTGCGGCTCGTCGAGCAGTCCGCGTTCCGCCCAGAGCAGTTCGGCCGGGCAGGGCAGCCGGTGCACGGCGGAAGCCGCCTCCCGGTCGAGGAGCACCTGGGCGCCGTCGGCCTGCACGGCCTCCAGCACGCAGGAGGAGCGCAGTTCGGGCACCGCGCCGACGAGGTCGCGCTGGGTGTAGGCGTCGATCCCCTCCGACCACGCACCTCCGAAGGCCGGGTGCCGGCGCCAGAACTCCCGGTAGGCCTCCTGGTCCGGGAAGGTCATCGACAGCCGGGCCAGTGCGGGCCCGAGCACCGCGGCCAGGGCGTCCTCCTCGCGAACGCCCTCCGGCAGCGGGAAGGTCACCGCGCCGTCCACCAGCAGGACCCGGCGGACGAGTCCGGGGTGCCGCACGGCGGCCAGGGCTGCGACCCAGGCCCCCATCGAGTGGCCGACGACCACGGCGGGCCCCGTGTCGAGGGCGGTGATCAGTGCGGCCACGTCATCGGCGTGCCGGGCCAGTCCGTACGGTCCGGAGACCGAGCGGCTGGCGCCACGGCCCCGCAGGTCGGGCGCGACCAGGGTGACGCGTCCGGCCATCCTGCGGGCGACCTCGAACCAGGCGAGGCCGTTGGCGGTGATGCCGTGCACCGCCACGACCGTCGGCGCTCCCGGTTCGTCGGCGGGCCAGCGCAGGACGGTCAGGTCCCCGCCGGGCACGGGAACGGTCGACTCCTCGGGCTTCAGTGGTGACTGGCTCACGCGGGGGCACCTCCGGTGGGGCGGGCGGTCCGGACGTCGGCCGGCGTCCGGGCGGAGCGGGCGGATCTGGCGGCGCGGATGCGGGCGGGCAGACCGGCCAGGCCGCCGGGCAGCAGGTAGACCACGGCGACGAACAACGCGCCGAGCAGGAAGAGGGGCTGGGAGAGCGGCACCCGCAGCGCCGCGGGCAGGTCCGCGACGGCCGTGGAGTTGGCGAGGTCGCCGAGCCGGTGGCTCGCCCAGGTGTACAGGACACCGCCGAGCAGTGGGCCCCAGCGGGTGCCGGACCCGCCGAGGACGACCATGACCAGGAGGGCGAGCGTGGCGTCCGAGGAGGCGGCCTGCGGGGTGGCGCCGCCGGTCAGCAGCAGGTAGACCACCCCGCCCAGCCCGGCGAGCGCGCCGGCCAGCACGAAGGCGACCAACTTGTAGCCGTAGGGGCGCAGTCCGAGCACCTCGACCCGGCGCTCGTTCTCCCTGATGCCCTCCCAGACCCGCCCGATCGGCGAGTTGACGGCCCAGTGGACCGCGGCGACCGTCAGCACCAGGTAGCCGACGGCGATCCAGTAGAGGGTGGCGGTGTTCTCGATCCCGAGCAGGCCGGAGGGCAGCAGGTCGGCCGGGGCGGACCGGCCCTCCTCGCCGCCGGTGACGCCACCGGGGTTCCGCTGGACGAGGATGGAGCCGGCCTGGGCGAAGGCGAGGGTGACCATGGAGAAGCCGATGCCGGTGACGCGCAGGCTCACCGAGCCGAGCAGCAGGGCCAGCAGCACGGTGCAGGCGACGCCGAACACCGCGGCGGCGGCGAACGGCAGTTGCAGCTCCAGCATGCCGAGATCGGTGGCGTAGAGGCCGGTCGCGAAGTAGAGCGCGTGGCCGAAGGAGAGCAGTCCGGTACGGCCGAGCAGGAGGTCGTAGCCGGTGGCGAGGGCCCCGTAGAGCAGGCACAGGGCGAGGAGTTGGAGGCTTCCCGGGCTGCCGAGCGGGCCGTCGAGCAGTCCCGGGACGGGAAGCGCACTGTATGGGGCGACAAGGAGCGTGATCAGCAGGGCGATCGGCCACCAGCGTAGCGCTCTGTGCAGCACTGTCCAGCGATGAGTGAATGAATCACCTGTTCGAGTGATCATGGCGGACTCGCGTGTGTGTTCCCTGTGGGTCGTGGGAAGGCCGGTGTCAGTCCCCCCTGCCGGGGCGGCACTGCGGTGGACCGCGGGGCCACCGGTGCTCGTGATCGGAGTTTCGGCGGTCACGCGAGCCTCCCGGTGAGTCCACGGGGTCGGACCAGAAGCAGTACGGCGAGCAGGACGACGACCGAGAGGTCGCCGAGCCCGGCGCCGGTGTAGTAGTTGGCGAACTGCTGGACGAGGCCGACGCCCACCGAGGCGGCGGCGGCCCCGGTCACGGATCCCATGCCCCCCATGACCACGACGACGAAGGCGAAGATGAGCAGACCGGTCCCCTGGCCGGGATTGACCGAACCGAAGTAGAGACCGCCGAGGGCGCCGCCGAGCGCGGCGGCCGCCCCGCCGAGGGCGAAGACGAGGGTGAACGCCCTCCGGACGTCGATGCCGAGCGCCGTGACCATCGCCCGGTCCTCGACGCCGGCCCGGACGACCAGCCCGTAGCGGGTGCGGGCGAGGAACAACCGAAGAGCGAGCAACAGCAGCGCGGCGGCAGCCACCAGCACGAAGCGGTTGACCGGGACGGTCGCACCGAGCACGTGCCAGGTGCCGGACAGCAGGGCCGGCTGGGGGAAGGGGCGGGCGTCCGCGCCCCAGATCCCCATGAGCAGGGCGGGTACGGCGAGCCCGACCCCGACGGTGGCGAGGATCTGATCGCGCGGGCGGCTGTAGAGCGGCCGGATCAGGAAGAGCTCCAGCAGGACGGCGGCGGCCGTCCCGACCAGGGTGCCGAACGGCACCGCGAGCCAGAAGGAGAGACCGGCCTCGGCGCCCGCCCACCAGGTGGCGTACGCGCCGATGGAAAGCAGGGCGCCGTGCGCGAAGTTGAGCACGTCCATCAGACCGAAGATCAGCGACAGACCGGAGGCGACCAGGAAGTACAGCGCACCGAGACCGAGCCCGGTACAGGAAAGGAGGACGACGGTGTCCATCAGGGCTTCACCTCCGCGGTGACGGCCGGAGCGGCCGGGGAGGCCGCGGGCCGGGACCCGCCGGCGAGCGGGTGGCGGGAGCCGACGCCGAGCAGGCGGCGGGCGGCTTCCTCGTCCGCCAACAGTTCGGCGGTGTCCCCGCGGTGGGCGGTGCGGCCGTCGGCCAGGACGGCGCAGGTACCGGCCAGTCGGCGGACGAGGGCGAGGTTCTGCTCGACGAGGAGGACGGGCACGGCCTCGGCTGCACGCGCCAGGACCTCGGCCACCTCGGCGACGATCCTGGGCGCCAGGCCCTTGGTGGGCTCGTCGGCGATGATCAACCGGTTGCGGTTGAGCAGCGTCCGGCCGATCGCCACCATCTGCTGCTGGCCACCGGAGAGCGTCCCGGCCAACTGTCCGGCGCGGTGCTTCAGTTCGGGGAAGAGCTCGTGGACGAGCGGGTAGTTCGACTCGGCGACACTCTCCCCGCCCGGGGCCCCGCGCTCGGCGAGGCGGAGGTTCTCGGCGACCGTCAGACCGGCGAAGACCCCCCGGTCCTCGGGCGCGTACCCGATGCCATGGCGAACGACCAGATGTGTGGGAAGGGAGGAGAGTTCGGCACCGCCGAGGCGGATGCTGCCCGTACGCGGCACCAGGCCCATGACGGCCTTGACGGTGGTGGTCTTGCCCGCACCGTTGCGGCCGAGGAGCGCGGTGACCCCGGTGGGAGCCACGTCGAGGTCGACACCGTGCAGGATGTGCAGCCCTTCGACGACCACCCGCAGGTCACGGACGGAGAGGAGGGGTTCGGCACCCGACGCCAACGAGGAGGACGGCTGAGAAGAAGCGGACGACTGCGGCGAGGAGGGCGGAGAGGAGGTCACAACGCCTCGCCCAGGTAGGCCTGTTGCACGGTCGGATCGGCCATCACGGCCTCGGGGGTGTCCAGGGCGAGCAGGGTGCCGTGGTGCATCACCGCGAGCCGGTCGGCCAGACCGAGCAGGACGTCCATGTGGTGCTCGACCATCAGGACGGTCCGGCCCAGGTCGCGGTGCACGGAACGGATCAGCTCGGTGAGGGCCGGTACCTCCTCCGCGCTCACGCCGGCCATCGGCTCGTCCAGCAGGATCAGCCGCGGGTCGGAGACCAGGAGGACGGCCAGCTCCAGCTTGCGCTTCTCCCCGTGCGAGAGCGCGCCGGCCAGGGTGTCGGCGCGATCGGTGAGCTCGGTGCGGTGCAGGGTGTCGGCCAGCTGCTCCTCGTAGCGGTCGGCCCGGCGCCAGAGCCGGTACGAGGCGCGCGGGCCGGCGGCCGCCTGCGCGGCCAACCGGACATGGTCGGCGACCGTCATGCCCGGCCAGAGGGAGGAGGTCTGGAAGGTGCGGCCGAGCCCCCGGCGAGCCCGCGCGTGCACGCTCTCGGCCGTGACGTCCGCGCCGTCGAGCCGGAGCCTGCCGCGGGTGGCCGGGTGGATGCCGGAGATCAGGTTGAAGAGGGAGGTCTTGCCGGCGCCGTTGGGCCCGATGAAGGCGATGAACTCGCCTTCGCCGACCGAGAAGGAGACGTCCTCGACGATGGGCACCCCGCGGACGGACCAACCGAGCCCGTCCAGTCCCAGCACCGGGGAGGAGGAGCACACGGCCGACGCGGCAGGAGCGGTGGCGGTACGGGCGGGCATCGGGATCAGCCCGCCATCGGGGCGACCGGCGGCGCCACCTCGTCCGCGGTCAGCACCTTCTCCACCGAGGGCTTGGCAGCGGACCCGGTGCCGGTCAGCCGGACCTGGAACATCGGCTGGAGGAGGGCGTGGTCCTCGGCGCGGACCGTGGTCCTGCCCTTCACCCCGTCGAAGCTCCAACCCTCCAGCGCCTTGACCAGGGCCGACGTGTCGTCGGCGGAGCCGTGGGCGGCCTCGACGGCGTGCACGATCATCTGGGCCGCGGTGAAGCCGTCAGGGGTGAAGATGTCGGTCTTCCCACCGGCAGCGGTGACGGCCTCGTCCATGGCCTTCTCGACCGGGGTGCCCGCGGCACCACCGAAGTAGTGGTTCAGGAAGGAGATCTTCTCGCCGGCCGGTCCGAACAGCGGGTAGGAGGCCGCCAGGTCGAGGCCGGTGACGACCTTGGTGTCGGTGAACACGTCCTGCTGGTTGAGCGCCGTCCACAGGGCCGAGGCGGTGTCACCGGCCCAGGCGACGAACAGCAGGTCGGGTTTGGCGGTCCTGGCCTGGGTGGCGAAGGGCGTGAGGTCGGTGGCGCTCGGCGGGGCGAGCACCTGGTCGACCGTCGCCCCCTCGGCGCCGAGCACCGCCTTGACGGCGGCCACGTTGGCCTGCCCGAAGGCGTTGTCCTGGGCGAGCACGGTGACCTTCTTGCCCTTGGCATCGCCCACGAACGAGGCCGCGGTCCTGATGTCCTGGTAGGACTGGCGGCCGGAACGGAAGGTGTACGTGTTCAGACCGGTGACCTTGTCGGCGGCGGCCGGGCCGCTGATGAAGAGCACCTTGTTCTGGGCGGCGATCGGGCCGACCTGGAGGGCCACGCCGGAGGCGGTGGAGCCGGCCAGCACCTTGTAGCCCTTGCCGATCAGGTCCTTGGCGGCGGACACCGCCTTGGCCGGGTCGCCCGCGTCGTCCTGCTCCTCGAACTCGATCTTGTGCCCGTCGACCGCTCCGGTGCCCTTGGTCGCATAGCTCAGGCCGGCCTTGAATCCCTCCAGGTACTGCTTGCCGTAGGCCGCCAACGGTCCGGTCCTGGAGTACACCAGGCCCACCCTGACCGGACCCTTGCCACCGCCGTCCGCCGCGCCCGTCCCGGCGGTACCGGCCTTGGCGCAGCCCGCGGCGAGCAGGACGCACGCCGCGAGGACGGCGAGCTTCCGGGCCGGTCCGCCGGTCAGGGAATCGCCCGGGCCGACGCCGGAGGCGGTCCCGGTGGGGGCTGTCGAACTGCGCATGGTGACCGACTCCTGAGGTGCGGCGGGGTGGATGCCGGAACCGTAGGTGTGCGGTGGGAGCGGCGACATGTGGCCGGGCGATGCATCGGCCCGGCGGGATGTGGCCCTGGTCGACATACCGCCGGTCCGGCAACGCCCCCGGGGCGCGCGGGTGTGGCCCGCCGACACGGGTCCGCACCCACCCATGGCGGTGGCCGCCATCGCTGCGCCGGCCCGTGGGCGGTGACGGTGGAGAGCGGCGCCTGCGAGCCGGGACGGCCCCGGCAAAGGAGCGGGCCGGGCCCGCGCCCGCTCTCCCCTCCCCCCTTCCATCCACTCCCTCACGAGGTGATCCCTTGGACAAGGTCCTGGACTCTCCCGCCGACGCGGTCGGGGACATCCCCGACGGCGCCGTGCTGGCCGTCGGCGGCTTCGGCCTCTGCGGCATCCCGAGCACCCTGATCGGTGCGCTGGTGGACGCCGGCCCGACCGGGCTGCGCGTGGTCTCGAACAACTGCGGGGTGGACGACTGGGGGCTGGGCCGGCTGCTGCGGGCGGGCCGGATCGCCCGGATGACCTCGTCGTACGTCGGGGAGAACAAGGAGTTCGCCCGGCAGTACCTCTCCGGCGAGCTGGAGGTGGAGCTGACCCCGCAGGGCACGCTGGCCGAACGGCTCCGGGCGGGCGGCGCCGGCATCCCGGCGTTCTTCACCCCGGCCGGGGTCGGCACCCAGGTCGAGGAGGGCGGGCTGCCGTGGCGCTACGCGGCGGACGGTTCGGTGGCCGTGGCCTCGCCGCCCAAGGAGGTCCGGGAGTTCGGCGGCCGCCGGTACCTGCTGGAGGAGGCGATCACGGCGTCCTTCGCGCTGGTCCGCGCCGAGGTGGCGGACCGGCACGGCAACTGCGTGTTCCACGCGGCCGCCCGCAACTTCAACCCGCTCTGCGCGGCGGCGGGCCGGATCACCCTGGTCGAGGCGGACCGGATCGTCGAGCCGGGCGAGCTGCCGCCGGACGCCGTGCACCTGCCCGGGGTGTACGTCGACCGGGTGGTGGCCGCCGACCCCGAGGACCGCCGCATCGAGCGCCGGACCGTCCGCCCCGCACTCCAGGAGGTCTGAGCCGATGTCCGCCCCGAGCAGCACCATGCCCGTCCCCGGCACCGGCGCCGTCCCCGCCTCCAGTACCGGCCGCGGGGACGGCGCCGCGACGACCGCTGCCGCCACCGCCACCGCTGCCGCCACCGCCACCGCTGCCACCGGCCTCGACCGGCGCAACGCCCTGGCCGCCCGCGCCGCACGGGAGTTGGGCGACGGGCAGTACGTGAACCTGGGCATCGGCCTGCCCACCCTGATCCCCGACCACCTCCCGCGGGGCGTCGAGGTGGTGCTGCACTCCGAGAACGGGATCCTCGGCGTCGGCCCGTACCCGGAGCAGGGCGCGGAGCACGCCGACCTGATCAACGCCGGGAAGGAGACCGTGACGGTCGCCCCCGGGGCCTCGTACTTCGACTCCGCCCTCTCCTTCGGCATGATCCGGGCGGGCCGGATCGACGTCTCGGTGCTCGGTGCGATGCAGGTGTCGGCCGCCGGTGACCTCGCGAACTGGATGATCCCCGGCAAGACGGTCAAGGGCATGGGCGGTGCGATGGACTTGGTGCACGGGGCCCGTCGGCTGATCGTCGTGATGGAGCACACCGCCAGGGACGGCTCGCCGAAGATCGTCGACGAGCTGTCGCTCCCCGCGACGGGTCGAGGAGTCGTGGACCGGATCGTCACCGATCTCGCGGTGATCGACGTGACCCCGGAGGGGCTGCGCGTGGTGGAGACGGCGCCGGGCGTCGGGTTCGAGGAGGTCCGGGCGGCGACCGGAGCCGCCCTGCTGCCGCCCGGATGACCCCGTCGCCCGCTCCGACGCGCCACGGGGCTCGCCCTCGGAAGGAATTCGTATCCATATCACCTCCGGCCGCGCGATCGGCCCGGAACCACTGGGTCTTCATGCCTGGGTGGTGATCATTTCTCGGAACGGTTGCAATCACCGTGACGCTCCGGGAGAGTTGACCACCTAGCGGATCTGAGCGCCCGGAGGGGAAGCCGGGAGTTTCGCCGGGTCCCGCATTCGAAGTCACCGTGCAGGCGCACAACTGAACCAGTCGCACACTTCATGTGCCGAACAGCCCGGTGAACTGCCTGGAAAGGCCGCAGTTCACCGGGCCGTGTTCTGTCTGGACGACGACTCCACGACGAGGCCGAGCAGTACCGCAAGGTGAACTCCGGGGGGAGCAGCTATGACCACGCCGTTCTCGCGACGAAAGGGCATCGGAACGGCCCGGGGGCGAGGCACCGGGCAGCTCGACGGAGCCGCCCTGAGCGAGTTACCCATACCCGAAGCCCCGTACGACTACGGCCACTTCAGCCGCCTCGCCGGCCCGGCACACGATCCGGACGACGACGGCGACCTCGGCGGCGGGATCTACTGCCCCGAGCCGGCCCACCCTGCCCCCGCCCCCGGCCACATCCCCGGCGCCGGCCCCGGCCGCACCCCCGACGCCAGCCCCAACCCCGGCCCCGCGACAACCCCCCTGGGCGGCCCGGCGGCCCCGCCCCCGGCAGGCGCTTCGCAGCCCGGGCCCTCCGCCGACCCGTACCGCGCGCCGTACCGCGTCCGCTACCGGAGCCTGTTGCGCCGCGAGCCGCACCGGATCCGGGCCGCCCTGCTGCTGGCGGCCGCCCCCGTCGTGGAGGCGGTGCTGCTGATCTGGCTCCTGCTGCCGGAGCACTGGCCGGAGCGGCTGGACGAGACGAACGTCCTGGTGCTGCTCGGCGACAAGGTGATGATCGGGATCATCGCCGTGGTCGAGGTGTTCCGGCTGGTCAACGTGGTCTCCAACGCCCACGCCACCCTCGTCGCCCGCGATCCGATCCCCGTGACCCCGGAACGGGGCACCCGGGTCGCCTTCCTCACCGCCTGCGTGCCGGGCAAGGAGCCGCCCGAGATGGTCCGGGCCACGCTGGCCGCCGCCCGCGCCGTGCGGCACGACGGCCCCTACGACGTCTGGCTGTTGGATGAGGGAAACGATTCTGCAATGCGGGAGCTCTGCGCCGAGCTGGGCGTCCGCCACTTCACCCGGGCAGGCCGGCCGCACTGGAACCGCCCCGAGGGCCGGTTCCGCGCCAGGAGCAAGCACGGCAACTACAACGCCTGGCTCCAGGCGCACGGCGACGACTACGACTTCTGGGTGGCCGTCGACACCGACCACGTTCCGCTGCCGGACTTCTGCGAGCGCATGCTCGGCTACTTCCGCGACCCCGACGTGGCATTCGTGGTCGGCCCCCAGGTGTACGGGAACTACCGCAGCTCGGGCTCCGCCGTCACCAAATTCTCCGAGAGCCAGCAGTACCTCTTCCACGCCCTCATCCAGCGCGCCGGAAACCGTTACGGCGCGCCCATGTTCGTCGGAACCAACAACGCCGTCAGAATCCGCGCACTCCAGTCGATCGGCGGGTTGTACGACTCCATCACCGAGGACATGGCGACCGGTCTGGAGTTCCACCGGAGCCGTAACCCGAAGACCGGAGAGCGCTGGAAGTCCGTGTACACCCCGGACGTGCTCGCCGTCGGCGAAGGCCCCTCCTCCTGGACCGACTTCTTCTCCCAGCAGCTCCGCTGGAGCCGGGGCACCTACGAGACCCTGCTCACCCAGTACTGGCGGGTGCTCTGGCAGCTCTCACCGGGCCGGCTGCTCAACTACTCGCTGATGGTGCTCTTCTACCCGATGGCCGCGCTCACCTGGCTGCTCGGCGGCCTGTCCAGCGTGCTCTACCTGGGCTTCGGCGCCTCGGGCGTCCACGTCTCCTCCGAGATCTGGATGATGCTCTACAGCGACGCCGCCGCCCTCCAACTCCTGCTCTACACCTGGAACCGCAAGCACAACGTGAGCCCGCACGAGCCGGCCGGCTCGTCCGGGGTCGCCGGAATGGTGATGTCGGCGCTCTGCGGACCGATCTACGCGGCCTCGCTGCTGCAGGCGCTGGTACGCCGCCGCAGCCGTTTCGAGGTGACGCCGAAGGGCCGCTCGGCCAGCACCGACCGCCTCGGCACCTTCCGCTTCCACCTGTTCTGGACACTGGTGTTCGGCGGCGCGATCACCGCCTCGTACTTCACCGGCTACGACCACGTCGCGATGCGCACCTGGGCCTGGATCGCCCTGGCGCTGACCCTGCTGCCACTCCTGATCCTGGCCGGGGACACCGTACGCCGCCGCCGCACCCGGCCCACCGCCACCCTCACCGTCACGGGCGGCCCGGCCGCAGACCCGAAGGTCCTGCTGGAGAAGCGCCGCCCGCGCCACGCCCGCGACCCGCGGGGCCCGCAGCCCGCCCAGCCCGCTCAGCACCCGCAGCCCGCGCAGCACGCTCAGCACTTGCCGCGCCCGCACCCGCACCCGCACCCGCACCCGCACCCGCAGCAGCCGGCGCACCCCGCGCACCCCGCACCGTTCGTCCGGACCCCGCAGCACGAGAGCGGCACCCCCATCCACTGAGGGAGTAGCAACCACCGTGAGGATCCACAAGACCGGCCGCACCAAGCGCTTCGCCCTCGGCAGCACCGTCGCACTGACCGTGGCGGGGATGAACGCGCCGGCCGTCCTCGGCTTCGCGACCCAGCAGTACCACCACTACGTGATCAACCGCCCCGAGTACAAGGCGCAGTACGGCCACTGGCAGACCCTGACGCTGCCCGCCGAGTTCCGGGTCAACGCCGTCCACGCCACCCTGCTGCGCACCGGCAAGGTGCTGATCGTGGCCGGTTCCGGCAACGACGAGAAGCAGTTCAACGCGGGCACCTTCAAGAGCCTGCTCTGGGACCCGGCCCGGAACACCTACAAGCTGGTGCCCACCCCGGCCGACATGTTCTGCGGCGGGCACACCTCGCTGCCGGACGGCCGGGTCCTGGTCGCCGGCGGCACCCAGCGGTACGAGAAGCTGGCGGGCGCGGTGAAGAAGGCGGCCGGCGTCATGCGGGTGCGCAACGAGAGCCCCGAGCGCGCCCGGACCCTCCCGAAGGGCACCGTCTTCGTCGCCCCGAACGGCCGCGAGTACGCCAGCACCGTCCCGGTGACCGTCCCGGCCGCGACCAAGAGCGGCTCCGGCAAGCAGACCGTGATCACCGCCGGCGAGCAGCACGTGTTCGTCGAGGCGGTCGGCACCGGCCCCGACTACGTCGCCAGCTCGCCCGCCCAGTACCGGATCAAGGACCTGAGCGGCGCCGACGCCCGCAACCTCTACGGCCAGAGCGACAAGCTGACCCTGGACAAACAGGAGTACCAGGGCATCCGCTCCGCCTTCGAGTTCAACCCGGACACCGAACTGTACGAGCCGGTCACCGACATGGCCTACGCCCGCTGGTACCCGACGCTGACCGGGCTGGGCGACGGCCGGGTGGTCACCGTCTCCGGGCTGGACGACGCCGGCCGGATCCTCAACGGCAACGACAACGAGATCTACGACCCGAAGGACAAGACCTGGGCCAAGGCGCCCGACCACTACTTCCCGACCTACCCGGCGATCTTCCTGACCGCCTCCGGCAGGCTCTTCTACTCCGGCTCGAACGGGGGCTACGGCCCCGCCGACAAGGGCCGCGAGCCGGGCGTCTGGGACCTGTCGAACAACACCTTCCAGCCCGTCCCCGGCCTGCGCGACCCGGGCCTGACCGAGACCTCCTCCTCGGTGCTGCTGCCGCCCGCGCAGTCGCAGAGGGTGATGGTCCTCGGCGGCGGTGGCGTCGGCGAGTCGCCGCTGTCCACGGCGCGCACCGACATCGCCGACCTCTCCGCCGCCAAGCCCTCCTTCACCCCCGGCCCGGACCTGCCGGCCGGCGGCACCCGCTACCTCAACAGCGTGATCCTCCCGGACGACACCGTCTTCACCACCGGCGGCTCCAGCGGCTACCGCGGCCGGGGCGACAGCGACCTGCTCAAGGCGCAGGTGTACCACCCGGATTCCAACAGCTTCACCACCGCCGCCGAGCCGACCGTCGGCCGCAACTACCACTCGGAGGCGCTGCTGCTGCCCGACGGCCGGGTCGCCGTGCTCGGCTCCAACCCGCTCTTCGCCGACAAGGCCGAGACCCAGCCCGGCGGCTTCGAGCAGCGCATCGAGATCTACACCCCGCCCTACCTGTACCGCGGCGACCGCCCGCAGGTGGGCGCCGCGCCGCAGGCGGCGAAGCTCGGCGGCACCGTCAGCGTCGGCACCTCCCGGCCGGAGGCCGTCGCCACCGCCAAGCTGATCCGGCCGAGTTCGGTCACCCACGTGACGGACGTCGAACAGCGCTCGGTGGCCCTCGACATCACCGGGCGGACGGCGGACGGCATCTCGCTCGCCCTCCCCGGCAACCCCAACCTGCTGCCCCCGGGCTGGTACATGCTGTTCCTGACGGACGCCGCCGGCACCCCGTCGGTCGCCCGCTGGATCCAGGTCACCGGCTGAGCTGAGCTGAGCGGACCGGCCCGGGAAGGCAGCCGGACCGGACGGACAGGCAGCCCAACCGGGCGGACGCACGGTCCCGGGGCACGGGCGCAGCCCGCTGCCTCAGCGCGCCGCCTGCGCCAGCCCGAGCGCGTACGGCAGCCAGAACTCGCCCGCCCGGGGCTCGCCGCGTCCGCAGTCCCCGTCGGACTCGCCCGGGTTCTTGATCCACAGGTAGGCGTCCACCCCCGGCCGACCGGTCTCGGCGGTCGGCCGCTCACCCAGGGCACGCCCGGGCGGGTTGCACCAGGAGTCGCCGCCCAGCGCACCGTTGCCGCTGCGACTGGTGTCGATGACGAAGTGCTTCCCGCCCAGCGCGGCGGATAGCCGGGCGCCGTACGCCGCGTTCCGTTCGGTGTCGTAGAAGTTGGCGACGTTCACGGCGAAACCGTCCGCGGCGGCGATGCCCGCCTTGCGCAGCGCACCGGCCAGCTCGTCCGGATCCTGCGCCCAGCCGGGGTTGCCCGCGTCCAGATAGACCCGGACGTTCGGACGCTTCTTCAACTCCTGGACGGCGAAGGCCAGCAGGCCGTACCGCTCGGCGGCCAGGTCGCCCTTGATGCCGCAGGTGTCCAGGGTGTGCGCGACGGCGTCCGGCTCCAGCACCACCCAGGCCTTGCGGTCGCCGAGGGCCCGGGCCACGTCGGCGATCCAGGCCCGGTAGGCGGCGGCGTCCGCGGCGCCGCCGGCCGAGTACTGGCCGCAGTCGCGGTGCGGGATGTCGTACGCGACGAAGACCGCCGTCCGGTCCGCCTCGGCGGCCCGCCGGCTCACCTGCTCGGCGATCTCCTTCGCCCCCTGCTCACCGAGCCACTGCGACGAGGGCTGGGAGGCGATCTTCAGCAGCGTGTCCGCCTCCGCCGTCCGGCCCTGGCCGCGCAGCGCCGTCACCTGCAGGGCCGCGTTGGTCCGGTCCGAGACGAAGAAGGTCTGCCCGGGCAGCTGGGCGAGACCACCGGACCCGGCGGCCGTGCCCGCGACGGTGGCTCCGGAGGCGGCTGCGCCGCCCGAGGAGGCGGACCCGCCGCCTGCGCCGCCGCCCGAACCGCTGCAACCGGACACGGCCACCAGCACCCCGGCCAGCGCCGCCCCCACGACCCACCGGGAGGCCCTCACCCACCGAAACGTCCTCGCCCGCCCCAGCCCGTGCACGTACCGCCCCTCCCAGGACCGGTCCGGCGACCGATCGGCACCAGCTAAGCACACCCGGTACCGACCGACGGCCGCCAGCCGTGAACGCCAAGTGGCCGTGGGCGAACGGGAGATCGAACCCGTCCGACCACGGCCACCGGACCCCGGGATCCGCCCCCGACGAACCCCGGGCCGAGGCTCAGGCCTGCTTCAGGTCGGGCACCTGCCAGTCGATCGGCTCGCCGCCGAAACCGTCCAGCGCGGCATTGATCTGCGAGAACGGACGGCTGCCGAAGAACAGCTTGGCGGACAGCGGCGACGGGTGCGCGCCCTGCACCACCACGTGCTTCTCGGTGTCGATCAGCGGCAGCTTCTTCTTCGCGTAGTTGCCCCACAGCACGAAGACCACCGGCTCCTCGCGCTCGCTCACCGCCTTGATCACCGCGTCGGTGAACTTCTCCCAGCCCTTGGCCTTGTGCGAGTTCGCCTCGTGCGCACGGACCGTGAGCACCGCGTTGAGCAGCAGCACGCCCTGCTCGGCCCAGTGCATCAGGTAGCCGTTGTCCGGAGCCGGGATGCCCAGGTCGGCGTCCAGCTCCTTGAAGATGTTGCGCAGCGAAGGCGGCGTCTTGGTGCCGGGCAGCACCGAGAAGCTCATGCCGTGGGCCTGGCCGTTGTCGTGGTACGGATCCTGGCCGAGCACCAGTACCCGGACCTTGTCGTACGGAGTGGCCTCCAGCGCGGCGAACTCCTGGCCGCTCGGCGGGAACACCTCGTGCTCCGCGCGCTGAGCCGCCACGAAGGCCGCCAGCTCGGCGAAGTACGGCTTCTCCGTCTCGGCGCCCAGCACCCCGCGCCAGGACTCGGGCAGCTCCAGCCCGCCGCCCTCGCCGGCCTCGACCACGCCCGCCTCGACCGTGTCCGTCACGACATCTACCTCCCACACCGCGGCTGCTGCGCCGCACGCCCTCTTTCACCCCGAACGCTACACAGGCCCACCGACAACTCACTCCACAGGAGCGGGCGCGGAGCCGGCGGCCGGGGCCGGAGCAGCCACGGAGGCAGGATCCGAGGCCGAGGCCGAGGCCGCCGCCGAGGCCCCGGCGGCGGAGCGCGCGGCGCGCTCCACCCGGAGGTGCTCCAGCACGTTGAGCGTCACCAGCAGCACCGCCAGTGTCGACAGCACCACCAGCGCCGGCAGCCGCACCATGGCGGGCAGCAGCGCCAGCGCCACCACGGCCGCGGCGATCCGGGTCGACGCGACCTGGCGGAACATCATCCACCGCGTGTACCCGAAGGTCAGCAGGTACAGCCCGCAGCCGCCGTACAACAACGTCACCGACCCCGGGCCGAGCGCCTGCCACGGGTCCGCGACCGTCTCCCCGAAGCCGACCGCCACCCCGATCACCCCGGCGACCAGCGCCAGGTGCCCGTACTGGAAGATCCGCCGGACCACGTCCCGGCGCGAGTCGGCGATCACCACGGCATGCCGCATCGCATCGGCCGCGTACACGAAGTACTGCCACCACAGGCCCGCCGAGATCGTGAACGCGACCGCCACCGCGGCGAGTTCGGCCACGTCCAACCGGGCGGAGGCCGCCGTGCCACCGATCCCGACGATCGATTCGCCGAGCGCCACCAGCAGGAACAGCGCGAACCGCTCCGGCATGTGCTCGGGGTGGTAGGCGACCTTGGCGAGCCGACGGCGGAACACCAGCGGCGCGGCCAGGTCACAGAGCGCGGCCACCGTCCACAGCACCAACCGCGGCCCGTCCGGCAGCAGCCCGCCCGTCACCAGCAGCGGCCCGCTGACCAGCACGCCCACGCCGTACGGGCCGCGCCAGACGCCCGGGACGCGGACCAGCAGGAGCAGCAGCACCAGCCGGGCCAGCCAGTACGCGGCGCCGAGCAGCACGCCCCGCCCGCCGTACGCGCCCGGGATCGCGAGCGCCATGAACAGGCCCGCCAGGCCGACCAGCAGGATGCCGAGGCGGTCCCGCAGGTTGTCCACGTCCCGGATGTTGGCCTGCACGGTGGTGCCCACCCAGCACCAGTACACCGGCACGAAGACCACCAGCGCCCGGACCAGGCCGGCCGCGTCGTGGTGGTGGTGCAGCAGGCCGGAGACCTGCGTGATCGCGAAGACGAAGACCAGGTCGAAGTAGAGCTCCGCCCAGGTGACCCGCTTCTCCTCCGGGCCCGCCTGCTCGGGCTCCCGCGGTTCCGTCCCCGGCAGCTCGGGCTCCGGTGACTCCCCCGTCGTGCTCATGCGCGCCTTGCCTCCCCGCATGCCGAACCGTACGAAGCGGGCCCCGCCCCGGCGAACGGCCGGAACGGGGCCCACGACAGCACCGCAGAGGCTAGACCAGCTCGACCAGGTCCGCGATCGACTTGACCACGCGGGTCGGCCGGTACGGGAAGCGCTCCACGTCGGCGGCGGAGGTCAGGCCGGTGAGCACCAGGATCGTCTCCATGCCCGCCTCCATGCCCGCGACGATGTCGGTGTCCATCCGGTCGCCGATCATCACGGCGCTCTCGGAGTGGGCGCCGGCGGTGTTCAGCGCCTCGCGCATCATCAGCGGGTTGGGCTTGCCGACGAAGTACGGCTCGACGCCGGTCGCCTTGGTGATCAGCGCCGCGACCGATCCGGTGGCCGGCAGCACGCCCTCGGGCGAGGGGCCGGTCTCGTCCGGGTTGGTGCAGATGAACCGGGCGCCCTGGTTGATCAGGCGGATCGCCTTGGTGAGCGCCTCGAAGGAGTAGGTGCGGGTCTCGCCGAGGACCACGTAGTCGGGGTTGTTGTCGGTCAGCACGTAGCCGGCCTGGTACAGCGCGGTGGTGAGCCCGGCCTCGCCGATCACGTAGGCGGTGCCGTTCGGGCGCTGGCTCTTGAGGAACTTCGCGGTGGCCAGGGCGGAGGTCCAGATGCACTCCTCCGGGACCTCCAGGCCCATCCCGGCCAGGCGGGCGCTGAGGTCGCGCGGGGTGTAGATCGAGTTGTTGGTGAGGACCAGGAAGGGCTTGCCGGACTCCCGCAGCCGGCGCAGGAACTCCTCCGCCCCGGGGATCGGCGTGCCCTCGTGGATGAGGACCCCGTCCATGTCGGTCAGCCAGGACTCGATGGGCTTGCGCTCTGCCACGTAGGTGTCTCCTCGGTCTTGCAACGGTTCTGGTCGATCTCGTAACACCGCTCCGGACCGGACACCCTCGGCCGGCCGGGCGCCACTGGCTGCCCTGACACCGCCCAGCGTAGCCGTCCGTCAGCGCGCCCTGAAGAGCCGACCTGCCCGGCCGTCCGCACCACCGCCGAGGCCGCCCCGGCGGGCGGAACCGGTCACCGTGGAGCCCGCCCGACACTGCACACCCACACGGGAAACGGTGCCACCTCCGGCTCGGGGGCCCGCCCGCACCGGTCGTGCACATCCTCAAGGTCCGCCCCGTCCTCAAGATCCGACAGGTCCTCAAGGTCCGACCAGGCGACGACGCCCGGCCCCCGGTCGCTCAGGAAGCCCTCGATCACGGCGCCGAGGTCGCCGGACGGCACGTAGGCACCGCCGAACGGCAACTGGTCCGCGGCCACCGATCCGGTCGAGCACCGGAGCTGCCCTGCCTGCTCGTCGTGCCACACGTAGAACGTCGCCACCCCGGCGAAGCCCATCCCGCGGATGCGGCGCCGGATGCCTTCGGCGGTCCGCTCGAAGGCGGCGACCACCTCCGGCACCGACAGGGCCCGCCTGTCCTCGTCCTCCGCACCCAGCCACCAGGTGTTGGTCTCCCACTCCACCCGCCGGTCGGTCGGCTCCAGCACCAGCGGCTCATCCGCCACCTCGGCGATCCAGGTCAACAGCACCCCGGAAGTATCCCGGCGGACCTCGGGCACCGGGAAACGGCCGACCCGGGAGAGCCGGCGCCGCCTACGGACCGGACGGTGGGCGCGGAGCGGCACTGCGGCGCACCGGCACGCCCTTCCGCCGCGGTCGGGAGGGTGCGCCGGTGTGCCGCGCCGACACCCAGGGCCCGGCCCGAGACCGAGACCGGGACCCGGACCGAGACCGGGACCCGGCCGTCGGCCTAGCTGTTCTGGCCCGTGAGGTTGGGAACGCGGCTGGCGGGTGGTTTGCCTGCGAGTGCGGTGTGTCCGCGGTGGTGATTGTAGGTGTGGAGCCAGTCG
>NZ_JBIWNL010000031.1:0-103066 GCF_044767225.1 Kitasatospora sp. NPDC101447
TTTCCTTTTTCCCCGCCGACTCCCCGGCCGGCCCCGACCGCCACCCCCGTGGCGGCATGGCGCCGGCCTCTTCGCGGGGCCCGCCGGTCCGGAAACCGGACACGAGATGGCAACGATCGAACGGTTTGAGCTTCCTCTGAGGTATTCGCCCGTTTTTGGACCATAAGCTGCTGTGCGTTTGTCCGGAATACCGACTCAAAACAGCAAAAACACCGACACCACCCGATGAACCCCGAGCGAAAGGACCGATACGTTGAGTGAGCCCGATTCCTCGACGGCGTCTCACCAGAACTACCGCCGATCGCTCGGCACCATCAGCCTGACCGCGGTCGGGCTGGGGTCGATCATCGGATCCGGGTGGTTGTTCGGTGCCGAGCGGGCCGCCAAGCTCGCCGGGCCGGCCTCGATCCTCGCCTGGGTGATCGGTGCCGCGGTGGCGCTGACCATCGCCCTCACCTACAGCGAGCTGGGCTCGATGTTCCCCAAGGCCGGCGGCATGGTCCGGTACGGCCAGTACTCGCACGGCTCGCTGGCCGGCTACCTGGCGGCCTGGGCCAACTGGATCGCCATCGTCTCGGTCATCCCCGGTGAGGCCACCGCCTCCGTGCAGTACATGAGCTCCTGGCACTTCGGCTGGGCCAAGGGGCTCTTCAACGGTCAGGAGCTCACCCTCAGCGGTGTGGCGCTCGCCAGCGTGCTGCTGCTCGTCTACTTCGCCCTCAACTGGTTCGCGATCACGCTGTTCGCCAAGACCAACACGGCGATCACCGTCTTCAAGGTCGTCGTGCCGACGCTCACCGCCGGTGCGCTGCTGCTCGCGCACTTCGACACCGCGCACTTCACCGACCACGGCGGCTTCGCGCCGAACGGCTGGAGCGCGGTCTTCACCGCCGTCGCGGTCTCCGGCATCGTCTGGGCCTTCAACGGCTTCCAGTCGCCGCTGAACCTGGCCGGCGAGGCCAAGAACCCCGGCAAGTCGCTGCCCAAGGCCGTCATCGGCTCGATCCTGATCGCCCTGGTGATCTACGTCGCGCTGCAGATCGCCTTCCTCGGCGCCATCCCGGCCGCCGACCTCTCGGGCGGCTGGAGCAGCCTCTCCTACACCTCGCCGCTGGCCGACCTGGCCATCGCCTGGGGCATCAACTGGCTGGCGATCCTGCTCTACGCGGACGCCTTCGTCTCGCCCTCCGGCACCGGCATGATCTACGCCGCCACCACCTCGCGCATGATCCACGGCGTGCAGGAGAACGGCCACCTGCCGAAGCTCTTCGGCAAGGTCGACGCCAAGACCGGCATCCCGCGCCCGGCGCTGGTGCTCAACCTGGTCGTCGCCTTCCTGTTCCTCGCGGTCTTCCGCGGCTGGGGCTCGCTGGCCGAGATCGTCTCGGTGGCCACCGTGATCTCGTACATCACCGGCCCGGTCGCCGTGATGGCCCTGCGCCGCCTCGCCCCGGACCTGCCGCGCCCGGTGCGGCTGCGCGCCATGCCGGTCATCGCCCCGGTCGCGATGGTCTTCGGCTCGCTGGTGCTGTACTGGGCCCGCTGGCCGCTCACCGGCAAGGTCATCCTGCTGATGGCCGCCGGCCTGCCGATCTGGGCCTGGTACGAGCTGCGCAAGCCGTTCGCCGAGCTGAAGCCGCACCTCCTGGCCGGCGCCTGGATGGTCGCCTACCTGTTCGTGATGGCCGGAGTCTCCTGGGCCGGCAGCACCGACTTCGGCGGGCAGGGCTACCTGCCCGCGGGCTGGGACCTGCTGATCGTGGCCGCGATCGGGCTGGCGTTCTACTACTGGGGCGTCGCCAGCGCCTGGGCCAACCCCTCGCTGGCCACCGTCCGCCAGGAGATGGCGGACGACCAGGCCGCCCAGGACGCCCAGGCTCCCGTCGAGGCGGGCGAGCCCTCGCGGGTCTGAGCCACCGCAGCGCGTGACGTGCCGAAGGGCCGGTCGGATGTTCCGACCGGCCCTTCGGCGTCTTCGGAGCCGTACGACGGGGGAGCTGTGCGCCTTCCGGGACCGCACGGCTGCCTTCGTCGTCCTCAGCGTCGTCCTCGTGTCGACCTCGTGTCGTCCTCGTGTCGACCTCGGTGTCGTCCTCGGTGTCGTCCGAGGGGGCTCGCGCCCCGGTCAGCCGCGGCGGGCCCGGCGGATCGCGGAGGTGACGACCGGCGGCAGGAGGTCCCGGGCGGCGCGCTTGGCGACGTTGACGGGGCGGCGTGCCTCGGCGGCCCGGGCTCGTCTGGCGGCCAGGTCGACGGCGGCCTCGTCGTGGGCCGACCGGAGCGCCCGGCGGGCCTCGACCGCGGACTGGTCGGCCTCGCGCCGGGCGGCCTCGGCGGCCAGTCGCTCCCGGTGGCGGGAGCCGCGGAAGCGGTCGATGCCCTCCGAGTCACCGGTCATGCGCAGCACCTGGCGGCCGTTGACGGTCTCGGCGCTCAGCTGACAGCCGACCGCGAGGTCGACCCGCTCCAGCAGCTCGCGCTGGAACGGCTCCACGTCCCCCCAGGTGCCGTAGAACTTGCACTCGGTGAGCAGGATCGGCTTCAGCCCGTGGTTGAACACGGCCTCCCAGGTCGCGGCCGCCACGCCCGGGGTGTGCTGGGAACGGTAGTCGTCCAGCACGACGACGCCCTGCTCCTGCAGCGCGACCCGGGCGACCTGGAGGTCCCCCACGACGTGCTCGTACAGGTGGGAGGCGTCGATGTGGATGAAGCGGAACGCGCCGACGGGAATGTGGCCGCGGGACAGGACGGAGGTCGGCGCCTGGATGATCTCCGGCAGCTCGTCGTGGAAGGCGAGGTAGTTGCGCTCGAAGGCCTCGCGGGTCAGCGTCTTCCGGTAGGACAGGTCCATCTCGGCCGCGTTCTCCTCGTCGGGCGCGTCCGAGTCGAAGAGGTCGCAGACGGTGAACGTCTCGCCGGGCTGGAGGTGCTCGCCGATCACGATCGCGCTGCGGCCGAGGTAGGCCCCCATCTCCAGCAGATCGCCGGTGACACCGGCCTTCTCCTGACGCCCCAGGAACCAGTCGAAGGAATGCCGGTCGTGGTCCCAGAACCACCCCGGGACGTCATCCAGGCTCGCCGGCTCGGCGGCCTGCTGCGACTCGCCCGGGAACGCGGCGTCGGTCATGGAAGCTCCTTCGGGGCACGGGTGGACCTGTGGATCTCTAACCGGACCTCAGCGGAAGCAGGAGTTCCGGGCCGGTCGCAGAATGCGCCGACCCGACCGTACGCGCAGGCACGTCGAAGCGTCGTCAGCTTTAAACCCCCGCCGCTGAGTTCACTGCAATGTACCTGCGTGCCGACCACCGTGTGGAGGTCTTGGCGAGGGGAGTTTCCGGAACCGTCACGGAACCGCCGGAGGGTGAACACGGCGCATCCCGAGCGTGGATCCAGTATGTCCCGTTCGGGGCCCGCGGGGCACCGTCCCAGCGGATGATCTTCGTTCCGATTACCGCGCCTAGCGTTGGGGCCGGGCGGCCCTCGACAGGAGGGCCCGTACGGCGAGGAGCGTCGACGGCATGACGGAAGCACGGCGGAGCGAGCAGGACGGGGCGCTCGCCCGGGAGCTGGTCGCGATGATGGCCGAGGACGGGGCGAACGCCCGGTCGGCGAACAGCGCGGACCTGGCCGAGCAGGCGGCCTGGCGGCGGCTCACCGCCCGGCACGGCGACCGGCTCGCGGAGCTCATGGCGGAGCACGCTGGCCGACCGACCGGACCGTCGGCCCCGAGGCGGCGCGGGCGGCCTGGCTCGTCGCCCAGCACGCGGACCGGCAACTCGACGTCCAGCGGCGGGCGGTGGCGCTGATGGGCGAGGCCGTGGCGTGCGGCGAGGCGAGCCCGCGCGACCTCGCCTTCCTCCAGGACCGACTGGCCGTCAACGAGGGCCGTGAGCAGCGTTTCGGCACCCAGATCGGTGCGGTGACGGACGGTCGGCCGGTGCCGTGGCCGTGCGAGGAGCCTGAGCGGCTGGACGAGCGGCGCGCCGAGGTGGGCATCGAGCCGTTCGACGAGTACACCGCACGGTTCGCCCCACGCTGACCGGCAAGTCTGCCGGTCCGGATTGGCTCTTGCGCGCTGCCGCCCGGCCGTTTTGACTGGCCTCCGACGAGCACTGTCGGTCAATCGGCTGATCCCATGAGAGGACAACTCGGTGCAGGAGTACGCGGAGTACGGCGACCAGTACATCGACGGCTCTTGGCGGCCCTCCGGGGACCCCGGTTCGATCGCCGTGCTGAACCCCGCGACCGAGCAGGTGCTCGCCACCGTGCCGGCCGGTGGGACGGCCGACGTCGACGCGGCGGTGGCAGCGGCCCGCCGGGCCGCCCGGAGCTGGGCCGCGACCACCCGCGAGGAGCGGCTGGACCTGCTGACCCGGCTGCGGGACGGGCTCGCCGCCGCACAGAACGAGATCACCGGGACGGTGGTCGCCGAGCTGGGCGCCCCGGTCGGCTTCACCGCCGCCGTGCACGCCGGGCTGCCGCTGACCGTGGCGACCTCCTACCTGACCCTGCTCGCCGAACACCCCTTCGAGGAGCGGATCGGCAACTCGGTGGTGCACGCCGAGCCAGCCGGGGTGGTCGCGGCGATCACGCCGTGGAACTACCCGCTGCACCAGATCGTCGCCAAGGTCGTCCCCGCGCTGGCGGCCGGCTGCCCGGTGGTCCTCAAGCCCGCCGAGCAAACCCCGCTGGTGGCCCGGCTGTTCGCCCGGCTGGTGCACGAGGCGGGCTTCCCGGCCGGCGTGTTCAACCTGGTCACCGGCACCGGGGAGGCGGCGGGCGCGGCGCTCGTCGCCCACCCGGAGGTGGACGTGGTCTCCTTCACCGGCTCCACCGCCGTCGGCCGGCAGGTCGCCGCGACGGCCGGCCGGGACCTCAAGCGGGTCGCCCTGGAGCTGGGGGGCAAGTCGGCCAACGTGGTGCTGCCGGGCTCCAACATCACCCGCGCGGTCAAGGCCAACGTCGCCGGGGTCTTCGCCAACTCGGGCCAGACCTGCAGCGCCTGGACCCGCCTGCTGGTCCACGAGGACCAGTACGAGGAGGCCGTCGCCCGGGCCGCCAAGGCCGCCGCCCAGTACGTGCCCGGCGACCCGACCGACCCGCAGACCCGGATCGGTCCGGTGGTCAGCGCCGAGCAGCTGGCCCGGGTGCGCGGCTACATCGACGGCGCGCTGGCCGAGGGCGCCCGGCTGGTCGTCGGCGGCTCGGAGCCGGTCGCCGAACTGCCCACCGGCTTCTACGTCCGCCCGACCGTGCTCGCCGACGTGAAGCCGGACATGGCGGTCGCCCAGGAGGAGGTCTTCGGCCCGGTCCTGGTGATCCTCGCCTACCGCGACGAGGACCACGCCGTCGAGCTCGCCAACGGCACCCCGTACGGCCTGGCCGGCGGCGTCTGGGCCCGCGACACCGACACCGCCGCCGCCTTCGCCCGCCGCCTCGACACCGGCCAGGTCGACCTCAACGGCGGGCGCTTCAACCCCCTCGCCCCCTTCGGCGGCTACAAGAACTCCGGGCTCGGGCGCGAACTGGGGCGCCACGGGCTGGAGGAGTTCCTGCAGTACAAGTCGCTGCAGTACTAGCCGCCGCACCGGGGCGGACGTGGCCCGGGGCCGTCGGCGGAGGTGCCGGCGGCCCCGGACGTCCGGGTGCTCGGGGTGGTCCGGGTGCTCGGGGTGGTCCGGGTGCTCGGGGCTTTTCTGGCGTTGCCGGTGGTCCCGTTGGTTCAGGTGTTCCCGGCGTTCCCCGGCGTTCCCGGGCGTTCCCGGGCGTTCCCGGGCGTTTCAGGCGTTCCCGGCGAGTGCGGCAGCCCGGGGTGCCGGTCAGACCAGGTCGACGCCCGGGTAGAGCGGGTACGGGGCGAGGAGGTCGGCGGCGCGCTTGGCGGTGGCGTCGCGCAGGGCCGGGTCGAGGCTGTAGCCGGCCTTGGACGGGGTGCCGTTGGCGGCGGTGGTGGGGGTGGTGGCGCGCAGGACGGTGTCGATCAGCTCGGCGATCTCGTCCATCTCGGCGACGCCGAGGCCGCGGGTGGTGAGGGCCGGGGTGCCGATCCGGATGCCGGAGGTGTACCACGCGCCGTTCGGGTCCTGCGGGACGGAGTTGCGGTTGGTGACGATGCCCGAGTCGAGCAGCGCCGCCTCGGCCTGGCGGCCGGTCAGGCCGTAGCCGGAGACGTCGGCGAGCACGAGGTGGTTGTCGGTGCCGCCGGTGACCAGCGTGCCGCCGCGGCGCAGCAGGCCCTCGGCGAGCGCCCGGGCGTTGTCGACGACGGCGTGGGCGTAGGCCTGGAACTCGGGGCGGCGGGCCTCGGCGAAGGCGACGGCCTTGGCGGCCATGACGTGCGAGAGCGGGCCGCCGAGCACCAGCGGGCAGCCGCGGTCGACGTGTTCGGCCAGTTCGGCGGTGCAGAGCACCATGCCGCCGCGCGGGCCGCGCAGGGACTTGTGGGTGGTCGTGGTGACGATGTGGGCGTGCCGGACGGGGTCGTGGTCGCCGGTCAGCACCTTGCCCGCGACCAGGCCGGCGAAGTGCGCCATGTCGACCATCAGGGTGGCACCGACCTCGTCCGCGATCTCGCGCATGGTGCGGAAGTCCACCAGCCGCGGGTACGCGGAGTAGCCCGCCACGATGATCAGCGGGCGGAACTCGCGGGCGGTCTCGCGCAGCGCGTCGTAGTCGATCAGGCCGGTGACCGGGTCGGTGCCGTAGCTGCGCTGCTCGAACATCTTCCCCGAGATGTTGGGGCGGAAGCCGTGGGTGAGGTGGCCGCCGGTGTCCAGGGACATGCCGAGCATGCGCTGGTTGCCGAGCTCGTGGCGCAGCTTCGCCCAGTCCTCCTCGGTGAGGTCGTTGACGTTGCGGACCTCGGACCGCTCCAGGGCCGGGCTCTCGACCCGCTGGGAGAGGACGGCCCAGAAGGCGGTGAGGTTGGCGTCGATGCCGGAGTGCGGCTGGACGTAGGCGTGGTCGGCGCCGAACAGCTCGCGGGCGTGCTCGGCGGCGATGGCCTCGACGGTGTCGACGTTGCGGCAGCCCGCGTAGAAGCGGCGGCCGACGGTGCCCTCGGCGTACTTGTCGCTGAGCCAGTTGCCCATGGCGAGGAGGACGGCCGGGGAGGCGTAGTTCTCGCTGGCGATCAGCTTGAGCGAGGCGCGCTGGTCGGCGAGTTCCCGGCCGATGGCGGCGGCGATCCGCGGTTCGACGCCGGCGACCACGTCGAGGGCGCTGCGGAACGCGGTGTCGGCGGCGGGGGTCGCGGCGGTGTGGGGCTGCTGGGCCAAGGCGGTCTCCTGGTGGGGATTGCGGATGGCCCAGGCGCTCGGCAACTTCACGTGAGGTTTCACGAGGCCGCTTCCCGATGGTTGATTCCATCCCTACGCGCCAGTCGCAGCCCACCGGAATCGTAGCAACATCGGAGGGACTGTGGCGGAGGTCTCAGAATGCGGAACGGCCGGTCCGGTTTCATCGGATATGTCCGTTCCTCTGCAACGCCACTGTTTCGGCGAAATGAAGCCGCCACAATTCCCGAAACAGTCCCGCAGGAATTCCCCGGAGAGCCGTCGGAAGCGATTTGCGGAACGTCGGACGCATCCGATCGAATGGCGCTCGAACGGCCCCGGGAAACCACCGGATGCCGTACCGGAAATGCACACCAGCACACCCCCACCCACGGGGCGGCGGAGAATTCGGGGGTCATGCCTCATGGCAGCGGTCGACACAGTCCCAGTCCGCGCGGCCGGGCCCGCGGCCCCCGCGCCCCCGGGCCTGCTCCGCCGGCTCCTGCGGGACCGGGTCGGTGCCGCCGCGCTGGCCGTCGTCCTGCTGTTCCTGCTGCTCGCCGCGGCGGCCCCGCTGATCGCCGCGCTGTACGGGCGGAATCCGGTCGAGCACTACGGCCAGAACACTCCGGGCCTGCTCAGTGACGGTGGCCTGCCGATGCTGCCGAACGGCGGGATCTCCGGCGACTTCTGGTTCGGCCTGGAGCCCGGACTCGGCCGGGACGTCCTCACCCAGCTGCTGTACGGCATCCGCACCTCGCTGCTGATCGCTCTCGCCGCCGCCACCGTGACCACCGCCCTGGGCGTCCTGGCCGGTGTCGCGGTCGGCTATCTCGGCGGAATCGCGGACCGGCTGTTCGGATTCCTCGCCCATGTGCTGCTGGCCTTTCCGACACTGCTCCTGCTGCTCGCGCTCAGCCCGGTCATCGAGTCCCGACTGGTCGATCCGGGCACCGCGGAACCGGAGTGGATGCAGTTCCTGGTGCTGGTCCTGGTTTTCTCCGCGTTCGGCTGGATTCCGCTCGCGCTTTCCCTGCGGGCCGCCGTGCGCTCGCTCCGGGAAAGGGATTTCGTGCAGTCCGCCCGGGCCCAGGGCGCGAGCCGCTTCCACGTCGTCGTCCGCGAACTGCTGCCGAACGTCCGGTCGCAGCTCCTGGTGCACGCCACCATGGCAGTGCCGACGTACGTCGCCTCCGAGGCCGCGCTGTCCTTCCTCGGCGTCGGCATCACCGAGCCCGTCCCGGACTGGGGGCGGATGATCTCGCGCGGCTCCGAGGTCTTCCGGGCCGACCCGACGTACCTGGCCTTCCCCGGGGTGGCACTGCTGCTCTTCGTGATCGCCTTCAACCTGCTCGGCGACGCCGTCCGGGACGCGCTGGACCCGCGCTCCGGCACCCGCTGAGCGATCCGCGGCCCCTGCTCCGCCTTTCCTTTCCTTTCCGCTCCCTTCCGTTCTGTTCTGTTCCGTTACGCCCTTCCGTCCGTTCCCGTTCGTCACCCGAACCCTCCCGGCGCGATCCGCCGGGGCGAGGAGAGATTCGCCATGCGCTGGACCCGACCGTCCCTCGCCGTCATCGCCACCGCCCTGCTGGCAACCTCCTGCTCGGCCGGCGCGGGCAGCACCGGCTCCGCCGGCACCGGGGCCTCCGCCAAGGAGACCTCCCCGCTGACCGCCGCGCTCGGCACCGAGCAGGAGAGCGCCGGCCCCGCCCCCGCCGTCCCGGGCGCCCGTGCAGGCGGCACGGTCAACGTGTACAACAGCGTCGAGTTCCGCCACCTCGACCCGCAAAAGGTCTACGCCGGGGCCACCTACAACGCCTCGCTGCTCTGGGGACGGCAACTGACGCAGTATCAGGTCGTCGACGGCAAGGCCAAGTTGGTCGGCGACCTGGCCACCGACACCGGCACCCCGACCGACGGCGGGCGCACCTGGACCTACCGGCTCAAGCAGGGCGTGGCCTGGGAGGACGGCAAGCCGATCACCGCCCAGGACGTCAGGTACGGCATCGAGCGCACCTTCGGCAAGGGCTACGAGGTCGGCCCGCCCTACTGGCCGCAGTGGCTCACCGGCGCGGCCGACTACGAGGCGGCGCGGGCCGCGTACAAGGGCCCGCAGGACGGCGACCTGGCCGCGATCGAGACGCCGGACGAGCGCACCGTCGTCTTCCACTTCCCGCAGCCGCAGGCCGACGTGCCGTACATGGCCGCGCAGTCCTCCTCCTCACCGGTGCGCCGGGACAAGGACACCGGGACGGACTACGACCGGCAGCCGTTCGCCACCGGCCCGTACCGGATCGTCGAGCACGTCCAGAACACCCGCATGGTGCTGGAGCGCAATCCGGCCTGGAAGCCCGAGACCGACCCGATCCGCAACCAGTACCCGGAGCGGTTCGTCTTCACGTACGGCAAGGAGGCGCTCAACCTCAACCAGGAGATCCTCTCCGGACGGGACGGCGGCGCCGACGCCACCACGGCCGCCGACACCCTCTCCCCCGAGCTGTACCAGACGACCGACACCGACCCGAAGGCCCGCGAGCTGGTCGTCTCCGGCCGGCAGGGCGCCTTCGTCACCCAGCTGGTGATCAACAACGAGCGGGTGCCGGACGTCGAGGTCCGCAAGGCACTGCACCTGGCCTACCCGCGCCAGCAGGCCCGCCAGGTCCAGGGCGGCGCCCGCACCGGCGAACTCGCCACCACGCTCAGCTCGCCCGCGCTGATCGACTGGCAGAAGTACGACCTGTACCCGGCCAAGCCCGAGGGCGACCCGGAGGCGGCCAGGGCCGAGCTCGCCAAGGCCAAGCAGGCCCCGGGCAGCCTGACCTACGCGTACAGGAACACGCCGAACGGGCAGCGCGTCGCGCAGGTGCTGGTCGACGGCTTCGCCAAGGCGGGGATCACCGTCGTGCCCAAGCCGATCGACCCCAAGGCCTTCCTGGACGAGGTGCACCGCGCCGACTCCCCGTACGACCTGTTCGAGGAGACCTCGTCGGTCGACTGGCCCACGCCGTCCACGCTGGTCCCGTTCTCCTTCGACGGGCGCGCCGGCGGCGACATCAACTCCGCGCGCTACCGCAATCCGACGGTGGACGCGGAGATCGACCGGATCAACCGGATCGGCGAGCCGCGCGCCAAGGCCAAGGAGCTGTACGCGCTGGAGCAGACGGTGATGAAGGACGTGCCGGTGCTGCCGTTCGCCTACCCGACCGTCAGCCAGCTGCACGGCAGCAACGTCGGCGGGGCGTTCATC
The DNA here is from genome assembly GCF_044767225.1 of Kitasatospora sp. NPDC101447. NCBI lineage: Bacteria > Bacillati > Actinomycetota > Actinomycetes > Kitasatosporales > Streptomycetaceae > Kitasatospora > Kitasatospora sp. NPDC101447. The sequence goes on from NZ_JBIWNL010000031.1 coordinate 10,522, forward strand.
CACCCGATCTACGGGACGGTGTCGCTGGCCTGGCTGTACCTGAAGTCCTGAAGCTCTAAAGTCCGAAGGCCTCAAGTCCTGAGGTCTTGAGGCCTTCGGGCCTTGAGGTCCCGCCGTCTCCTTCCCCTGCCACCCCTCCCCCGGATCGGCCATGCTCTCCTTCGTCCTGCGGCGGACCGCCCAGGCCCTCGCCGTCCTGGTCGCGGTCTCCGCCGCCGCCTTCGCCCTCTTCTACGCCGCGCCCGCCGACCCGGCCCGCGCCGCCTGCGGTCCGCGCTGCGACAGCGGGCAGGTCGCAGCGGTGCGCCGGAGCATGGGCCTGGACCAGCCGCTCGTCGCCCAGTACACCGACTACCTGGCCGGGATCGTCGCCGGCCGGGACATCGACGACGTGGACGGCTCGACCATCCACTGCGCCGCACCCTGCCTCGGCTACTCCTACCGGCTGCACCAGCCGGTCAGCGAGGCCCTGGCCGACCACCTGCCGGTCACCTTCTCGCTGACCGCCGGGGCCCTGGCCGTCCTGCTGGTGCTCGGCCTCGGCACCGGATTCGTCTCCGCGCTGCGGCACGGACGGCGGACCGACCGGCTGCTCTCCGGCTTCACCCTGGTCGGCGCCAGCGTGCAGATCTACTTCCTCGGGTACATCGCGCAGTGGCTCCTGGTCTACTCCACCGGCCTGCTGCCGCTGCCCTCCTACACCCCGCCGGGCGAGGACCCGGCGGCCTGGGCGGGCGGGATGCTGCTCCCCTGGATCGTCCTCGGCTTCGTCAACTCGGCCGTCTTCGCACGGCTTTCGCGCTCGCAGCTGCTGGAGACGATGAACGAGGAGTACGTCCGCACGGCCCGCGGCAAGGGGCTCGGGCGGCTGCGCGCCCACCTCAAGTACACCTCGCGCGGCGCCGCCGGGCCGCTGGTGCAGCTGCTCGGCCTGGAGGCCGGGGCGCTGCTCGGCGGGGCGGTGATCACCGAGACGGTGTTCGGGCTGAACGGGGTCGGGCGGTTCGCCGCGCAGGCCGTCGCCGGGCAGGACCTGCCCGCCGTCGTCGGCGCGGTGCTGCTGGCCGCCTGCTTCGTGGTGCTGTTCGTCGCGCTGGCCGACCTCGCGGTGGCCTGGCTCGACCCGCGTGTCCGGCTGAGCTGAGGGGAACGGTTCGATGAAGTCCACTGCCACGAGGGCCGCCGGCACGAGGGTCGCCGGCACGAGGTCCGTCGGCACGGCCACTGCCACTGCCGCCGACACGGGTGTCGGCGCCGACGGTGCCGTGCCGGGTCTCGACCGGAGCACGGCCGAGCCGGTGCTGAGCGTCCGCGACCTGACCGTCAGCTTCGCCGACCCACGCGGCGGCCCGCCGGTGACCGCCGTCCAAGGGCTGTCCTTCGACCTCGCCCCGGGTGAAGTCCTGGGCCTGGTCGGCGAATCGGGCTCGGGCAAGTCGACGGTCGGCCTCGCCGTCCTCGGCCTGCACGACCCGCGCACCACCACCGTCTCCGGTTCGATCCGGCTGGGCGGACAGGAGCTGGTCGGTGCCGGGGAGGCGACGCTGCGCGCGGTGCGGGGCGGCCGGGCCGCCCTGGTCTTCCAGGACGCGCTCACCTCGCTCAGCCCCTTCCACGGTGTCGGCGCCCAACTCGCCGAGGCGTACCGCCTGCACCACCCCGGGGCGGGCCGCGCCGAAGCCCGTCGGCGGGCGGTGGAGATGCTCGACCGGGTCGGCATCCCGGCGGCCCGGGTGCGCGACCACCCGCACCGGTTCTCGGGCGGGATGCGGCAACGCGTGATGATCGCGATGGCGCTGATGAACGACCCGCAGCTGCTGATCGCCGACGAGCCGACCACCGCCCTGGACGCCCGCGTCCAGCGGCAGGTCCTCGACCTGCTGGGCGAGTTGCAGCGCGAGCACGGCACCGCGGTGCTGCTGGTCAGCCACGACCTGGGCGTGGTGGCCGGCACGACGGACCGCACGCTGGTGCTGCGCGGCGGCGTCCGGGTCGAGTCCGCGCCGACCGCCGACCTGCTGGCCGCACCGCGCGAGCCGTACACCCGGGCGCTGGTGGGAGCGGCGCTCCGCCTCGACTCCGTACCCGGCACGGCTCTGCCGACAGTCGACGACCCGTCACCTCGGCGGTCGTTCCGGCCGAGGGTCGTCGAGCGGCCCGCGCGGTGGCTGGTCGAGGTGGACGACCTCACCGTGCACTTCCCCGGGCGGCGGCGCCTCCCCGGCCTGCGGGCCGAGCCGGTCCGGGCGGTCGAGGGCGTGGGCCTGCGGATCGCGCCCGGCGAGACGGTCGGCCTGGTCGGCGAGTCGGGCTCCGGCAAGTCCACCACCTCGCGGGTCCTGGCCGGCCTGCAACGACCCACCGGCGGACGGGTCTCGTACGACGGCCGGGACGTCACCCGCCCGGACCGGGAGCTGCGGCGCCGCCTCGGCCGCGAGATCCAGCTGGTCTTCCAGGACCCGTACGCCTCGCTCAATCCGCGCCGCACCGTCGCCCAGACCCTCGACACCCCGCTGCGCCTGCACACCCCGCTGACCGCGCCCGAACGGCGGGAGCGCTCCGCCGAACTGCTGGAGCAGGTCGGACTGGAGGCCGCGCACCTGGACCGCTACCCGCACGAGTTCTCCGGCGGGCAGCGCCAGCGGATCGGCATCGCCCGGGCCCTGGCGCCCCGGCCGCGGCTGATCATCGCGGACGAGCCGGTCTCGGCGCTCGACGTGTCGGTGCAGGCGCAGGTGCTCAACCTGTTGATGGAGCTGCGCGAACGCCTCGGCGTGGCCTTCCTGTTCGTCTCCCACGACCTGGCCGTGGTCCGGCACTTCTGCGACCGGGTGGCGGTGATGCACGGGGGCCGGCTGGTGGAGTCCACCGACCGGGACCGGCTGTTCGCCGCGCCGCACACCGACTACACCCGGGAGCTGCTGGCGTCGGCGCACTGAGGGCGCGGGGGTGGAGGCGGCGGGGACACGGGAGCAGCGGGGACACGGGGGGAGGCGGCGGCAAAAGGGTTGGCACGATCGACGGCGGGTGGATCATGATCCAGCCCTGTCAGGTCCGACCGGAGAGCAAGGTGCGACGAACATGGTGAACACGACGAATGCGGCGGACACGGCGAGCGGCAACGGGGCGCCCGTGGACGAGGAGCTCGTCGCGGCGGCGCTGGAGGTGGCGCGGCGGTACGCGCGGGGTGACAACCACACCGTGGCGGCGGCCGGGCGCAATGCCGACGGGCGGATCGTCACCGCCCTGAACGCCTACCACTTCACCGGCGGGCCGTGCGCCGAGCTGGTGCTCATCGGCGCGGCGGCCGGGCAGGGGGCGTACGAGCTCACCACCGTCGTGGCGGTCGGCGACCGGGAGCGCGGGGTGATCCCGCCGTGCGGGCGCTGCCGCCAGGTGCTGTTGGACTACTTCCCGGAGGTGCGGATCGTCGTCGGGCAGGGGGCCGACCTGCGTACCGTGCCGGTGGCGGACCTGCTGCCGGAGACGTACGTCTGGGCCGACCACCAGGTCGACTGAGGGCTGCGGGGCGCGGGGCGGCACGGCCCTGCGTTCGCCCTTCGTTCGGCTGCGCGAGCGCGACCCGAGGCGTTAGCGTGCAGGCGATGTGACGTAGGAGACCCAGGAACCGCCAGCCGAGGGGACACATTGTCGGACGACCTTCTCATCGCAAAGATCAACCACGGCTTCGACCACCTCGACGCCGACGGCGACGGCCTCATCACCGAACGGGACCACGTCCTGATGGGCCACTCGGTGGCCCGCTCGCTCGGGCACCAGGAGGGCTCGGAGGCGGAAGCCGTCATCGTCCGCGCCTACCTGACGATCTGGCACGACCTGCACCTCGCCCGGCTGCCCGCCGGCACCGAGGCGATCACCCGGCAGCAGTTCGTCGTCTCGACCGGCTCGCTCGTCGACGACCCCGAGGCCGCCCGGGACATCCTCGGGGCACTCGCCGAGGCCTTCCTCGCCGTCGCCGACGCCGACCGCAGCGGAACGGTGGACGCCGGCGAGTTCTTCGTCTTCCAGCGCGGCCACTTCGCCGGCCTGTGCCGCGACGACGCCGACGAGGCCTTCCGCCACCTCGACACCGACGGCGACGGCGTGCTGTCCGCGACCGAGTTCACCAACGCGATCATCGAGTACTGGACCAGCCGCGACCCCGACGCACCCGGCAACTGGTGGACGGGGAAGCCCCCGCACGCCTTCTGAGCCGGGCCTCGGCCCCGCGCCTCCGACCTGCACGAACCCGGGGCCGCCCCCGCGAGCCGGAAGCTCGGGGGCGGCCCCGCGACCGTCACCCCGACGGCGGCTCGTCACCTCACCGACGCCCGGACACGCCCTTCGCCGGAGGCGTCGACGACGGACCGCGCCGCGGCCGCCGGCTGACGCTCACCACCAGGCAGACGCCCACGACCACGATCGCCCCGCCCGCCAGGGTGGGGCCGGTCAGCGGCTCGGCCAGGATCAGCCAGCCCAGCAGCACGGCGACCACCGGGTTCACGTACGCGTAGGTGGCGACCAGTGTCAGCGGCGCCGAGCGCAGCAGCCAGGCGTACGCGGTGAAGGCGAGCAGCGAGCCGAACAGCACCAGGTAGGCGAGGGCCAGCCAGGAGCGGCCGGAGACGGCTGCCGGGTCCAGCCCGTGCTGCTCGCCGCGGACCAGGCCGATCACCAGATCGCAGAGGCCGCCGGCCAGCATCTGGTAGGCGCTCGCGGCCAGCACGTTGCCCGGCATCGGGACCTTCTTGCTCGCGAACGAGCCGGACGCCCAGAGCAGCGTGGCGCAGATGATCAGGATCACGCCGAGCGGCTCGACGGACCCGCCGATCGCCGGGGCCGAGAGCACCCCGAGGCCGACCAGCCCGAGCAGCACACCGACGAGTTCGGCCGGCTTCGGACGCTCGCCGCCGAAGGACGTCAGCACCACCATCCACAGCGGGACGGCGGCCACCAGCAGGGCCGCCAGGCCGGACGGGACGGAGGTCTCGCCCAGGACCACCAGTCCGTTCCCGCCGGTCAGCAGCAGCACGCCGACCAGGGCGGAGGAGGCCAGCTGGCGCCCGCTCACCTTCAGCCCGGCCGGGCCCTGACGCACCAGCAGGTAGCCGGTCAGCAGGAGCCCTGCCACGAGGAAGCGGGCGGCGGCGGAGAGGAAGGAGGGCATCGTCTCCACCGCGATCCGGATCGCCAGGTAGGTCGAGCCCCAGACGACGTAGACCACGGCGAGCGCGAGCCAGACCGCGCCGCCCAGGCGGGCGGCCGGGCGGGCGTCCTTGAGCAGGGAGGGGACGGCGTCGCCCAGCGGGGAGGGGACGGCGTCGTCGACCGGGGTGGCGGCGGCGTCGCCCAGCGGGGAGGGAACGGCGTCGTCGACCGGGGTGGGGATGGCGTCGGACGGCGGGTCGGGGGTGGTGGCCGGTTGTGAGGAAGCGGGCGGTGTCATGTGTGTCCCCCTTGAATGGTGCTGGCCGAACATCCGATATGACAGCGCATCGACGGCCCGGTGCGCCAGTCGGTATCACGAATCGGACCGGAGCACGTACCGTGGGCGCTCCCCAGCCAGGAGGTCGAACCCGTGTCCGCATCCGACGAGGACCTGCCCTTCTTCGTCTACGGAACCCTGCGCAGCGGCGGCCGCAACCACGCGGTGCACCTGGCCGGACGCTGTGCGGACATCCGCCCGGCGGTGCTGGAGGGCGCCGCGCTGCACGCGGGCCCCGGCTTCCCGTACGCGCTGCTCGATGCGAGGCCCGGGCGCCGGATCCTGGGCGAGCTGATCACCGTACGCCCGGGCGCGTACGCCGGAGCGCTGGCGGACCTGGACGTGCTGGAGGAGTGCCGGGCGGACGGAACCGGGCTGTACGTGCGGCGGCGGCTGGCGGTGCGGACGGCGGCGGGCGGGTCGAGGGAGGCCTGGGTCTACCTCGCCGGGCCGGCCGTGGCGGCGCGGCTCCGGGAGCGGCCGGCGCTGATCGCGTCGGGGGACTGGGCGGACAGGTGATACGTGACAGGTGACAGCTTTCAGATTTCAGATTTCAGCGAACAGAGTTTGAAATCTGTCAGCTGTTCTCCGTTGCCCGCCGGCAGTCGGCTGACCCCCCGGACCCGCCCGGATACCGCCAGGTAGGCTGCCCCGACCAGCAGGATCGCTGGACCCCGGACCGAACGACGAGGAGCCACCCGGTGCCCGAGCTGCCACCCCCGATCACCGTCGTCGGGATCGGGGCCGACGGCTGGCCCGGCCTCGCCGCCACCTCCCGGGCCGCGCTGCGGGACGCCGAGGTGGTCGTCGGCGGCCCCCGCCAACTGGACCTCCTCCCCGCAGACGAGGTCACCGCCGAGCGCGTCCCCTGGCCGTCCCCGCTGCGCCCCGCCGTCCCCGCCCTGTTCGCCGCCCACGCCGACCGCCGCGTCGTCGTCCTGGCCAGCGGCGACCCGATGTTCTACGGCATCGGCCGCACCCTCGCCGAGACCCTCGGCGCCGAGCGGCTGCGCGTCCTGCCGCACCCCTCCTCCGTCTCCCACGCCTGCGCCCGGCTCGGCTGGCCGCTGGAGGCGACCGAGGTGGTCAGCCTGGTCGGCCGCCCGCTGGACACCCTCGCGCTCACCCTCCACCCCGGCCGCCGCCTGCTGGTGCTCAGCGCCGACGCCGCCACCCCGGCCGCCGTCGCCGCGCTGCTCACCGCGCGCGGCTACGGAACCGCCCGGCTGCGGGTCCTCGAACAGCTCGGCTCCCCCGCCGAACGGCACCTGGACGGCCCGGCCGACGGCTGGCCGCACCCGCCCGGCGACACACTGAACCTCATCGCCGTCGACCTCGGCGACGGCCCCCGCAGCTCCCTCGTCCCCGGCCTGCCCGACGCCGCGTACGAGAGCGACGGACAGCTCACCAAGCGCCACGTCCGCGCCGCCACCCTCGCCACGCTCGCCCCCTCCCCCGGCGAGCTGCTCTGGGACGTCGGCGGCGGCTCGGGCTCGATCGCCATCGAGTGGCTGCGCGCCCACCGCGACTGCCAGGCCGTCAGCGTCGAGCGCGACCCGGTGCGCGCCGAGCGGATCACCCGCAACGCCGCCGCGCTCGGCGTGCCCCGACTGCGCGTGGTGACCGGCCGCGCCCCCGCCGCGCTCGCCGAACTCCCCACCCCCGACGCCGTGTTCATCGGCGGCGGCCTCACCGCGCCCGGCCTGCTGGACGGTTGCTGGGCCGCACTGCGGCCGGGCGGCCGGCTGGTCGCCAACACCGTGACCCTGGAGTCCGAGGCGCTGCTCACCGAGTGGTACCGGCGGCACGGCGGCGAGCTCGTCAAGCTGGCCGTCGCCCACGCCGTCCCGGTGGGCGGCTTCACCGGCTGGCGCCAGGCCATGCCGGTCACCCAGTGGTCCGCCGTCAAACCCGAAACCGGCACGCCCAACACCCGCCAGGAGGACGCCTCGTGACCGTCTACTTCATCGGAGCCGGCCCGGGTGCCGCCGACCTGATCACCTTGCGCGCCCAGCGGCTCCTGGCCCGCGCCGAGGTCTGCCTGTACGCCGGCAGCCTCGTCCCGGAGGAGCTCCTGGCCGAGTGCCCGCCCGGCGCCCGCCTGGTCGACACCGCCAACCTGACCCTGGACACGATCATCGACGAGATGACCAGCGCGTCCGACCAGGGCAAGGACGTGGCCCGGCTGCACTCCGGCGACCCGTCCGTCTTCTCCGCGGTCGCCGAGCAGATGCGCCGCCTGGACGCGGTGGGCATCCCGTACGAGGTCGTCCCCGGCGTGCCCGCCTTCGCCGCCGCCGCGGCCGCGCTGAAGCGGGAGTTGACCGTGCCGACCGTCGGCCAGACCGTCATCCTCACCCGGATCGCCAAGCGCGCCACGCCCATGCCCGAGGGCGAGGACCTCGCCACCCTCGGCCGCAGCGGCGCCCTGCTGGTGCTGCACCTGGCCGCCGGGTACGTGGACGACGTGGTCGAGCAGCTGCTCCCGCACTACGGCGCCGACTGCCCGGCCGCCGTCGTCGCGATGGCCAGCCGCCCGGACGAGCTGGTGCTGCGCGGCACCGTCGGCGACATCGCCGGGCAGGTCAAGGCGGCGGGCGTGGTCCGCACCGCCGTCATCCTCGTCGGCCGGACGCTGGCCGCCGAACAGTTCCGCGACAGCCACCTCTACTCGGCGGACCGCGAGCGGCCGCACGAGCCCTGCGGGTCGTGATGCGCCACCTGCTCGTCCTCGGCGGGACGACGGAGGGCCGGGAGCTGGCCGCCGCCCTCGACGGCCGACCGGCCCTGCGGGTCACCAGCTCGCTGGCCGGCCGGGTCGCCAACCCCCGACTGCCCGCCGGGGAGGTGCGGATCGGCGGGTTCGGCGGCCCGGAGGGTCTGGCCGACTGGCTGCGCGCCGAGCGGGTGGACGCCGTCGTCGACGCCACCCACCCGTTCGCGGCCGGCATGTCGCAGAACGCGGCCCTCGCGGCGGCCGCCACCGGCGTACCGCTGCTGGTGCTCCGCCGCCCCGGCTTCACCCCCGTGGAGGGGGACCGCTGGCTCCCCGTCCCCTCGCTCGCCGCGGCGGCCGACCTGCTGCCACGGCGCGGTGAGCGGGTCCTGCTGACCACCGGACGGCAGGGCATCGCCGCCTTCGCCCACGTCGACGGGGTGCACTTCATCGCCCGCTCGGTCGACCCGCCCGAGCCGCCGCTGCCGCCCTCCTTCGAAGTCCTGCTGGACCGCGGCCCGTTCACGGTCCAGGGCGAGGAGGCGCTGTTGCGCGCGCACCGCATCGACGTCCTGGTCACCAAGGACAGCGGCGGCGCCGCGACCGCGCCCAAGCTGACCGCCGCCCGCGGGCTCCGGCTGCCCGTCGTCATCGTGGAGCGCCCCCCGGTGCCGGACGGCGTGCCGGTCGTTCCGGACGTGGCGGGCGCGGTGCACTGGCTGGAGCAGCTCGGCTGAGTCCGGTCCGTGGAAAAGCCGGGCGGCGGCGCCGTCCGCCCGGCAGGATGGCCCGATGAGCGACGATCAGCGCACCCGGACCCCGCAGACCGCCGACGAACGCGCCACCCTGGCAGGCTTCCTGGACTACCAGCGGGACACCCTCGCGATGAAGTGCGCCGGTCTGACGACCGAGCAGCTCCGCGCCCGGGTGCTGGAACCCTCCGGACTCTCCCTGCTCGGCCTGGTCCGGCACCTCGCCGAGGTGGAGCGCAGCTGGTTCCGCAACGTCCTCGCCGACGAGGAAGCGCCCGGCTTCTGGAAGCACCCCGACGGCTCCTTCGCCGAGTTCGACGTCGATACCGCCGACCCGGACGAGGCCTTCGCGACCTGGCGCGGCGAATGCGACCACGCCCGGGAACTCGTCGCCGCCGCCGAGTCGTTGGACGTCCTGGGCCATTACGGCGAGGAGGTCTTCTCGCTGCGCTGGATCGTCACCCACATGATCGAGGAGTACGCCCGCCACAACGGCCACGCCGACCTCCTGCGCGAACACCTCGACGGCACCACCGGCGAGTAGCGCCGGACGGGTCGGCCGAGAGGGAGCACCGGTGCGGACCCGCCAGAAAGAACGCGGCACCCCCGGACCGTCGGACCCGTGGAACGAGATCGTCCCCGGGCTCTGGATGGGCGGGCACTACTTCACCCCGCCCGGCGGCGAGCTGGAACCCGCCGTCGTCCGGCACGAGTTCGACCTGGTGGTCAGCCTGTTCACGCTGCCCGGCCACGGCCCGGCGCCGGGGGTGGAGCACGTCGTCCGGGAGGTGCCGGACGATCCGCTCTCCGCCGGCCAGCTGCTGGCGGTGCAGGAGGCGGCGGAGCTCACGACGGCGGCCGTCCGCCAGGGCCGCCGGACGCTGGTGCGCTGCCACTCGGGCTACAACCGCTCGGGCCTGGTGGTGGCGCAGGCACTGGTCGGGCTCGGCCGGGACACCGGTGAGGCGGTCCGGCTGGTGCGGGAGCGGCGTTCGCCCTGGGCACTGAACAACCCGGTGTTCACGGAGTACCTGAACACCGGGTTGGACGTGGCGATCCTGCTGACCGGGCTCAACGCGTGAGGCCGGCCGGCAGGATGGCGGTGATGACGTCGATGACTGTGCGTCAGATGTCGCGGAAGGTCTCGATCCGGGCGCCGATCGAGTTGAGGCGCTCGGCCAGGTCCTCGTAACCGCGGTTGATGACGTACACGTTGCGCAGGACGGAGGTGCCCTGGGCGGCGAGCATCGCGAGGAGGATGACCACGGCCGGGCGCAGCGCGGGCGGGCACATCATCTCGGCGGCGCGCCAGCGGGTGGGGCCCTGGACCAGCACGCGGTGCGGGTCGAGGAGCTTGACGTCCGCGCCGAGGCGGGTCAGCTCGGTGAGGTAGATCGCGCGGTTGTCGTAGACCCAGTCGTGGATCATCGTGGTGCCGTGGGCGGCCGCGGCGATGGCGGCGAAGAACGGCACGTTGTCGATGTTGATGCCGGGGAACGGCATCGGGTGGATGGTGTCGATCGGCGCGGTCAGCTTGGAGGGGCGCACCGTGAGGTCGACCAGACGGGTGTGGCCGTTGTGGGCCCGGTACTCGGGGGTGCGGTCGTAGTCGAGGCCCATGCCTTCGAGCACCGCGAGCTCGATCTCCAGGAACTCGATCGGCACCCGGCGGATCGTCAGTTCGGAGGAGGTGACGACGGCGGCGGCGAGCAGGCTCATCGCCTCCACCGGGTCCTCGGCCGGGGTGTAGTCGACGTCGCGGGTGATCTGCGGGACGCCGTGCACGGTGAGGGTGGTGGTGCCGATGCCCTCGATCCTGACGCCCAGCTCCTCCAGGAAGAAGCAGAGGTCCTGGACCATGTAGTTGGGCGAGGCGTTGCGGATGACGCTCACGCCGCCGTGGCGCGCGGCGGCCAGCAGGGCGTTCTCGGTGACGGTGTCCCCGCGCTCGGTCAGCACGATCGGGCGGTCCATCGGCACGCCCGGCTGGACCGAGGCGTGGTAGGCGCCGCCGGTGGTGGCGACCTCCAGGCCGAAGCGGCGCAGCGCGGTCAGGTGCGGCTGGACGGTGCGGGTGCCGAGGTCGCAGCCGCCCGCGTACGGGATCTCGAAGTGCTCGGCGCGGTGCATCAGCGGGCCGAGGAACATCAGCACGCTGCGGGTGCGGCGGGCGGCCTCGACGTCCATCGCGGCGAGGTCCAGCTCGGCGGGCGGGGTGAGTTCGAGGTCGCGGCCGTCGTTGATCCAGCGGCTCTTGACGCCGATGCTGGTGAGCACTTCGAGGATGCGGTAGACCTCCTCGATCCGGGCGACGCTGCGGATCGTGGTGCGACCGGTGGTCAGCAGCGAGGCACAGAGGATCGCGACGCAGGCGTTCTTGCTGCTGCGGACGTCGATCGCGCCGGAGAGCCGGGTGCCGCCGGCGACCCGCAGGTGCATCGGGCCGGAGTAGCCGAGGGAGACGATCTCGCTGTCGAGGGCTTCGCCGATGCGAGCGATCATCTCAAGGCTGACGTTCTGCTTGCCCTGTTCGATGCGGTTGACCGCGCTCTGGCTGGTGCCGAGTGCCTCTCCGAGCTGCGCCTGGGACCAGCCACGGTGCTGACGCGCGGTGCGGATGAGGGTGCCGATACGGGTGAGGTAGTCGCCTGTCACTCGCCAGACCATATCTCATGGTTGAGATGGCAACGGAACCCGAGGACGGCGTGGCGCTCCTTTTGTCCGTTTCTCTCCCTGTATGGCCGTCAGATCTTCACATCACCACGCGGCGTTGTCACGCTCCCATGACAGTCGTGACGATGTCACGGGCCCAGCGGCTCCGCCCGGCCGACGACGGTTCCGGCGCGGTCGATGCAGATGACGTCCACCGCGACGGGCGAGCCCAGCAGCACGCCGAGCGCCGTCGCCCGCGCCGCCTCGGCGACCAGGTCCCCGAGCGGGACCCCGGCCGCACGGCACAGCTGCACCGCCTCCAGACCGGTGTTGGCGGCCGCCACCGCCGCGGCCAGCGCCTCGTCCGCCCCACCGCGCCGCGCCAGTTCGGCCAGGTACCCCTTGTCCACCTGGGAGCGCGCCGAGTGCAGGTCGAGGTGGCCGGCCGCGAGCTTGGACAACTTGGCGAAGCCGCCCGCGATGGTCAGCCGGGGCACCGGGTGGCGCTTCAGGTACTTGAGCACGGCACCGGCGAAATCGCCCATGTCGAGCAGCGCGTCCTCGGGCAGCCCGTGCACCGCGACCGCGACCTTCTCCGAGGTCGAGCCGGTGCAGCCGGCCACGTGCGTGCGCCCCGCCGCCCGGGCCACGTCCACGCCGCGGCGGATGGAGTCGATCCAGGCCGAACAGGAGTAGGGGACGACGATCCCGGTGGTCCCGAGGATCGACAGGCCCCCGAGGATGCCGAGCCGCGGGTTCCAGGTCGAGCGGGCGATCTCCTCGCCGTGGTCGACGGAGATCTCGACCACCACGTCCCCGGTGCCGCCGAACTCGGCGGCCACCTCGGCGACGGCGTCCCGGATCATCTGCCGGGGCACCGGGTTGATCGCCGGCTCGCCGACGGGCAGCGGCAGGCCCGCCTTGGTGACCGTCCCCACCCCGGGACCGGCCCGGAACACCACCCCGGCGCCGGGCTCCCCGGCCCGGACGGTCGACCGGATCAGCGCGCCGTGCGTGACGTCGGGATCGTCACCGGCGTCCTTGACCACCCCGGCCGTGGCGTGGGGCCGCCCGTCCGTCCCCAGCTCCTCGGCGGCGAGGGCGAAGGAGGGCTGCTGGCCCTTGGGCAGGGTGACGGCCACGGGGTCGGGGAACTCGCCGGTGAGCAGCGCGGTGTACGCGGCCTTGGTGGCGGCGGTGGCGCAGGCACCCGTCGTCCAGCCGTGCCGCAGGCCGCTGCTCTTCAGCTGGCCGGCCCGGCCGCCCGCCCCGGCCCCCGCCTGGGCTCCGCCATCGGCTCCCGCTGCGGCCACCTGCGCCTCGCTTCCGACGGCGCCCCGCGCCGTCCCGTCTTCCCGGGCGGCCACCTCGGCCGCCGCCGCCGATTTTCCCCCACTCGCCCGGGCGGGGCCCGACCGGGGTGACCGGCGGTGACCGACGGCGGGCCGTAGCAGGCGGCGGGCGGTGACCGACGGCGGGCCGTAGCAGGCGGCGGGCGGTGCCCGGCGGCGGGCCGTAGCGGGCGGAGCGCAAGTGGCGGCCGGAGCGCGAGCGGCGGCACGGGCCGCCGGGGAGCCGTGTGCGACTTGCGGAGGAGTCCTTCCGATCCGTTCCCGAAGAGTTCTCTGCACGGGTCTCGTCCCGCGGCCTACCAGTGAGTAATCTGGCCGTCCGTTAGATACGGGTTCATGACACGTCGGTCCGGTGCACGGGTTGTCCGCCCTACCGGGCCATCACTATGTGGGGGTTTTCTGTGGCAGGGATGAGTCGGCGTACGTTCCTCACCGGTACGTCGGTGGCCGCAGCGTGGTCGGCCTTGTCGCTCGGCGGCGCACAGTTCGCCTCGGCCGCGGTACGCGACCAGGCGCTGGCGGCCACGGCCGCGCGGGCGGTCAGAGTCACCGGGACCACCCTGGAGCAGGTGGCCACGCCGGTCGGGACCGGCGGCTACAAGCGGCTGACGGCCGGTCCGGGCTGGCCGCTGGTGGTGCGCGGCGACCTGGCGGCGGCGGGCTCCGGCCGGGACGACCGCCGCACCGGCCTCGCCAGCTTCGTCCAGTTCAGCGACCTGCACCTGGTGGACACCGAGTCCCCGGTGCGCTTCGAGTACCTGGCCCGGTTCAACGGCAGCGCCTACCGGCCGCAGGAGGCCCTGAACGCCCGCGGTGTGTCGGCCCTCGTCGAGCGGGTCAACTCGCTCGCCGGCGGCCCCTACACCGGGATGCCGTTCAGCATGGTGATGGCCACCGGCGACAACACCGACAACCACGAACTGGCCGAGCTCGACTGGTACCTCAAGGTCATGGGTGGTGGCCGACTGGCCCAGAACACCGGCGACCCGAACCGCTACGAGGGCGTGCAGAACTCCGGCAACGCGGCCTACTGGAACCCCGAACTCGCCTACAGCGACGGCTACAAGGCCAAGGGCTTCCCGCAGGTGCCGGGCTTCCTCTCCGCCGCCGGGCGCCCCTTCGATGCGCCGGGCCTGCGTACGCCCTGGTACACGACGGTCGGCAACCACGACGACAGCATCGAGGGCACCCTGCCGGACCTCGGACTGCTCAACGACCTCTACACCGGCCAGTACAAGCTGGAGGGCTGCGACGACGCCACGGCCGCCCAGCTGATGGACTCGCTGCGCCGCGACCCGGCGGGTGCCGTGCTGCTGCTCGCCAAGCTGATCGCCAACGGCGAGGCGGTGCGCCGGATCACCCCCGACGAGCGCCGGAAGCCGTTCACGCTCAAGGAGTTCGCCAAGGCCCACCTGGACCCGGCCGCCACCGGCGCGGGCCCGTACGGGCACGGCTTCACCTCGGACATGGTGGGCAGCGGCAAGCTCTACTACACCTTCCGCATCTCGGAGAAGGTGGTCGGCATCAGCCTGGACACCACCAACCAGGCCGGGTTCGCCGACGGTTCGCTGGGCACCGCGCAACTGCGGTGGCTGGAGCAGCAGTTGAAGGCGCACAGCGGGCACTGGTACGACACCAACGGGAACCGGGTGACGGGTGGCAGCACGGACGACCTGATCCTGGTCTTCAGCCACCACACCAGCACCAGCATGGGCAACCTGCTGCCGGACCCGCGGAACATCTTCGAGAAGCGGCACGACGGCAACGAGCTGGTGGCGCTGCTGCAGCGCTACCCGAACGTGGTCGGGTGGGTGAACGGGCACACCCACATGAACAAGATCACGCCGCACGGCCACGCGGTGCCGGAGCGGGCGTTCTGGGAGATCAACACCGCCTCGCACATCGACTACCCGCAGCACGGCCGGATCATCGAGGTCGTGGACAACGGGGACGCCACGATCTCGCTGTTCACCACGCTGATCGAGTCCTCCGCGCCGTACGGCACGGACTTCGGCAGCACCTCGGACGCCAACCTCGCGGCGCTCTACCGCGAGCTGTCGTACAACGACCCGAACGGGCGGGTGACGTCGCTGCTGGGCTCGGGCGAGGACCACAACACGGAGCTGCTGCTCGCCAAGCCGACCCGCTGACGGCCGACGGCTGACGGCTGACGGCTGACGGCTGACGGCTGACGGCTGACAACGCGCGGCTGACGGCTGACGGAAAACAGATGACAGCTGACAGATGATGAAATCTGTCAGCTGTCATCCGTCAGTCGATCGCCGTCACTCCGCCGCGGGGCCCTCGGCCTCCGGGTACCGCCGGGGCGTCCAGACGACCTCCACGCCGCCGCCGCGCTCGACCGCCCGGGTCTGCGAGGAGCCGATCAGCAGGATCGTCCGCATGTCGACCAGCGCCGGGTCCAGCTCGCCGAGCCGGACGATCCGCACCCGCTCGGTCGGCCCGCCGACGTCGCGGGCCATCACCACCGGCGTCTCCGGCGCCCGGTACTCCAGCAGCAGGTCCCGGGCGAGGCCGACCTGGGTCGTACGGGACTGCGAGCCCGGGTTGTACAGCGCGAGCACCAGGTCCGCCTCGGCGGCGGCGCGCAGCCGCTTGGCCACCACGTCCCAGGGCTTGAGCCGGTCCGAGAGCGACACCGTCGCATAGTCGTGCCCGAGCGGGGCGCCGGCCCGGGAGGCGGCCGCGTGGGCGGCGGTCATCCCCGGCAGGACCCGCACCGGTACGTCCCGGTAGGCCTCCTCGCAGGCGACCTCCAGCACGGCGGTGGCCATCGCGAACACGCCCGGGTCGCCCGAGGAGACCACCGCGACCCGGTGCCCGCGCCGCGCGAGGTCCAGCGCGTACTCGGCGCGCTCCGACTCCACCTTGTTGTCCGAGCCGTGCCGGAGCTGCCCCGGGCGCTCCGGCACCCGGGCCAGGTAGGTGGTGTAGCCGACCAGGTCGGTGGCCTCGGCCAGCGCGCCGCGCGCCTCGGGGGTGAGCCAGAGCGGTCCGGCCGGCCCGGTGCCGACGACGGTCACGCTGCCGGTGCCCTCCGACAGCCGGACCTCGGGCTCCAGCGGCGCGACCTTGCTCGGCAGCACCGCGACCGAGAAGTACGGCACCGTCTCCTCGTCGACCTCCGCGAGCGGCGCGATGCGCTCCCCCGCCATGAAGGCCCGCTCGACGTACTGGGCGTCCGCCAGCCGCCCCGCCCGCTCCAGGGCCCGGCGGACGGTCGGGAAGGTGCGCCCCAGCTTCATGATCACGGCGGAGTCGGCCGACGCGATCCGCGCCGTCAGCTCCTCCTCGGGCAGCGTGCCCGGGATGACGGTGAGCGTCTCCTCGGCCTCGGTCAGCGGCTGTCCGAGCCGGGCCGCCGCGGCGCTGACCGAGGTCACGCCGGGCACGACCTCGGTCGGGTAGCGGTGCGCGAGCCGCTTGTGCATGTGCTGGTAGGAGCCGTAGAAGAGCGGGTCGCCCTCGGCGAGGACGACAACGTCGCGGCCGGCGTCCAGGTGGGCGGCCAGCCGGGCGGCGGCCTCCTCGTAGAAGTCGTCGAGCGCTCCCCGGTAGCCGCCGGGGTGGTCGGTGGTCTCGACGGTGAGCGGGTAGACCAGCTTCTCCTCGATCTGGCCACCCGTCAGATAGCGCTCGGCGATCGAGCGCGCGATGGACCGGCCGTGGCGGGCACTGTGGTACGCCACCACGTCGGCCTTGCCGATGAGTTCGGCGGCGCGGACGGTCACCAGCGACGGGTCGCCCGGGCCGAGCCCGACACCGTACAGCCGTCCGACCGAGGCGTTCTGATGCTCCGTCACTCTTCCTCGCTCGCAATCGCGTTGACGGCGGCGGCGGCGATCGCGCTGCCACCGCGCCGGCCGCGCACCACCATGTGCTCCAGGCCGGAGGGGTGCTCGGCCAGGGCCTGCTTGGACTCGGCGGCACCGATGAAGCCGACCGGGACGCCGATCACCGCGGCCGGGCGCGGCGCGCCCGCCTCGATCATCTCCAGCAGCCGGAACAGCGAGGTCGGCGCGTTGCCGACGGCGACCACCGCACCCTCCAGCCGGGGCAGCCACAGCTCCATGGCCGCGGCGCTGCGGGTGTTGCCCATCTTCCGGGCGAGCTCGGGCACCGACGGGTCGGTGAGGGTGCAGATCACCTCATTGTCGGCGGGCAGCCGCTTGCGGGTCACCCCGCTCGCGACCATGTTGACGTCGCAGAGGATCGGCGCACCGGCGTGCAGCGCGGCGCGCGCGGAGGCGACCACGCCGGGCGAGTACACCAGGTCCTCGACCAGGTCGACCATCCCGCAGGCGTGGATCATCCGCACCGCGACCTGGGAGACGTCCGCCGGGAGGGCGGCCAGATCGGCCTCCGCGCGGATGGTGGCAAAGGACTGGCGGTAGATGGACGCGCCGTCCTTCTCGTACTCGATCACTTCGTGGTCCTCCTGGCCTCGGCGACCGCCTCGGCCATCTCCTCGTTCGTCACCTCGGCGGCCGTGGGGGCAGCCGCCGGTCCGTTCACCGTCACCCGGTAGCCGTGCCCCGTGGCGAGCACGTCCACCCACCGCCCGGCCGGGTGGCCGCAGCGCCGTTCACAGCCCGACCAGTGGACGGGCAGCGCGTCGTGGCCCCCGTCACCGGCCGCGGACCGGGGGTCGGTGTCCAGCGCCCGGGCCGCGTCCGAGCGGACGTCGGCGAGCGACTTGGCGCACCCCGGCAGCCCGGTGCAGGCGGTGGCCCGCTCCCAGGGCGAGCCCGGTTCGGTACGGAAACCGGCCCCGGCGAGCGCGGGCAGCAGGTCGGCGGAGGCGCCGGGCACGACCGCACCGCGCCAGGGCGTCAGCCGCAGCTCACCGGCCGAAGCCGTCGCGGCGGCGACCAGCGCCCGCCACTGAGCGGCGCTCGCCCGGCCGAAGCGCAGGCCCACCGAGAGCCCGCCGGGAAGCGCGCCCACGGCGGGCGCCGCACCGGCGAAGGCGGGCAGCGGCACCGAGCCGGCGGGCAGCAACTCGGGGACCTCGCGCAGGTGCCAGGCCTTGCGGCCGCTCGTCCGCAGCGCGTCCAGGAAGGAGCGGGCCGCGTCCAGCACGGCCGTCACCTCCTGCCCGGCCTCGACCGGGTGCCCGTGGCCCGCGCGCCCGAGGCGCAGCAGGGCGGGCCGGTCGCGGTCCGCGGCGGCGGCCCCCGAGCCTGCGATCAATGTCACATCGGCGTCGAGCGCGGCGACGTCGCCCCGCCCGTCGTCCAGCGCGAACAGGAACTTGCCGGAGAGCCCGGCCGCCCAGTCGCTCGCGCACAGCCGCGCGTCCAGTTCCCGTACCCAGGCCCGGACATCGGCCGAGTCCGTGCCGTCCAGCCCCGCCAGCGGCGAGGCGACGATGTTGCGGACCCGCTCGTGGGTGTCCGAGGGCAGCAGACCGACGGCGCGCAGCCGCTCCGCGAGGTCCGCCGCGCACTGCGGTGCCAGGCCGCGCAGCTGGACGTTGCCGCGCGAGGTGGTCTCCAACTCCCCGTCGCCCAGGGCCTCGGCGGCCTCGGCCAGGGCGAGCGCCTGACGGTCCGTCAGCAGGCCTCCGGGCAGGCGGATCCGGGCCAGGGCGCCGTCGTCGGCCTGGTGCAGACGCAGCGCTCCGGGGCAGGCGTCCCCGCGCCCCCGGTCGGGCACCTCCCGGTCGGGCACGGCGGCGCCCGGCGCGGTGGCGTCGGGTGTCGGTGGCATGGCGGCGAGCATACAGATGATCCGATCGCTTGCCTCCGTCCGCTGCATCACACTCCGGCGCACCCGCCGCGTACGCCGGGCGGCCGGTCCGCACGACGGACAGCCGTGCGCCGGGCGGTCCAGAGCCCGCGACCGAAAGCTCACTCTCCCCCAGGTCAGCCGTACCCCGTACGATGCTGGGCGGACGGTCCGGCGGACCGTCCGCACACGCCAGCGACGGCGCAGGGGAGGAAACCGGTGCAAGCCCGGTGCGGTCCCGCCACTGTGACCGCGGTTCACCGGGAAACCGGTCGGCCGCGGGAGCCAGGAACTCCTGCCGTCCTCCACCGGCCCGGGGCGCGGACCCCGAGGAAGGCAGAAATGCACCAGCGCTGTCGCATGCCCGCACACGCGTCCACGGCCGTCCCCACGGCCACTCCGGCTCACTTCACGGCCGTCCCGGCCCATTTCACGGCCGTCCCGGCCACCGACGAGGCCGGGAGGGCCTTCGCATGATCCTGCTGCTGTCGACGTCCGACACCGACCTGCTCAGCGCCCGTGCCGCCGAGGGGCCGGTGCGTTACCGGCTCGGCAACCCGGCCCGGCTGACCCCCGAGGACCTGCCCGCGCTGCTGGAGGGCACCGACCTCGTCGTGGTCCGCCTGCTCGGCGGACGCCGCGCCTGGCAGGAGGGCCTGGACGCACTGCTGGCCGGCCCCCGCCCGGTCGTGGTGCTGACCGGTGAGCAGGCCCCCGACGCCCAGCTGATGGAGCTGTCCACCGTCCCGGCCGGCATCGCCGCCGAGGCGCACGCCTACCTCGCCCACGGCGGCGCGGCCAACCTGGCCGACCTGGCCTCGTTCCTCTCCGACACCGTGCTGCTGACCGGCCACGGCTTCGCCCCGCCCGCCCCCGCCCCGGCCTGGGGCCCGCTGGAGCGCGAAGCCCGTACCGGCGAGGGCCCGACGGTCGCGGTGCTCTACTACCGCGCCCACCACATGAGCGGCAACACCGCCTTCGTCGAGACGCTCTGCCGGGCGATCGAGGACCAGGGCGCCCGCGCCCGGGCCTACTACTGCGCCTCGCTGCGCGGCGCCGAGCCCGAGCTGCTGGCCGCGCTCGGCGAGGCCGACGCGATCGTCACCACCGTGCTCGCCGCCGGCGGCACCCGCCCGGCCGACGCACAGGCCGGCGGCGACGAGGAGGCCTGGGACGCCGGCGCGCTCGCCGCCCTGGACCGCCCGATCCTGCAGGCGCTCTGCCTGACCTGGTCGCGCGCCCAGTGGGAGGCCAGCGACGACGGCCTGTCCCCGCTGGACACCGCCACCCAGATCGCGGTGCCGGAGTTCGACGGCCGCCTGATCAGCGTCCCGTTCTCCTTCAAGGAGCTGGACGAGGACGGCCTGACGGTCTACGCCGCCGACCCGGAGCGCGCCGCCCGCGTCGCCGGCACCGCCGTCAGCCACGCCCGGCTGCGGTACGTCCCGGCCGCCGAGCGCCGCCTCGCGCTGGTGCTGTCCGCGTACCCGACCAAGCACGCCCGGGTCGGCAACGCCGTCGGCCTGGACACCCCGGCCAGCGCCGTCCGCCTGCTGGAGCGGCTGCGCGAGGAGGGCATGGACCTCGGGCACGACCTGCCCGGCTTCGACGGCACCGAGGACGAGGGGCACGAGGGCGACGCGATCATCCACGCCCTGATCGCGGCTGGCGGCTACGACCAGGACTGGCTCACCGAGGACCAGCTGGCCCGCAACCCGGTGCGCATCCCCGCCGCCGACTACCGCCGCTGGTACGCCACCCTCCCGCAGGCCCTGCGCGAGCAGGTCGAGGAGCACTGGGGCCCGGCCCCCGGCGAGCTGTACGTCGACCGCTCGCAGAACCCGGACGGCGACATCGTGCTGGCCGCGATCCGCTCCGGGAACCTGCTGGTCCTGATCCAGCCGCCGCGCGGCTTCGGCGAGAACCCGGTCGCCATCTACCACGACCCCGACCTGCCGCCGAGCCACCACTACCTGGCCGCCTACCGCTGGATCGAGGCCGCGCAGGAGGACGGCGGCTTCGGCGCCCACGCCGTGATCCACCTCGGCAAGCACGGCAACCTGGAGTGGCTGCCCGGCAAGACCGCCGCGCTGTCCGCCGAGTGCGGCCCGGACGCCGTCCTCGGCAACCTCCCGCTGGTCTACCCCTTCCTGGTCAACGACCCGGGCGAGGGCACCCAGGCCAAGCGCCGCGCCCACGCCACCCTGGTCGACCACCTCGTCCCGCCGATGGCCCGCGCCGACTCCTACGGCGACATCGCGCGCCTGGAGCAGCTGCTGGACGAGCACTCCAACATCGCCGCGATGGACCCGGCCAAGCTGCCCGCCATCCGCGCCCAGATCTGGACCCTCATCCAGGCGGCCAAGCTCGACCACGACCTCGGCCTGGACGAGCGCCCCGAGGACGACGGCTTCGACGACTTCCTGCTGCACGTCGACGGCTGGCTCTGCGAGGTCAAGGACGCCCAGATCCGCGACGGCCTGCACGTCCTCGGCCAGGCGCCGTCCGGCACCGACCGCGTCAACATCGTGCTCGCCATCCTGCGCGCCCGGCAGATCTGGGGCGGCGTCAGCGCCCTGCCCGGCCTGCGCGAGGCGCTCGGCCTGGACGAGGCGGCGCTGACCCTCGGCGCCACCGACGCGGCCGAGGCCAGGGCCCGCGCCCTGGTCGAGGCCATGGAGGCGCAGGACTGGGCGCCCGAGGCGGTCGAGAAGGTCACCGCCGAGCTGCCGGAGACCGTCCGGGAGGCCGTCCACGAGGTGCTGACCTTCGCCGCCACCCAGGTGGTGCCGCGCCTGGCCGCCACCACCGACGAGCTGGACGCCGTGCTGCACGCGCTGCAGGGCGGCTTCGTCCCGGCCGGCCCGTCCGGCTCGCCGCTGCGCGGCCTGGTCAACGTGCTGCCGACGGGCCGCAACTTCTACTCCGTCGACCCCAAGGCCGTCCCCAGCAAGCTCGCCTGGGAGACCGGCCAGGCGCTCGCCTCCTCGCTGGTCGAGCGGTACACCGCCGACAACGACGGCGCGTACCCGCCCTCGGTCGGGCTCTCGCTGTGGGGCACCAGCGCGATGCGCACCGCCGGCGACGACATCGCCGAGGCCTTCGCCCTGCTCGGCGTCCGCCCGGTCTGGGACGACGCCTCCCGCCGGGTCACCGGCCTGGAGCCGATCCCGCTGGAGGAGCTGGGCCGCCCGCGCATCGACGTGACGCTGCGCATCTCCGGGTTCTTCCGCGACGCCTTCCCGCACGTGGTCGCCCTGCTGGACGACGCGGTGCGCCTGGCCGCCGCCCAGGAGGAGGCCGACTCGGACAACTTCGTCCGGGCCCACGTCCAGGCCGACCTGGCGGTGCACGGCGACGAGCGAAAGGCCACCGTCCGCGTCTTCGGCTCCCGCCCGGGCACGTACGGGGCCGGCCTGCTCCAGCTGATCGACAGCCGCGACTGGCGCACCGACGCCGACCTCGCCGAGGTGTACACGGTGTGGGGCGGCTACGCGTACGGGCGCGGGCTGGACGGGCGGCCGGCCCGCGAGGAGATGGAGACCGCGTACAAGCGGATCACCGTCGCCGCGAAGAACACCGACACCCGCGAGCACGACATCGCCGACTCGGACGACTACTTCCAGTACCACGGCGGCATGGTGGCCACCGTCCGCGCGCTCACCGGCAAGGCGCCGACCGCGTACATCGGCGACTCCACCCGCCCGGAGACGGTCCGCACCCGGACGCTGACCGAGGAGGCCGCCCGCGTCTTCCGCGCCCGCGTGGTCAACCCGCGCTGGATCGAGGCGATGCGCCGGCACGGCTACAAGGGCGCCTTCGAGATGGCCGCGACGGTCGACTACCTGTTCGGCTACGACGCCACCACGGGCGTGGTCGCGGACTGGATGTACGAGAAGCTGACCCAGGAGTACGTGCTCGACCCGGTCAACCGGGAGTTCCTCGCGGGCGCCAACCCGTGGGCGCTGCACGGGATCAGCGAGCGCCTGCTGGAGGCGGCGAGCCGCGGGCTGTGGGAGCAGCCGGACCCGGAGCTGATCGCGCAGCTGCAGGCCGCGTTCCTGGAGACCGAGGGGGACCTGGAGGGCGACGAGGGCTGAGGCCTCCCGGGCGGTCTCCCGGACGGTCCCCGGCCTCCCGGTCTCGCGGACGGTCCCCGGCCTCCCGGGCGGTCCCTCGGCCGTCCGGGAGGCGGGGCGGCAGCTCGCTGACGGTGTTCCCGTCGTCCATTCGGGTGAGGGGAACACTGGTGGCGCACGCCGTCCGAGCGGACAATACGGGGCATGCCGCGCCGCACCGGTCCCACCAGCCCAGACCTGAGCACGACCCCCGCCGACGAAGCCCGGGAAGCGGAGGAACACGAGCCGCCCGCGCCACACCGCTACCGGGCGCGGCTCGGGGCGCTCGCGGCCGGGGCGGTACCGGTGCTCGCGTTCCCGGCGCCGGGGCAGGCCTGGCTGGCGTGGATCGCGCTCGTCCCCGGGCTGCTCCTGATGCAGCGGGCGCCCGGGGGCCGGGAGGCGGCGGTGCGCGGCTGGTGGTTCGGAGCGGGGTTCATCCTGACCGCGATGTACTGGCTGGTGCCGTCCATCGGGCCCGGACTCCCGGTGCTCGCGGTGCTGTTCGGGGCGCTGC
The DNA here is from genome assembly GCF_044767225.1 of Kitasatospora sp. NPDC101447. Taxonomy (NCBI): domain Bacteria; kingdom Bacillati; phylum Actinomycetota; class Actinomycetes; order Kitasatosporales; family Streptomycetaceae; genus Kitasatospora; species Kitasatospora sp. NPDC101447. The sequence continues at coordinate 33,865 of NZ_JBIWNL010000031.1, forward strand.
AGGGCGCCGTCGGGTACACCGTGCACCGGCTGCTGCACCCGCCGCTGACCGCCCGTCGGGCCCTGCTCGCGCTGGTGGTCGTCCCGGCGGTCTGGGTGTCCGCCGAGTACGGGCGGTCCTGGCCGGCGCTGGGCGGGCCGTGGGCCCTGCTCGGCGCCACCCAGTGGCAGCACCCGGCGATCCTCGGGCTGGCCTCGGCGGGCGGGATCTGGCTGGTCAGCGCGGCGGTGGCGGCGGTGAACACCGGGGTACTGATCGCGCTCACCGCGGTGCACTGGCGACCGCGGGCCGTCGCGGCCTCGGCGGCGGTACTGGTGGTGGCCTCCGGTCCGCTGCTGTTCGCGCTGCGCGAGGCGCCCGCCGGGGCCGGGGCCGTCACGGTCGCGCTCGTCCAGCCCGGCGTCGTGGAGGACCCGCAGGCCCGCTTCGACGCGAGCGCGCGGGCCACCGCCGCACTGGTCGGACAGCCGGTGGACCTGGTGGTGTGGGGCGAGAGCAGCACCACGGCCGACCTGGACCACGACCCGGCCGCGCTGGACACGCTGCGCGGCCTCGCCGCGACCACCGGCGCCCGGGTCATCGCCGGGGAGGACGCGCGCAAGGCGGACGGGCGGATCTCCAAGGACGCGGTGCTGGTCTCCCCGGCCGGCGTGGTGGACCGCTACCGCAAGATCCGGCTGGTGCCGTTCGGCGAGTACATCCCGCTGCGGCCGGTGCTCGGCTGGGTCGCCGGGGTCAGCCGCGCGGCGGGCGAGAACCGGGCGCCCGGCACCGCGTTCCACCTGCTGCCGGCCACCGACCGGACGGGCGCTCCGCTGCCGGTCGGGGCGCTGATCTGCTTCGAGTCGACCTTCCCCGACATGGCCCGCACCGCCGCGCGGGACGGCGCCCGGGTGCTCGTCTACCAGTCCTCGACCTCGACCTTCCAGCAGACCTGGGCGCCCGAGCAGCACGTCTCGCTGGCGGCGATCCGGGCGGCGGAAACCGGGCGGCCGGCCGTCCAGGCCTCGCTGACCGGGGTCTCGGCGGCCTTCGACGCGCAGGGCCGGGAACTGGCCCGGCTCGGCACCGACGGCACCGGCGCGCTGACCGTCCGGCTGCCGCTCACCGAGCCCGCCACGATGACCTGGTACGACCGCGTCGGCGACGTGGTGCCGGCCGGGGCGCTGCTGATCACGGCGGGGGCGGCGGTGACGACGGTGGCGGCGCGACGGCGCCCGCGCACGGAGCCGCGCCCGGCTCAGCCCTCCGTCGGGGGCCGGTAGACGCCGAAGGCAGCGCCCTGCGGGTCGCGCAGCACGGCGATCCGCCGGCCGCCCGGCATGGAGTAGGCGGGCATCAGCACGTCCCCGCCGAGGGCCACCGCCCGGTCGACGGTGTTGTCCACGTCGGCGACCGAGAAGTACGGCAGCCAGTGCGGCGGCACCTCCGGCGGGAAGGCGTCGCCCATCACCAGCATGCCGCCGAAGTCCTCACCGGCCAGGCCCCACTGGGTGTAGTGCTCGGAGGGGGCGACGGACCAGCCGAAGACCGCCGGGTAGAAGGCGACCGCGCCGTCCCGGTCCCGGGTGAGGAGCTCCACCCAGCCGAGCGAGCCGGGCTCGTTGAACACCCCGGCGCCCTTGAAGGAGCGGGCCTGCCAGAGCAGGAAGACCGCGTGGGAGCGGTCGGCGGCCACCGCGAAGCGGCCGCGGTCGAGGACGTCGGCGGGCGCCTTGAGGAGGGTGCCGCCGGCGCTCTCGACCCTGGCCGCGGTGGCGTCGGCGTCGGCCACGGCGAAGCAGACCGACCAGGCCGTCGGCTGCTGCGGCGCGTAGCGCGGGGTGATCGCGGCGACCGGGGTGTCCTTGAGGAGCATCTGGACGTAGTCGCCGTCCTCGGGCCGTTCGCCGTCGTCCTCCCGCCAGCCGAACAGCTCGCGGTAGAAGGCCCGGGCGGCGGTGGGGTCGGAGGTGCCCAGCTCGACCCAGCAGGGGCCGTCGGTGGTCACGGAGGTCTGCTTCATGGCGTCGGTTCTCCAGCTCGTTCTCGGCCCCCGGCCCTCCCCGCCCAGGATGCGGGGCAGGAGGGCCGGGGGCGGGCGCTGGTGGGCCGAACGGGGCGGGGCGGGAGACGGGACGACAGGAGACGGGAAACAGAAAACAGATGACAGCTGACAGATTTCGAAATCTGTCAGCTGTCATCTGTTATCTGTCAGCTGTCAGTCGTCAGCCCCGCGGAGCCCGCGCCACCGGGATCCAGAGCTCCGAGTCGGCGTCGTCCGACCCGGGGACGAAACGGGTCCGCAGGATCTCCGGGCCCCGCCGGGCCTCGTACGGGTTGGACGGGAACCACTGGGCGGCCACGTCCCCCCACATCTCCTGCAGCGCCTGCGGGAACGGCCCGGAGTTGGTGAACACGGCCCAGGTGCCGGCCGGCACCTCCAGGACGTCCATGTCCTCCGGGACCTCGGCGCCCTCACGCGCCACCACCGCGTGCCAGTAGTCGAGTTCGGAACCCTCCTCGCGGTTCGGGGAGAAGTCGTCGCTCACCGACACGATGCCGACCGGGTCCTTGCCGCTCAGGGCTGTGATCCGCTCGACGGTCTCCTTGCCGAGCCCCTTGATGAACTCGGCGATGTGCGGGTTGACCCCCAGCCAGACCAGGGGCACCCGGGCCTTCCTGCCGACGATCCGGAAGTCCGGCTTCTCGACGATCCGGTATTCCATGCTGCTGCTTCCTTCCACGACGAGTCGGAAGGACATCCGGGGCTGGGAGGTGAGCACCGCACCGTCGCGCCGGGCCTCCCCCGGCCCGACCCCGTGCATCGCCCGGAACGCCCGGGCGAACGCCTCCCCCGAGGTGTATCCGTACCGGACCGCGATGTCGAGCAACGTCCGCTCGCCGCCGAGGACTTCGGCCCCCGCGACGGTCAGTCGCCGACGCCGCACGTACTCCGACAGCGGCATCCCGGCGAGCATCGAGAACAGCCGCCGGAAGTGGTACTCCGACGTCATCGCGATCCTCGCCAGCTCGGCCGCGTCGACCTCGCCGTCCAGGTGCCGTTCGATGTGCTCCATCGCCCGGTTCAGGTGCTCCAGCACTCCGACCCCGTCCTTCCTTGTGATCACCACCGTAGGAAGGACCCACCCTGCCGCACCCGACGATCGGTGCCCGCTCCGGTCGGGTACCGATCGCCGGGTCGGCGACGGGAGCCGCAGGTCAGACCAGGCCCTGGGCCAGCATCGCGTCCGCGACCAGTTCGAAGCCCGCGATGTTGGCGCCCACCACGTAGTCCCCGGGCCGGCCGTAGCGCTCGGCGGTGGTGAAGCAGGAGTCGTGGATGTGCTTCATGATCCCGGCCAGCCGCTCCTCGGTGTGCCGGAAGGTCCAGGAGTCGCGCGACGCGTTCTGCTGCATCTCCAGCGCGCTGGTCGCGACGCCGCCCGCGTTCGCCGCCTTGCCCGGGCCGAACGCCACCCCGGCCTCCTGGAACACCCGGACCGCCTCCGGGGTGGTGGGCATGTTGGCGCCCTCGGCGACGGCGAGCACACCGTTGCGGACCAGGGCGAGCGCGTCGGCCTCGGTCAGTTCGTTCTGGGTGGCGCAGGGCAGCGCGACCTCACAGGGCACGCTCCACACCCCCGGCCCCTCGACGAACCGCACGTGGCTGCCGCGCAGTTCGGCGTACTCGGAGACCCGGCCGCGCCGGACCTCCTTGACCTCCTTGAGCAGGCCGAGGTCGATGCCCTTGTCGTCCACCACGTAGCCGGAGGAGTCGGAGGCCGTCAGCACCGTGGCGCCGAGCTGCTGCGCCTTCTCGATCGCGTAGAGCGCGACGTTGCCCGAGCCGGAGACGACCACCCGGCGCCCGTCCAGGCTCTCGCCGCGGCTGTGCAGCATCTCGGCGGTGAACAGCACGCAGCCGTAGCCGGTGGCCTCGGTCCTGACCTGCGCACCGCCCCAGCCGAGCCCCTTGCCGGTGAGCACGCCGGCCTCGTAGCGGTTGGTGATCCGCTTGTACTGGCCGAAGAGGTAGCCGATCTCGCGGCCGCCGACGCCGATGTCCCCGGCGGGCACGTCGGTGTGCTCGCCGAGGTGGCGGTGGAGCTCGGTCATGAAGGACTGACAGAACCTCATGATCTCGGCGTCCGAACGGCCCTTGGGGTCGAAGTCGGAGCCGCCCTTGCCGCCGCCGATCGACAGCCCGGTGAGCGCGTTCTTGAAGATCTGCTCGAAGCCGAGGAACTTGACGATGCCGAGGTTCACCGAGGGGTGGAAGCGCAGCCCGCCCTTGTACGGGCCGAGGGCGCTGCTGAACTCCACCCGGAAGCCGCGGTTGACGTGGATGTCGCCGGAGTCGTCCGTCCACGGCACCCGGAACATCAACTGCCGCTCGGGCTCGCAGATCCGCTCGATGATCCGGGCGTCGAGGAGTTCGGGGCGGTGGGCGAGCACCGGGGCCAGGGTCTCCAGCACCTCGTGGACGGCCTGGTGGAACTCCGTCTCCCCCTTGTTGCGGCGGACCACGTCCGCGTAGAGGGCCTCGACCGCGCGCTGCTCGGCGTCGAAGCGGAGCCGGGTCGCGGTGTCGGTGGTGATGGCGGTGGCGGCGGTGGTACCGGTGGCGGTGGTGCCGGTGGTGGAGTCGGGGCGGCTCATGGGCATCTGATCAGGACCTTCCGTTGTCGTCGGTGGTCGTGCGCGGGTGCGTTCCCGTGCCCAGGAAACGGGAGGAAGTCTCGCAGTGTCGACACCCCGGGCCGCCTCCCTTCCACATGTTGGAACACCGGGCGGCGGCCGCGCGGGAACACGCGAGGCGGGCGGGGTGTTGTGCGCCTCCGCAGTCGTGCCCCGCACCTTCCGCCAGTTGTTCAAATTGGAACAACCGAGTACGGTCGACATCCGATCCATCCCGGATCCCGACCGAACCCGGTCCGCCCCCGATCGACGAAGGCCCGCCCATGCCTCAACCCGGCCCCGCCACGGTGCGCTCGCGCGTGCGCATCCCGCTGACCTTCCCCGACGGCTACCGCGCCGAGGCCGAGGTCTTCACCTTCCACGGCCTCGCCGACGGCGCCGAGCACCTGGCGCTCGCCCTCGGCACGGTCCCCGAGGGCGGGACGCCGCTGGTCCGGCTGCACTCCGAGTGCCTGACCGGCGACGTCTTCGGCTCCGAGCGCTGCGACTGCGGGCCGCAGCTGCGCGAGTCGGTGGAGCGGATCAGCGAGGCCGGCGGGTACCTGCTCTACCTGCGCCAGGAGGGCCGGGGCATCGGGCTGTACAACAAGCTCGACGCGTACGCCCTGCAGGACTCCGGGTTGGACACGTACGACGCCAACACCGCGCTCGGCCTGCCCGAGGACGGCCGGGACTACACCGCCGCCGCTCAGATGCTCGCCGCGCTCGACGCCACCGGCATCGACCTGCTGAGCAACAACCCGGACAAGGCTGCGCAGTTGGCCGGCCTCGGCATCTCCGTGCGGCACCGGGTGCCGACGGGCGTGCACCTCTCGGCCAGCAACGTGCGGTACCTGACGGCGAAGGTGGAGCGGACGGGGCACTCGATCGAGCTCTCCCGGCTGGTCGGCTGAGCTGGCCCGCGGTCGCACCCGCCGGACCCCGTCAGGCCCGTCGGCCCCCGCCGGACCCCGTCAGGCCCGCCGGACCCCGTCAGGCCCGCCGGACCCCGTCAGGCCCGCCGGACCCCGTCCGGCCGTCAGGCCCCGTCCGGCCGTCAGGCCCGTCGCAGGGTCAGGCGTCCCGGAACCCGATGACCCGTTTGACCGCCCCGCGCAGCCGCCGGTCCAGCGCCGTCAGCGGCAGCCGCTCGCGGTAGTACGCCGGGGACGCCGCAGGCCGCGCGCCGAAGCTCTGCTTGAATTGGGCCAGCGAGGACTCGGGCCTGGCATCACCCATGTCGTAGAGGCGGCTCCCGGCCGCGCACGCGTCCTCGATCGCCAGCCGGTGCAACAGGTGGTTGGCGTGCACCGGGTGCGCCAGGCTCCGGTCCATGGCCCCGCGCCAGTACTTGGTGTGGGTGCCGTGCCGCAGCACGACGATCGCGGCGGCCGGCTGCCCGCCGCACCTGGCCAGCCAGATCGCGCAGGAGGAGCCGAACCGCTCCGCGACCGCCTCCAGGAGCCGCGGCGGTTCCTCCCGCCGCCGGCGCCACCGGGCCAGGGCGAGCGGCTCGTTCTGCTGCTCGGCCCAGCGGACGACCGACTCCTCGTAGAGGCGCCGGAACTGCGGCACCAGCCGCCCGCTCCGGTCCACCTCCACCTCGACGTCCTCGCGTTCGGCCCGCCGTACGCCACGGCGCACCTGCTGGTGGAAGCGGTGGGACCAGACCTCCTCCCACCCGCCGTCGAGGTCGAGCAGGTAGGTCGTGCGGTCGACCGCCGAGAAGGCCCCCGGCACGACCTCGTTCCAGACCGCTGCGGAGCCGGGGCCGAACCGCACCGCCACCCGCAGGGCGGGCCGGTCCGCGAGGTCGGCGAGGACGAGCCGGGCCTCCCGCGCGTCCGGTGCGCCGTCCGGCACGACGGCGCCGCCGACACCCCACCCGGGCCAGGACTCCTCGGTCAGCAGTCGCATCGGCCAGCGCCGGTGCCGGACCAGCGGCACGAGGAGCCGCCGGCCGTCGACGAACCGGTACAGCCGGCTCGCGTCCTCCCACGGCCAGGCCTCGCACAGGCAGTCCAGCCAGGTCGGCGTCTGCGTCACCAGCGCTTCGGCGTCGCGCGCGATCAGCTCCCACCACACCTCGCGCGGCGCCGGACTGGTCACCTCGACACCGGCGGGAAGCGTCCTGGGCATGGCGCGCCGACTCCTCTCCGGCCGATCCGGCGGGGCCCGGTTCCCGTCCGGCCGATAGGGCGGGACCCCGGTTCCCAGGCTAGGTTCGCCCGCGGGCACCCGCCCGTCCGGCGGGGGGCGTCGCCGTGGCCGGGCAGCGAGCGGGGGTCGGGTCATAAAATGGGCACGCCGGCCCGTACCGGCTGCGGGCCGCGTCCGGACCGGGGTGGGCCGACGACGGGAGCTGCTGGTGGTGAGCAACGGAGCCGGCCCGTCCGCCGCCGTCCTCCGGTCGGTGCGGACCCGGGGCAGGGCTCTCCTCGGCTCCGCCAAGGGCTACGACCCGCTGCTGCGCAACGCGCACGTGCTGACCCTCAGTTCGCTCCTGACCTCCTTCTTCGGCGCCCTCTACTGGGCGCTGTCCGCCCACTGGTACAGCCCGGCCACCGTCGGCCGGAACGTCGCCGCCGTCTCCGCGATGATGTTCCTCGGCGGGATCGGCCAACTGAACCTCGCCAACGCCATGGTGCGTTTCGTGCCCTCCGCCGGGAAGCGCACCGGGCGGCTGGTGGGACTGGCCTACCTCACGGCCGCGGCGGTCACCCTGGTGTTCGCCGCCGGGCTGGTGCTGCTGATCCCCGTGGTCTCACCGGGGCTCGGTTTCCTGCACACCTGGGGCCTGGGCCTGGCCTTCGTCGTGGCCACCGCCGGCTACGCCATCTTCAACCTGCAGGACGGCGTCCTCACCGGCCTCCGACGGCCGGACTGGGTGGCGCTGGAGAACGGGCTCTTCTCGGTCGAGAAGATCGGGCTGCTGGGCCTGTTCGCCGTCGTCGGCGCGCAGAACGGGATCCTGCTCTCCTGGATGGTCGGGCTCGCGTTCGCCCTCCTGGTGACGAACACCTTCGTCTTCGGCCGCGCCGTACCCCGGCACGAACGCACCCCGCCCAAGGCCCGCGCGGACACCTCGGCCCCGACCTTCGGCTACATCGCCGCGGACTACCTGGGCGCGATGTGCTGGCTGGCGGCGGTGAACCTGCCCCCCGTGATGGTGCTCAACCGCCTCGGTGCCGCCGACAGCGCGTACTTCTCGCTGGCCTGGATGGTGCCGTTCGCGCTCTACTGCTTCAGCTCCAACATGGGCTACTCGCTGGTGGTGGAGTCCGCCCGGGACATCACCCGGCTCGACGACTACCGACGGGTGCTGCGGCACTCCGGCCGGGTGCTGGTGGCGGCGGTCGTGGTGCTGATCGCGGTCGCCCCGTGGGCGCTGCGCGTGTTCGGCCGCGAGTACGCCAGCCACGGCACGGTCGCCCTGTGGCTGCTCGCCCTGTCCGCACTGCCGAACCTGCTCAACACCACCGTCGTGGCGCTCTCCCGGGCCCGGCGCCGGATGGGCGTGGTGGTGGGCGTGCTGGCGGCGCTCGCGGTCGTCGTGCTGGCACTGACCGCGCTGCTGCTGCCGGTGCTGGGCATCACCGGCGCGGGCGCGGCGTGGCTGATCGGCCAGACCCTGGTGGCGGCCGTGCTGCTCTGGCGCCGCTCCTGGTGGCTGCCCACCCCGCCGCGGTGACGGGCCGGGGAGCGGCCACACCACACCCCGGACCCCGAGCCCGACCCCGACCCCGACCCCGTACCGGGCCCCGTACGAGGCCCCGGCCCCGACTCCGTCCCCGTTCCGTGCCGCTCAGCGGCCGGCGCGCAGCACGGTGCGCTGGATGCCGAGGCACACCAGGGGAAGGGCGATCAGGACGGCCGCCCAGAAGGCGCTGTGGCCCCAGAGCCCGGCGATGCCGCGGTAGACCGGGCCGGCCACCGGGATGCGCAGCGCCTCCATCGGGCCGAGCGGCGGCGGCAGGGCGCCGAGCACCACCGTGCCGAGCAGCCAGAGTGCGAACAGCCGGCGCGCGGTACGCGGCCCGGCCAGCGTGCCGGCGACCGACACGGCGGCCAGCAGCAGGGTGAAACCGGCCTGGTAGTCGGCGCCGACCTGGCCGGTGTCCCAGGACGCCGGGGTCGGGTGGTGCCCGGTCGCGGCCAGCCGTACCTCGACAGTGGCCCACAGCAGGACGACCAGGACGAAGGTACTGCCGAGCACGAAGCGGGCGCGCTCCCGCGCACCGGCGCTGCCCGGGCTCCAGTCCCGCGCGGCGGGCGCAGCGGCGGTCCGGCGTGCCCCGGCCCGGCTCCCGCTCCCGCCTGTCGCGGTCCGGCCGGTCGCCGTTCGGCCGGTCGCGGTCCGGCCGGTCCCGCCGGCAGCCCCGCCGCCGCCCCTCGTACCGGCCCCGGCCCCGCCGCCGGCCGAGGCCCGCGCCAGGCGCCGCCACTGCTCGGCCGTCCGCCGCCGGGCCTCGGACGCCGCGATCGACAGCCGGGCGGCGCGCTCGGTCAGCACCACGGCCAGGACGACCCCGACGGCCGCCGCCACCCCGGCCCAACTGCCCATGCCGCCCTCGAACATCACCACCCGGTCGACGACGGCGGGCGGCGGCTTGAGCACCGTCATCGGTGGCCCGAGCCGCAGGTACCCGATCGCCGCGGCCCCCGCCGCGGCCAGGGCCAGCGTCCCGCGGCCGACCCGGGCGGGGAACACCGCCAGGACGAGCGCGGCCGCCAGGGCCGCACCCAGCTGCGGCGCCACCGACCGGGCCGCCAGTTCGCCGGCCGTGCGCAGCCGGTGGCCGAACGGGCCGTTCGGCAGGATCGCGAGGCCGTTGCCGGCGTCGACGCTGGTCCGGGCGAGCGCGCCGGCCCAGAGCAGCAGCGCCAGGGCCGTGCACACCAGCAGGGCCGCGGCCGCCTGGCGCGGCACGGCGATCCGGGCGTTGCCCCACCAGACCCGGGCCCGGGGGACGAGGTGGGCCCACAGCCGCCGCGCGACCGGTTCCCGGCCGTCCGGCACCCGCCCGGGCGCCTCCTGCGTGCCCCCGGCCGCCCTGGCCCGCAGCGCCTCGGCGGCGACCAGGACCGCGCAGCCGGCCACCGTCCCGGGGTCGGCGCGCACCGCGCGGCGGCGCAGCGCGGACCAGCGGCGCCGCACCCCGTCCGCCGTCCCGCGGCCGGTCGGGGTCCTGGCCCAAGCGGCGAGCACGACGTCCACCACGACCGCGGCCACCACGGCGAGGACGGCCGACACCCGCGCGGGCAGCGGCAGCCGGTGCAGCGCGGTGGGCAGCGGGGACAGCCGGCCCAGCAGCCGGGCGTGCTCCTCGGGCTGGACGGTCAGCCAGACCGCCAGCCGGTAGGCCTCGGCCCGTTCCTCGGCGCTCAGGCCGTCCCCGGTGCGCCGGCCGCCGCCGAGCTCCCGGGCGGCCCGGTCGGTGTCCGCGACGACCTGCGGCACCCGGGCGAGCGCGATCAGCCGCCCGCAGTGCTCGCCGTGGCACTCCGGGTGGTCGCAGTCGTAGCGGGCGGCGACGGTCGAGACCGAGCCGGCGAGCAGGTCGTCGACGAAGGCGACGGTGTCCGGCCCGGCGGCGATCCGGGTGAGGCCGGCCGCGTCGACCGGGCGCTCGCGGTAGACCGGGGTGGCCGAGGGCGCGAACGCGGCGCCGAAGGCGAGGACGGCGAGTGCGGCCGCGTCGGCCCGCCGGGCACCCCTGGCGCTGTCGACCGCCCGCAGGTACTGCAGGTCGAACAGGGTGTCCCTGACCTCGTCGCGCAGCCAGTCCAGCAGGTGCTGCGCCCCGCCGTCGACGAGCCACTCCGCCGCCTCCGCGGAACGGTTCAGCATGCTCCAGGCCAGCACAGACGGGGCGTGGTACGGCTCCCCCAGGAAGGTGACCGGCCGGTGGGTGTGGCCGCCCGCACCTCCCGCGGAGGCGCCCTGCGGGCGCACGACCGCGGGGCTGGCCCCCTCCAGCCAGCCGGTGACCTGCTGGGCCTTCCAGCGGTGGGCCGGGTTCCTGGTCAGCAGGCCCTGGAGCAGCATCAGCCGGCGCGGGTCGGTGACGCCCGAGAGGTCCGCCTCCTCCCCGAAGACCAGGTCGTACTGCAGCACCTCGTCGCTGACCAGCAGACCGTCCGCGTCCAGGTAGTGCGGGCGGCCGGAGAACAGCTCGTACAGCACGTTGCCCAGGCCCCACCACGGCCCGGCCGGGTGGTTGGCCCCGGCGAGCTGCTCGGGGGCCATGTAGGCGATGGTCACCTGCATCTCGGGTGAGAAGCTGCGGCTGGCGGTGAGGCGGGCGACGCCCCCGAAGTCCGCGATCACGAACTCCCCGGGGCCGCCGCCGGGGCGCACCAGGATGTTGGAGGGCTTGAAGTCCACCGGGTTGCGCTCGATCCGCCGCTGCCAGAAGTCGAGCATGGCGACGAGTTCGCGGATGATGCGGTCGGTCTCCCGCGGATCGGTGTGCCGGCCCTTGTCGTGCAGGGCGGCGATGTGGTCGGCGAGGGTGACCGGCAGGTACTCCATGGCCACCCAGGCGCACTCCACGCCGGCGTGCTCGACCTGCCCGAAGTCGATGATCCCGGGAACGTGCCGCCGGTAGGCCGGGGTGCGCAGGTGCCGCAGCAGTTCGACGTCCATGGCCTGGCCCGCCCGGGCCACCTTGACCGCGGCGTCCCCGCCGCCGTCCGTGCGCCGGACGTGCCAGACGGTGCCCTCGGTGCCGGAGCCGGCGACCTCGTACGGCTCGTAGCGGTTCAGCAGGGCCGCGGGGAAGGCGCCACCGAAGTGACCGCCGCGGGCGGGCGCCGGCCGCCGCAGGACGGTCCGCGGGTCGGCGTCGCGGGGCGGGACCACCCTGGTCGGCGCCTCCGGGTGGGTACCGCGGGGCGGGACCACCCTGGTCGGCGCCTCCGGGTGGGTACCGCGGGGCGGAACGACCCTGGTCGGCGCCTCCGGGTGGGCGCGGAACCGCTTGAGCCGCGAGGGCGGGCCGGCTGCCGGGTCGTCCTCGGGGCGCCCCCAGGGCCTCCGGTCCACCCGTGTGCGCGGTCCCGATCCCGTCGGCGCACCGTCGGCCATCCTGCAGCTCCCCTTCCAGCCGACATCTTGACGCGTCATCATCTCGCAGTCACCGGCCGGAGGTTGCCGACTTCGACCGGTTCCCGACCGGCCCGTGGCCAAGCTGTTACTTGCCCGGCGACCACGGGCCCCTCCACGCCCGGCGCGGTCGGGGGCCGCGCCGGGCGGTGGCGGTCGGGCACGCAGCGCGGCCGCACGGCCACGGATCCGGGCTGTCGTTCCGGGCCGGGCCGGTGCACCCTGGACGGAACGGGGGGTTCGAGGAGGAGACGCCCGATGCCCGTGCCGGTCCCCGCGGACGCCGCGCCGACGGTCGCCGACGCGGGTCCGGCCCCGTACGCGCGGACGGTCGGCGTGACGGCGGCCCGGGGCGGGCACGGCCCGTCCACGGCACGCGACTCCCGCTGCACCACGCGCCGCCGCGCGCCCCGCGAGCGGCTGGAGGAGCAGGCGGGACGCCGGATGCCTAGAGTGGGGAGGCACAGCGGCTGCACGGCTCCGCGGGCGCTGTCCCCTCCTTCGGGAGCTCACGGGAGTCCACGAATGAACGATGCGCAGACCGCAGCGGCCGACGGTGCGCGAGCACCGGTGGACCTGCACCTCGCCGTGCCGGAACTGACCGACCGCCTGCTCGGACGCGCCGCCGGTGGACAGTGGCTGGACGCCTTCCTGCTGAGCGCCGGGCTGGTCCAGGTGGTCGAGGACGTGCTGCAGGGCACGGCGTGGCGGCCCCGCCGGCTGGTGGAGCACCTGGCGAAGGGCGGTCCGCCCGCAGTGGTCGGGGCGGCCCGGGCCGGGCTGCGGACCGCGACCGGGCTGTGGCTGGCCGTGCCGCCGGCCCACCGGTTGCACGCGTGGTGCCGGCGGATGGCTGCGCTGCGTGACCGTCTCGCGCTGCGGGCGCTCCGGGACGCCCCGGTGGCGGACGACCCGGGAACGGCAGGCCCGGCGAGCCCGGCGATGCACCCGGACACGAACGATCCGGACGCCGACCGGGACGCCGCCCTGTGCGCCGAACTGCGGGCCGCCGTGGACGAGTTGGCCCGGCTGCCGGGAGCCCGGCGGCTGTTCTCCGACGCGGTGCAGCGCCCACCGGCCTGCTTCCGCAGCTTCGACCAGCACCCGCAGGACTGCGTCGCGCTGGCCCGGCTGGTCCACGCCCGCCACCCGAACCGTCACCGCCCGGTGCTGGTCCTGGGCGTGCGCACCTCCGGCAGCTACCTCGCCCCGCTGCTCGCGGCCCAGCTGCGCCGGCTCGGCCACCGGGCGGTGACGGTCGGCACCACCCGGCCCGGTGCGGCGCTGCTGCCGGGGCGGCCGGCGGCGGTGCGCGACCTCCGGCGCCGGGGCGCCCTGGTGCTGCTGGTCGACGACCCGCCGGTGACCGGCGGGTCCCTGGCGAATCTCGCCGCGCTGGCCGTCCACGACGGTTTCGACCCGGCGGCGATCGTGCCGGTCCTCGCCACCCTCGACGACGCGGGCGCCCTGCCGCCCGCCCTGCGCGGCCTGCCGTGCGTGACCCTGCCGGGCCGCGACTGGCACGTCCGGACGCTGCTCTCACCCCGGGCGCTGGCCTCGCTGCTGGCCTCCCTGCTGCCCGCCCTGCTGCCGCCCGGACGACGGCTGCTGGACCTGTCGGTCGGCCCGCAGGGGCCGCTCTCCCGCCGCGCGCACCTGGCGGTCACCTGCGCGGCCCGTACGGCCGGCCCGGACGGCGCGGTGGAGAGCCTGCCACTGCTCGCCGAGTGGACCGGCGTCGGCTACTTCGGGGCGTACGCACCGACCGTCGCCGGGGTGCTCAGCGGGCTGGTCCCGCGGCAACTCGGCTTCGCCGACGGGGTGCTGCTCCGGGCCCTGCCTCCGACCCGGCCGACGGAGGACCCGGCGCAGGAACCGCCGGACGGCCCGCCGACCGGCCGGAGCGTCCCGCCCGCCGAGGTCGCCCGGTACGTGGCCGCCCGCCGGCGCCTGCTGGCCGTCCCCGCCGACCGGAGCCTGCGGCTGGCCGGCCGCGACCCCGTCTGGGAGGCCGCCGCCCGCCAGCTCGCACCCGCCTTCGGGCGCCTGCACACCGTGCTGCGCCCGACCCTGCTCGACCCGCTGACCCGCACCCTGCTGGCCTCCGACCGCCCCTGCGTGACCGACGGCCTGACCGCGCGTCACCGCTGGACCGCCGACGGCGCGGGCGGCTGGTACAAGACCGGGTACGCCGACGGCGCCTTCGGCCACCTCAACCTGGCCAGCTACGACGCCGCCTACGACCTGGCCGGCGCGGCCGAGCGGCCCGACGGGCCGGACCGCCCGCGGGCGGACGGGGACGCCGAACTGCTCGCCGCGTACCGGCGGGCCACCGGCGAGGAGGTCTCCGCCGCCCGGTGGTGCCTGCTGAGGCTCGTCCAGGCCCGGCACGCCGCCGTCCAGGACGGGCTGACCCCCTCCGAACGCACCCGCGCCGACGCCCGGCGGGCCCAGGCCCGGGCGGTGCAGCGCTTCCTCGCCGACGTCTACCTCGCGGACCTGGACGAGGAGCCCCGGGGCCCGTGCTGCGTCCTCGACGTGGACGGCGTCCTGGAGTACGACGTCCTCGGCTTCCCGGTCTCCTCCCCCGCCGGCGCGCTGGCCCTGCGCGCCCTGCGCGCCCACGGCTACCGCACGGTGATCGCCACCGGACGCTCCGCCCCCGAGGTCGCCGACCGCTGCGCCGCCTACCGGCTGGCCGGCGGGGTCGCCGAGTACGGGGCCGTCCTGGTCGACGCGGCGACCGGCGGCGCCGAGGTCCTGCTCGACGACGGGCGCCGCCTCGCCGGCGACGGCGGGCTGCCCGAACGCCTGGGCTCGCTGGACCCGCCCGCCGTCACCGATCCGCTCGCCCGCTGGTGCGTGCGGGCCTCGGTCCGCGCGCCGCAGGACGGCCGACGGCACGCCCTGCCACCGGAGGCCGTCGCCGCCCTCCTCGACGAGGCGCCGATCGGCGAACTCTTCACGACCGTCCCGGGCCGGGCCCAGACCGACTTCGTCCCGCGCGGCACCGGCAAGCTCGCCGGAGCCCGCGCCCTGCTGACCCGCCTCGGGGCCGACGGACCGCCCGCGCTGGCCGTCGGCGACGGCATCGCCGACGTGGAACTGCTCGGCTGGGCCTCGCTCGCCGCCGCCCCCGCGAACGCGGAACCGCCGGTCCGGGCGGCCGGCGTCCCGGTGACCCGCCACGCCTTCCAGGCCGGGCTCACCGACGCCGTGGGCCGGCTGATCGGCCACCGCCCCGGCGGCTGCCCGCGCTGCCGGGCCCCGCGGCCGCCCGCCGACGCCCGCGCGCTGCTGGCCGTCCTGGCCGTCCCGGAAGCCGGCCGGACGGGCGCGCCGCTGCGACTGGCCCGGCTCGCCGCCCAGGCCGCGCGCACCGCGGCGACCTCACCGACCCACCGGGGCCCGGGCAGATGAGCCGCCACCACGTCCTGCTCCCCCGGTACTCCCCCCGGCTGCCGCACGGCCGGCCGGACCGGGACGGCGGCGCCTCGCGGCTGCCGTTCTCCCCCCGGGCGCTGCTGCCGCTGCGCCGCCCACCGCTGGTCTACGGCGCCGCCGACCGGCTGAAGGCCCGCCGGATCGCCCGCCGGCTGGGACTGGACGACCCCGGCGCCCTGCGGCCGGTGGCCCCCGGGCTGACCGACGTCCTGGTCCTCTCGCTGCAGACCCCGGGCCAGGAGCGGCTGGCGGTCAAGCACGCCCGCAACGACCCCGCCGTCACCTCCCTCGACCACGAGTGGCGGGTGCTGCAGGCCCTGGCCGCCGACGACCGGCTCGGCGCCTGGCGCGCCCTCGTCCCCGCCCCCGTCCGCCGTCGGCTGACCGGACCGCTGCCGCTGATCACCGAGAGCTGGCTGCCCGGGACCACCGCCGACCGGCTGCTCCGGGACGGCCTCGGCACGGACACCGCGGTCGCCGAGCACGCGCTCACGGCCATCGCCGGACTGCACCGGGCCACCGGGCGCACCGAGGCCGCCACCGGCCGGCTGGCGGACTGGGTCGACGAGCCGCTGGCCACGATCCGGGCCGGCATCCCCTGGTGCCGCAGCGGGACCGGAGCCGCCGGGCTGGCCGGCGTACGGGCCCGGCTGCGCGCCGGACTGGCCGGTGCCGAGACCACCGTGGCCTGGACCCACGGCGACTTCCACGCCGGCAACGTCCTGCTCGACGAACGCTCCGGCCGGGTCACCGGCGTGATCGACTGGGGCGGCGCCCGGCCCGACGGCCCCTGCGCCATCGACGCGTACACCTTCGTCATCGCCCTGACCTGCCGCCGCGAGGGCCGCCAGCTCGGCACCGCCGTCCGGGAGATGGTGCGCCGCGGCGCCCTGCCCGGCCCGGACCTCGCCCTGATCGACGGCACCCGCACCGACCTGGTGGACCTGCGCCGGGACGGCCCGGCCGGGCCACCGGACGGCGCCGTGCTACCGCTGCTGACCTGGCTCTGGCACATCGTGTCCAACGTGACCAAGTCCCCGCGCTACGCACGCAGCCACTGGTGGGTGACCCGCAACGTGACCCCGCTCCTGGAGGAGGCAGCCACATGGCCGGCGACCCGGCCGTGACGCCGTTGTCGGCGCCGAGGCCGCAACCGCCCACCGGGACGACGCGCGACCGCCCCCGGCGGTCCCTGCGCCTGCCCGCGCTGACGGCACGCCTGCTGCTGCCGGTGTCCCTGCTGCTCTGGCTGCTGGCGCTGCGGCACGTCGACCTGGACCGGATGGGCGACCTCGGCCTGTTGCAGGTGCTCCCCGTCCTGTACTGGGTCGCGGCGGGCCTGCTGACCGCGGGCTTCGTGCTCGCCCTGCGGGACCGCAGCCTCCGCCAGTGGTGGCTGGCCGCCTACGTCCTCGCCCTGATCGCGGTCGTCCACGCCACGCCGACCCTGCTCTACGCCAACCTGCGGTACTCCTGGGCCTGGAAGCACGTGGCGGTGATCGACGCGATGCTCCGCCACGGCGGGGCGGTCCCGCACGCCGCCCTGCTCGACCCCTACAACCAGTGGCCCGGCTTCTTCGTCCTCAACGGCCTGCTGCTGAGGGTCACCGGACTGCACTCCGCGCTCGGGTACGCGAGCTGGGGGCCGCCCCTGTTCAACGCGCTGCTGCTCGCCCCGCTGCTGCTGCTCTACCGGGCGATCAGCTCGGACCGGACGGTGGTGTGGGGGGCGGTCTGGATCTACTTCTCCTGCTCCTGGGTCGGCCAGGACTACTTCTCCCCGCAGGCGTTCGCCCTGGTGCTGTACGTCACCGTGATCGCCGTCGTGGTGCGCCGGCTGCCCGACCGGAGCGTCCCCCGCGCACCCGGCCGGTCGCCGCCGGGCGGGGCTCCGCCGGGTGAGGCTCCGCCGGGAGGGGCGCACCGCTCCGCCGCGCCCCGGGCGGCGAACGGCGCGGCGGGCACCGGCACGGCGGGCGTCGGCGCGGCGGGCACCGGCACGGCGGGGGCCGTGACGGCGGGGGCCGTGACGGCGGGGGCCGTGACGGCGAGCGGGGCGCGGGCCGGCGGCGCACGGGCCCCGGCGTGGGGGCTGCGGCTCCCGATGGTCCTGGTGCTGGAGGCCGCGATCGTCTGCTCGCACCAGCTCACCCCGCTGATGCTGATCAGCTCGCTGGCCGCGCTGGCGCTGCCGCGCCGCAACCGCCGGGTGGTCCTGCCCCCGCTGCTGGCCGCGGTCGTGATGACGGCGGTGTGGGACGCCACGGTGGCACGCCCGTACCTGGCCGCCAACTTCGGTCAGTTCGTCAAGGCGCTCGCCACGCCGGACTCCAACGTCACCTCCGGGTTCGCCAACCTCGGGACCGCCTCCGCGGACCAGGTGATGGTCGACTGGATCGACCGCGGGCTGACGGCGGCGGTCGTCCTGCTGGCGGTGATCGCGCTCGTCCGCCGTCCCTGGGTCCGGCGCACCCCGCTGCCGTACCTCCTGCTGGCCCCGGTGCCACTGCTGGCGGCCAACAGCTACGGCGGCGAGATGCTCTTCCGCACCTACCTGTTCATGCTGCCCGCGGCGGCGTTCCTGGTGGCCGCCCTCGTGCTGCGGCCGACACCGCGGCCACGGCTGCGCTCGGCCTGCGCGCTGGTCCTGCTGCTGGCCGTGCTGGGCGGGCTCTTCTTCGGCTACGACAGCAAGGAGCGGATGAACCGCTACACCACCGCGGAGGTCACCGCGACCCAGCAGCTGTTCGCGGCGGCGCCACCGTACTCGGTGGTGGTGTCCGTCACCGGGAGCGTGCCCGGGATCTACGACCACTACGAGGACCACCCCCAGGTGCGGCTGGCCGAGACGAGCGAGCCGACCCGGAAGCTGTTGACGCAGGACCCGCTCGGCGGGCTGGAGGCGGCGGTCGGGTTCACCCACCCGGGCGTGCCCGCGTACCTGATCCTGAGCCGGGCCCAGGCCGCCGAGACCTCGGTGACCGGCGTGCTGCCGGCCGACACGGTGGACAAGCTCTCCGAGGTGGTCGCCCGCACCCCCGGCTTCGAGCTCGTCTACAGCAACGACGACGCCGTGGTCTACCGCTTCGTCCCCAACCCGCTGCCCGGCCAGGTGCCCGAGGCCGCCCCGCCGGCCGCCCTGGCGCCGTCGCAGCCCTTCCTCCGGCAGGGAGGCGGCCCGTGAACAACGATCCGTCCGTGAACGGCGGCCCGTCGGTGCGCGGCGAGGCCTCCGTGGACTCCACGGGTTCCACCGGTTCCACGGGTTCCACGGACTCCGTGGACTCCGTGGACTCCGCGAAGGACGACCCCTCGGTGGACGACCCCTCGGTGGACGACGGCCCGTTCCCGGACGGCGCTCCGGCCGGGGACGGCGGCCCGTCCGCGAACGACGTCCGGCTCGGCTGGGCGCTGGCCGTCTCCGGCTGGCTGACCCTCGCCGTCTATGTGCTGGCCGACGCGAACCCCGTCCGGGTGGCCGTGTCCGGCGTGTTCCTGCTCTGCTGCCCGGGCCTGGCGGCGGTGCGCTCGGCCCGGCCGCGGCTGGCCGCCGCGGGCGCGCCGATGGGGCGGCTGGAGTCCTGGGTGATGGTGGTGGCCCTCAGCCTGGCCATCGACACCCTGATCATCGTGGCCTTCTACCTGACCGGCGGCTTCATCAGCGGCTGGGCGCTGGCCGCCGTGGCCGGTGCCACCACCCTGCTGGCCCTGCCGCAGTGCTTCCCCCGCCGACGGCCTCCGGGCGGCCCACCACGGGCCGGGCGGCGGGACGGTGGCCGGACGGGCGGACGCCACCGGGGCGGCAGCCGGGACGGCCACCAGGACGACCACCAGGACGGCCGCGGGAACGAGCACCGGGCGCACGACCGCGACCGCGGGCGCGGTGAGCGGCGCCGACGGCGGGCCGCGGCGGCCGGGGCCGGAACGGCGGGGCTGCTGCTGGTCGCCGCCTGCGCGGGCGGCGGCGCCTCCTCCTCGCCGTCCGCCGCCGGGGACTCCGGCGGGGCCGCGGGCGGGACGAGTGCCCCCGGCCGGGCCCCGGCCGACCCGGCGGCCCCCGGCTCCTGGCACCTGGCCTTCCAGGACGGGTTCGACGGCGACCGGCTCAACCGCTCGAACTGGACCACCTGCTACGACTGGAACCAGGACGGCTGCACCAACGCCGGCAACCACGAGCTGGAGTGGTACCGCCCGCAGCAGGTGACGGTGGGCGGCGGCGACCTGACCCTGACCGCGAAGCGGTCGGCCACCGAGGGCAGCGACGGCACGACCTACCCGTGGACCTCCGGCATGGTCTCCACCGGCCGGGACTCCTGGAACGCGCAGCCGCGCCACACCTTCACCTACGGGTACTTCGCCGCCGCGGTGCGCATCCCGCCCGAGGCCGGCATGTTCCCCGCGTTCTGGCTCCTGCCCGAGTCCCGCACCACACCGCCGGAGCTCGACGTCGCCGAGTTCATCTCCACCACCCAGTACGTCCAGATGACCGTGCATTACACCGGCCCGAACGGCGAGGACAAGGACCAGTGGGAGCGCTACGGCCCGCAGGACTTCCCGGCCGGCTACCACGTGTTCGCGGTCGACTGGGAGAGCGACTCCCTCACCTGGTACGTCGACGGCGTGCAGCGCTACCAGGTGACGGACCCGGAGAAGATCCCGCACACGGCGATGGAGGTGCTGCTCAATCTGGCGGTCGGGTACCCGAGTTCACCGCCGCAGAGCGTCGACACGGCCCGCATGACGGTGGACTGGGTACGGGTCTGGCAGCACTGACCCCGGCAGTCCCCTACTAAGGACCCGGTTCGCGGCGCGGCTCAGGGCGCGGTTCGCGGGACGGTCTGCGGCGCGGTTCAGGGCGCGGCCGGTGACGACCCCGGCGGCCCGCCGACCGGGCTGCCGAGGCCGGACCGCAGCCTCCGGTAGGCGCGCCAACCCTTGGTGCGCAGGCGTTCGGGGAACGGGGAGACGGGTGCGCCGGTGCCCTCGACCCACTGGCCGAACAGCTGTCGCGGGGTGTCCCGGCGCACCATCAGCCGGGCGATCCGCAGCGGCTCGTCGGCCGTGGAGCTGAAGGCGTCGGCGACGGCGCAGGCGCTGGTCCAGCCGGCTTCCTGGACGCAGCGGCGCACGGCCGGGCTGGAGTAGCCGTGCGGGTAGGCGAAGGAGTCGACGGAGTGGCCCAGCAGGTCCTCCAACCGGCCCTTGCAGCCGCTCACCTCGTCGTTCAGCCGTCGCCGGGAGAGGGTGTCGAGCTGGGGGTGGGTGCGGGAGTGTCCGCCGATCTCGACGCCGAGCGCGTCGAGGTTGAGGAGCTGGCGCCAGCTGAGCATCTCGGCGGGCGGCAGCAGACTGCCCTCGGCGGGGTGGCCCGGGGTGTGCAGGGCACCGGTCGTGACGAAGACGGTGGCGGGCAGGTCGCGTTCGGCGAGGAGGGGGGCGACGGTCCAGTAGAAGTCGGCGAAGCCGTCGTCGAAGGTGAGCACCGCGCAGTGGTCGGGCATGGGCGGACCGCCCCGCAGGGCGGTGACCAGTCGGTGGAGCGGGACCACCAGCCGGCCGGCGTCGGCGAGCCGGTCGAGCTGTTCGCCGAACACCCGTGGTGTGACGGCGAACGGGGCGATCCACTCGGGCGGGTCGTCGGAGACCGAGTGGTAGAGGAGCACCGGAACGACCGGTGTCACCGCACACCTCCCGGCCGGCCCCGTGCGGCGGAGGCGGCGGACGTGGCGGACGCGGCCGAGGCGGCGGGCACGACGGAGGCGCCGTCCGGCTCGGCGGACGACTCGGCGGACGGCTCGGCGGACGGCTCCCGCGCGGCCCGGGGCGCGACGAACGCCCGCGCGCGGCCGAGCGCGTACCCGGCCACGGTGAGCGCCACTCCGGCGGCCAGCGCCCCCGCTCGCCGCGGCCCGCCGCCACCGGGGCGCAGACAGCCGCCGAACGCCCGCGGGACGGTCGAGCGCAGGTAGCGCCGTTCGCTGGAGAGCGCGGCGTCGGCCCCGCGGTGGCGCGCCACGGCGGCCTTGGACCAGCCCTCGGCGAAGCAGCGGGAGCGGAAGTAGGAGAAGCCGGCCCGGCCGGGCGGCACGTGGTGGTGGACGACGGCGGCCGGCTCGTGGAGCAGCAGCGCCCCGGGGTGGCGCTCGGCGACGCGGAGGCAGAACTCGGTCTCCTCGCAGCCGAGCGGCCGGGTGCCGACGCGGCCGAGGTCGGTGCGGAAGCCTCCGACGGCGAGCACCTCGGCGCGGCGGAAGGACATGTTCGCGCCGATGAAGTTCCGTACGGCGCTGCGGTGGACGGGCAGCCCGCGGTACGAGCAGCCGACCACCCAGTCGAACTCGGGCGGGAACCAGTCCGGCCGGCTGCCGTCCTCCCAGCGGGCGACCACCAGTCCGCCGACGCCGTACACCTCCGGGTCCCGGTAGGGCGCGAGGAGGCGGACCGTCCAGTCGGGCTCGGCGGCCGCGTCGTCGTCGAGGAAGGCGACCACCTCGTGACGGGCGGCACCCACGCCGGTGTTGCGGGCGCCGGACAGGCCCTGCCGCTCCCGGTTGGCGAGGACGCGCACGCCGTCGAACGCCGCCTCGGCCCGGCGGCCGAGGGCCGGGCAGTGGTCGACGACCAGCAGGATCTCCTCGGGCGGTTGCCGCTGGGCGTGCAGGGAGCCGATCGCCTCGCACAGGTCGTCCCAGCGGTCGAGCGTGTAGGCGCAGACGATGACGGAAAGGCCCGGGGTGTTCACGGCCGCCTCCGTTCGGTTGTCGGGTCCGCGGTCGGCGGGAGCCCGGTCGTCAGGACCGTGGTCGTCGGGACCGCGGCCGTCGAGCGCCCGGCCGTCGAGCGCTCGGTTGTGCGAACTCCGTCCGCCGGAGCCGCGGTTGTCGGGGTCTCAGCCGCCGTGGTGTCGCCGGCCGGGAGCCACCGCGGCAGGGTGCACAGCAGCGGGACGGCGAGGACGGTGGCGGCGATCAGCCAGGCCAGGCCGACCCCGACGAGGCCGAACGGCGGCAGCAGCCAGACCGTCAGGCCGAGGACGAGGACGCAGTAGACCCCCTGCAGGGCGACGATCGGGACCAGCCGTCGGCGGGCCCTGGCGGCGTCGACCGCGATGCTGAGCACCAGGTGCGGCAGGGCGGACAGGGCCAGCAGGCGCAGCAGGGCGGTGCCGTGCTCGGCGTACTCGGCCCCGAACAGGGACAGCACCCACGGCGCGGCCACCACCGTGACCAGCACCCCGGCCGTCACCAGGACACCGGCGTGCCGCAGCACGCGGCGACCGTGCTCACCGAGCCGGCCGGGTGCCCCGGCAGTCTCGACGATGAGCGAACTGCCCAGGTTGAGGGCGACGAGGTAGAAGGTGTACGCGATCACCCAGGCGAGCGAGTAGTAGGCGATCTGATCCGGCCCGAGGGTGTCCAGCACGACCAGCGGGACGACGGTCGCGGCGGTCAGCCGTAGCAGGGCGCCCAGGTAGTCCGCGGTCGCGTAGCGGGCCAGCCGCGGGGCCGCCGTCGCGCCCTCCCGACCGGCTGCGCCGTCGGCGGCGCGGGCGGAGGCGCGGGCGGAGGCGCGGTCGGAGGCGCGGTCGGAGGCGCGGGCGGAGGCGCGGTCGGAGGCGCGGTCGGAGGCGCGGGCGGGCAGGATCCGGCGGAAGAGCAGGACGTTGGCGGTGAGCAGGGCGGCCAGCAGCGCACCGGCCCAGGACACCAGGATCCCGGCCCGCAGCGCCCAGCCCGCCAGGACGGCCAGCAGAACGATCTTGACCACGGCGAACAGGGCGTTCTCGCCGAGCACCCAGCCCGGGCGGCGCAGCCCGGTCAGCGCGCCGTCCTGGAGGGCGAAGAGCGTGTAGCCCGCGGTCATGGCCAGGAACGCGACGGCGACGGGCGGGCTGCGCAGGAAGTCGAGGTCCGGTGCGATCGCCGGGACGAGGACGAGGAAGAGGCCGCCGACCAGCAGGGCGGCGGCCGTGGCGATCAGGTAGCAGCGGATCAGCAGGCTCCGCGCGCCCCGGCCGACCGCGGGCAGGAACCGGATCAGGACGTCGGCGAGGTCGAGCTGGCCGATCTCGGAGATCAGCACCACCGCCGTGAGCACCGCGTAGCTGAGGCCGACGAACTCCGAGCCGTACCAGCGGGTGGCGAGCATCCAGAAGACCGCGCCGAAGGCCGCGGTGAGGAGCGAACTGGCCGTCAGCACGTGCCCGTTGCGCAGCAGCGGTTCACCCGCCGTCAGGGCGCGCACCCGGGCCCGCAGCAGGCCGACGTACGAGCACTCGCAGGGCAGCGGCAGCGGGCAGGAGCAGGCGGCCCGGCCCCCGGTGGGAACGGTGGCGGGCACGGCGCGCGCGGACACGGCGGGTTCACCCCGCCGTCCCGACCGAGGCCCGGTGTCGGCGCAGGCTGCGCGCGTAGCCGAGCGGTCCGTAGACCAGGCCCTGGAGTTCGAGCCGGGCCAGGCGCCTGCCGGGCCGGCGGTCCACCGCGCCCGGGTCCGGCCGGGTGCGTGCGCGGCGGACCGCGTACCGGAGGCCGCTGGGAAGGCGGCGCAACAGGGCGGGCAGCATGGCGGGTTCGTGGTGCAGGGCGGCCGCGAGGTAGGCGCCGAAGCCGGCGCCGTAGCCGAAGGCCTGGGCGGGGACGGCGTCCATGGTCCGCCGGTGGCGGTGCCAGACGATGGCGTCCGGCGCGTAGGCGATGGCGTGGCCGGCGACCAGGATGCGGAAGAACGAGAGCAGGTCGTCGCCGCCGCGGGCCGGGGTGCCGGTGCCGGTGGCGGGGTCGAAGCCACCGAGGGCGCGCAGCCGGGCGGTGCGGAAGGCCATGTTGGCGCCGGAGCCGAAGCGGCCCGCCGCGAACGGGAAGAGCGGGTCGGCGGGCCCGTCGGCGAGGGTCCAGGTGCGGGCGGCGAAGCCCTTGGCGAAGCCGCCGTGGCACTCCAGGGCGGCCTGGGCGGGGGTGTCGAGTTCGGCGGGCAGGATCAGGCCGGTGACGCAGCCGATCCGCCGGTCCTCGGCGAAGGTCTGGGCGAGGGCGGCGATCCAGCCCGGGTCGACGAGGGTGTCGTCGTCGGTGAAGGCGGCGATCTCGCCGCGGGCGGCGGCGAGCCCGGTGTTGTGGGCCCGGGCCAGGCCCGCCACCGGCTCGCGCAGGTAGCGGACCCGGCCCCGGTACCGGTCGCGGATCAGTCGTTCGGCGGTGTCGTCGGCGGGGGCGTTGTCCACGACGATGACCTCGAACCGCGGATAGCCGTTCCGCAGCAGGGAGTCGAGGCACGATCGCAGGAGGTCCGCCCGGTTGTGAGTCGCGACGATCACGCTGACCGTGACCGGGTCCGCGGGCACCCGGGCGCGGCCTACCCGACCAGGGCGCGCCGCGGGTGTCGCGGTGGACAGGGAGGGAACTCGCAGTTCCCGGTGAGCGGCGTCGACCAGCGCCCGACGCAGCGCGGCGCTGTGGCCTGCTGCCCCGGTGGCCGTGACCAGACCGAGCGGGTGTCCGTGCAGCCGCACCAACGCCAACACGCGTCCGTCCGGGGCGGCGGCACCGAGACCTCCGGGCGAGCGCAGCCCGCTCGGTTCGTCCAGGTCAAGGTCGACGACACGGACGGGGGTGTGGAGCGAGTCACGAGCGGCGGGGCGCGGGCAGGCGGCTGCGGCGCGCCGGTCGGTGCCATTCATCAGCGCTCCCCCGCGGGGGCGTCCGCCGAGGACCGGGCACCGGGGCGCTCGGCGATCAGGGTCCTCAGCACCCGGCGGCCGTCGGAGACGGCGTGCAGGTGCGAGCGACCGCTGCGGCGGGGGAGTTCCAGGCTCGGCACTTCGGCGATCCGCAGCCCGGAGCGCAGCGCGTGCGCGACCATCTCGGCCTCGATCTCGAAGCCGGTGGACCGCAGGTCGAGCGCGTCCAGGAAGGAACGGCGGAAGGCGCAGTAGCCATAGCACAGGTCGGTGAGGCGCGCGCCGTAGAGCCGGTTCACGACGGCGAGCAGGGCGCGGTTGCCGAGCGAGCGGACCCGGGTGAAGTCGAGCGAGCCGCCGCCGGCGATGCAGCGCGAGCCCTTGACGAAGTCGAACCCGTTGTCCAGGAAGTGCAGGAAGTGCGGGATCTCGCCGGGCCACATGGAGCCGTCGGCGTCCATCATGACGATGTACTCGCCGCCGGCGGCGGCGAACCCGGTGCGCAGCGCGTCGCCCTTGCCGCGGCCGCGCTGCTGCACGCTGCGCACCGTCGGCAGGCAGTACCGGGCCATCGGGACGGTGGCGTCGCTGGACGCGCCGTCGACCAGGATGACCTCGTCCACGCAGCGGGGGATCTGTTCGAACACCCAGGGGATGTTGCGGGCCTCGTTGTGGGCCGGGATCACCAGGCTGACCGTGTGGGTGGGGACGACGCCGTCGCCGGAGCGGCGCATCGGCCGGTCGGTGCGGCGGCGTCCGCCGCGGTCCTCGGCGCGCCGGTTCGGGTGGTCCGGCACGGCCCGGTCGGAGGCCGAGGGGGCGGCGGGGGCCGAGGGGGTGGCGGCGGGGGTCGTCGGGGCGGTCAGGGCCGTCGGGGCGACCGGAGCGGCTGGAGCAGCCGGTGGGGCGAGGAGCGCCGCGGAGGGGGCGGCCTCGGGTGAGTGGCCGGGCGAACCGTCGGCGGATGCGTCCGCCGTGGCGGTGGGCGACCCGTCGGGCGCGGTGTCGGGCGCTCGGCGGCCCGGTCCGGCCTGCGCCGGCGAGGAGCCGGAACTCCGGGCACGGCGGGAGTCTGCGTCAGGGGGCATGGTGATGCTCATGGAGCGGCCTCTCGGGGGGAGGCGGTGGGCGGGCGCCGGCGGGGCGCGGGCCTGGATTATGGCGAACGGGCGACCACGCGGGCGGATACGCGCGGGTCGAGCCCTGCGGGGAAGCCCGGGGAAGGGCCCCGGAGCTGCCGATACGATGCGGAGAGCACTGGGGCGGCCGAAGGGGGTGCGCACCGCCGTCGCGCTCCCGGCGCCCAAAGGCGCCGATCGTACGAACTGGCCTATGTCCTCCCACCCCTGCGGGTGGGGGCCAGACCCCATCCTCGTCCAGTACGGACAGTCACGTCAAGGGTGTTTTGCCCGCTTTTACAGCAACTTTTGGTGACGTTCAGTGATAGTCGGCTGAACCAGGCCTGACCGGGAACCCCGCCCCGACCCCGCCCCGCGGACGGCTCAGCTCTCGACAGGACGGCCCTTCGGCTCCTCCACGATCCGGCGGGCGATCTCGGACGGCCGCACCGGGCGGCCGAAGTGCCAGCCCTGCGCCCAGTCGCAGCCCATGGTCCGCAGCCGTTCGGCGTCCTTGGCGGTCTCCACGCCCTCGGCGGTGACGTTCAGTCCGAGCGCGTGCGCCATCGACACCAGACCGCTGACGATCCGCCACCCGGTGGACTCGTCCTTCCCCGGCTCGTGCAGGTCACCGACGAAGGACCCGGCGATCTTCAGCCCGGAGACCGGAAGGTCGCGCAGGTAGGCGAGGTTGGACCAGCCGGTGCCGAAGTCGTCCACGGCCAGCGACACCCCGAGGTCGACCAGACCGTGCAGGCTGCGCAGCGCCTCGTCCTCGGGCCCGACCACCGTCGACTCGGTGATCTCCAACTGCAGCCGGGCCGGGTCGAGTCCGGTGCCGTCCAGGATCCGGGCGAGGTCGTTGACCAGTGCGGCGTTGCGGGCCTGACGGACCGCCAGGTTGACGTTGAGCTGCGGCGCGTCGTCACCGAACCGCTTGATCCAGTCCGCGGCCTGACCGCACGCCTGCTCCAGCACCCAGCGGCCGAGCGGCATGATCAGGCCGGTCTCCTCGGCGGTGGTGACGAACTCGTCCGGGCCGAGCACGCCCAGCTGCGGGTGACGCCAGCGCACCAGCGCCTCCACGGCAGCCAGTCGGCCGTCCGCCAGCCGGTAGAGCGGCTGGTAGTCGATGAAGAACTCGCCGCGGTCGAGGGCCGCGGGCATCCGCACCGACACCGCGTAGCGGCTGACCGCGCGGGCGTTCTCCTTGGGGTCGAACAGCGTCCAGCGGCCGCGGCCGGCCTCCTTGGCGCGGTACAGCGTGAGGTCGGCGGCCCGGACGGCGGCGCCCGGGGTGGTGGTGGACACCCGCCGCTCCAGCACGCCGACGCTGGCGCCCACGGCGAGCTTGTGGTCGCCGATCAGCACCGGCCCGGCCAGCGCCGCCAGGACGGTCTTCGCCGCGGCCACCGCCTCCTTCTCGCCCCGGCACTTCTCCAGCAGGACGACGAACTCGTCGCCGCCGAGCCGGGCCACCAGGTGCCCCAGCGGGGTGAGGGCGGCCTTCAGCCGGGCGGCGACGGCGGACAGCAGCTGGTCGCCCATGTCGTGGCCGAGGCTGTCGTTGACCACCTTGAAGCCGTCGAGGTCGACGTAGCAGAGGCCGAAGCGGGCGCCCGGCTCCGGGTCCTCGAACAGCTTCTCCAGCCGCTCGAAGAAGGCCGCCCGGTTGGGCAGGCCGGTCAGCGGGTCGTGGGTGGCCTGGTGGCGCAGCCGCTCCTGGAGCCGGTAGCGGTCGGTGACGTCCTCCAGCATCGCCACCTGGTACTGCGGGGTGCCGTCGTCGTCGCGGATCAGCGAGACGGTCAGGTGGGTCCAGACCACCTCGCCGTCCTGGCGGTAGTACGGCTTGTCGAACTGGAAGTACTCGCGCTTGCCGCTGATCAGCTCCTCGTACGCCTCCCAGACGCCCGGGGTGTCCTCGGGGTGCACCAGGTCGCCGACCCGGCGGCCGACCATGTCCGCGGGCCCCGCGCCGAACAGCTCCTGCAGGGCCCTGTTGACGGCCAGGATGTTGCCGTCGGTGTCGCCGATGCCGATGCCGATCGCGGCGCTCTCGAACAGCGCGCGGAACCGGGCCTCGGAGGCGCGCAGCGCCCGCTCGGCCTCCTTGCGGGCGGCGTCCGCGGCGGTGCGGATCGCCTCCTGCTCGCGCAGCGTGCGCTCCCGCAGGGCGGCTGCCCAGCCGGAGGCGAACGCGCCGGTCAGAGCGGGGCCGCGGTCGTCGGTGAGCGACTGGGCCTGGAGCAGCTCGACCGCCCGGGCCAGCAGCACCGGGTCGGTGAAGTGCGCGTCGACCAGCTCGGCGCCGGCCTGCGCGGCCAGCTGCGGCTCGAACGGCGCTTCCTCCTGGGCGCGGTGCAGCAGGGCGGCGGTGCGGGCCACCAGGCGGTTGAGCAGGCCGGGGTGGACGACGATGCCGTGGTCGGCGGAGAGCAGCCGGGACCACTCCTCGTGGAACCGCTCGGCACTGCCGACGGGGGTCCCGGTCATGTCCGTGCCCCTGTCGGTGTCCGTGCCCCTGTCGGTCCGGCGGACCTCGTGGGCCCCGCGTGCGGCGGGCGGGGCCCGGCTCCGGTCCCGGCTCCGATCCCGGCTCCGGTCCTGCCCCTGGTCACCGCGCAGCACCGTACGGCCGCCGCCCGGTGCGCCGCCCGGCCGTCGGTCTCCCGCTCGCTGCCTCCACTCAAGGGCGGAACCCCACGCCCGCCACCCCGGTCATCCGCTCGGGGTGCTCGCCGACCGACTCCGGCTGGTCCGGGCGCCACTGCGGCAGGTAGACCACGCCCGGCTCGACCAGCTCGAAGCCGTCGAACATCGAGGTGATCTGCTCGCGGGTGCGCATGGTCAGCGGGGTCGGCGTCATCCGGTAGAGCTTCTGGTGGTCCTCCGCCTGGTCCGGGCGGCCCTCCAACGAGGCGTGCGAGAGGACCAGGGCGCTGCCGGGCGGCAGCACGTCGCGGATCGCGCCGATCAGCTTCCACGGGTCCTCGGCGTCGCTGACGAAGTGCGCCACGGCCACCAGCAGCACACCCACCGGCTCGCCCTCGGCCAGCAGCCCGGCCACCTCGGGGCGGGCCAGCAGATCGTCGACGTCACGCAGGTCGGCCTGGACGACGGCGCAGGCCCCGTCCCCCTCCAGCAGCAGGCGGCTGTGCGCGACGGCGACCGGGTCGCGGTCGACGTAGACGACCTTCGCCTCGGGGCGGATCGCGCGGGCGATCTCGTGCACCGCGCCGAAGGTCGGGATGCCGGAGCCGATGTCCAGGAAGCGGGTGATGCCCTGCTCCGCGAGGAAGGTCACCGCGCGGCGCAGGAAGGCGCGGTTGGAGCGCATGATCTGCGGCAGCTCCGGCCACAGGGCCATCGCCTTGCGGGCCATCTCCCGGTCGACCTCGAAGTTGTGCGAGCCCCCGAGGTAGTAGTCGTAGACCCGCGCGGCGTTCGGTTTGTCCAGGTCCGTACCCTCCGGTACCCAGCTCGGTCGCCGCATGCCTGTGACTCCTTCACTCCGGTCAACGGGGAGGCAGTGCCGCGAGGGCACTCCTGTGACAGCTGAGACTACAAGCACAGAAGATCCTCCTCCGCACCCCGAACGGGTGCAAGCGGAGTGCCGGGCTCCTGGCGACCGACGGACCGTACGGCCGGTCCGGGCGGGCCGCAGGGCGTGCCGGGGCGTGGCGCCCCGCGGTGTACCGGCCGGGCGTGTCGCGTCGGCGTGGCGCCTCCGGCAGGCCGGGGCGCTCCTGCCGCGCCGGGGGCACGGGCATTCCTGCGGTGCCGCGGGCGCGGGCGCGTCCCACAATGAGCTTGATGACCTTAGCCATCGAGGACTACGCCCTCATCGGCGACCTGCAGACCGCCGCCCTGGTGGGCCGGGACGGATCGGTCGACTGGCTCTGCCTGCCCCGCTTCGACTCCCCCAGCTGCTTCGCCGGGCTGCTCGGCGACCAGCGCCACGGCGCCTGGCGGCTGGCCCCGGCCGGCGCAGCCGAGTGCCACGCCCGCCGCTACCGGGGCGACAGCCTGGTACTGGAGAGCGAGTGGCAGGCCCCCGACGGGCGGGTGCGGATCACGGACTTCATGCCGCAGCGCGGCCAGGGCCGGCAACGCGACCCCCAGCTGATCCGGATCGTCGAGGGCCTGGACGGCACCGTCCCGATGCGCGGCACCCTGCGGCTGCGCTTCAACTACGGGCGGATCGACCCGTGGGTCCGGCGCACCGAGCACCACCGGGTCGCCGTCGCCGGGCCGGACTCCGCCTGGCTCCGGGTGCCCGCGGGCGTCCACACCTACGGGCTGGACGGCGTCACCGTCTCGGAGTTCACCGTCACCGCCGGACTCCGCGTGCCCTTCGTCCTCACCTGGCAGCCCTCGCACCTGGCCTCCGCCCCGCGCACCGACCCCGAGCAGGCGCTGCTCGCCACCCTCGACCGCTGGCAGCACTGGGCGTCCGGCTGCCGGTACCAGGGCGAATGGCGGCCGGCCGTACTGCGCTCGCTGCTCACCCTCAAAGCCCTCGCCTACGCCCCCACCGGCGGGATCGTGGCGGCCGCCACCTCCTCCCTGCCGGAGCGGATCGGCGGCCTGCGCAACTGGGACTACCGGTTCTGCTGGCTGCGCGACTCGTCGATGACGCTCTCCGCCCTGCTGCGCGGCGGGTTCCGGGAGGAGGCCGCCGCCTGGCGCCGCTGGCTGCTGCGGGCCATCGCCGGCGGCCCCCGGCACGTCCAGGCCGTGTACGGGGTCGCCGGGGAGCGGGTGCTCGGCGAGACCACCGCCGACTGGCTGCCCGGGTACGAGGGTTCACGGCCGGTCCGGTTCGGCAACGCCGCCGTCAACCAGCTCCAACTCGACGTCTACGGCGAGGTGGTGGACACCCTCCACCTCGCCCTGCTGGCCGGGCTGCCGATGGAGCGGCACGTCTGGACACTGCTGCGCTCGCTGATGGACCACCTCGAACGGCACTGGCGCGAGCCGGACGAAGGGCTGTGGGAGGTGCGCGGCGGGCGGCGGCACTTCGTCCACTCCAAGGTGATGTGCTGGGTGGCCGCCGACCGCGCCGTCCGGCTCGCCGAGGCCACCGGGCTGCCCGCGCCGGTCGACCGCTGGCGGGCGCTGCGCGACACCGTCCACGCCGACGTCTGCGCGAACGGCTACGACCGTCGGCTCGGCGTGTTCGTCCAGCACTACGGGGGACGGGGGCTGGACGCGGCCACGCTGTTCGTGGTCAAGAGCGGCTTCCTGCCGCCGGACGACCCCCGGGTGGTGCGTACCGTGGACGCCGTCCGGGACGGGCTCGACCACGGCGGACTGGTGCGCCGCTACCGCGCCGGGCCGCACGGCGACGGGCTGCCGGGCGGCGAAGGCGCCTTCCTGGCCTGCTCGTTCTGGCTCGCCGACGCGCTCGCCGCGACGGGGCGCACGGACGAGGCGCGGACGCTGTTCGCGCGGGTGGTCGGGCTCGCCAACGACGTCGGGCTGCTCTCCGAGGAGTGGGACCCGTACGCCGGGCGTCAACTCGGCAACACACCGCAGGCGTTCAGCCATGTGGCGCTGGTCAACACCGCGTTCGCGCTGGCCGAGCCGCGGTAGCGGCGGGGCGGACGCGTCCGGGTCGGGTCGGGTGAGGTGGCGCGGGGCTAGGGTGGCCTCGTGGATCCCAACCACTACCGGTTCCGGGGCGTGTGGCGATTCGCGGCGCCGACGCCCGCGGTGTTCGCCGCGCTGGAGGACGTACGGAGCTACCCGCTGTGGTGGCCCGAGGTCCGGGAGGCCAGGCCGACCGGGGAGGACTCCGGGGAGGTGGTGGTGCGCGCCCTGCTGCCGTACCGGCTGGTGATCGGCCTGGAGAGACGACGGCGCGACCCGGCCGCCGGAGTCCTGGAGGCGGAGATGCGGGGCGACCTCGTCGGGTGGCTGCGCTTCACGGTGCGGGCGGAAGGCGCGGGCGGGAGCGGCAGCGTTGGCGGGGCCGGCAGCCGCGTGCTGTGCGAGCAGGACACCCGGCCCCGGAAGGCGCTGCTGCGCCGGCTCGCCCTGCCGCTGCACCCGGTGTTCCGGGCCAACCACGCGGTGATGATGCGCCGGGGGCGGCGCGGTCTGGCGGCGTACCTGGCGAGCGGGCCGGAAGGCGGGGCACGGCGAACGGGCGACGGCGGACGACTTTCAGCGGACGGATGACAGCTGACAGATTTCGAAATCTGTTATCTGTTCGCTGTCATCTGTCATCTGTTCGCTGATATCTGTTCGCTGTCGGCTGTCAGCTGTCGGCTGTCCGCGGCCGCCCGGGCGCCGTGGCGCCTCACCCTCATTCCTTCGCCCCCGGGAACAGCCACCGCCGCAGCGCCCGCGTCACCACCGGCAGTGCCGCGTACGTCATCAGCACGCTGATCAGCGGTGCGGTGACCAGCGGCCGGACGGCCACCGGCAGGCCCGTCAGGTGCGGCCCGATCACGATCGCGGAGACCACGACCAGGGGCGCGATGGCGACCGTGGAGGCCACCGCCATCTTCCACCGCACCGGCGGGCGGCGCTGCGCGGCCCCCGGAGTGGTGGCGAACCAGCCCTCCATCCCGTGGATCTCGTGCCGGTGCACCTCGTGGTGGTGGCCGTCGGCCGCGACGAAGCAGGCCGCGCGCACCGGGGAGGTCTGCCAGGAACGGAACGCCTCGGCGTCCCGGAAGTGCAGCAGGAGGTGCCAGGGCTCGCCCGGGCCGGAGGGGCGCAGCAGCCCGGTGCCGAGGTTGCCGGTGTGTTCCGTGGCGGCGGCGAGGATGTTCTTCGCCCACAGCTCGAAGGCCTCCTCGTAGCCCGGCTCCACCCGCCGCGCCACGAACAGGGTGAACTCCTCGGCCTGCCCGTCCTGCTCCTCGACCGTCCCCTGCGCCGTCGCCGCCATCCTTGCCGCCCCTCTCCCCGTACGTCGCCGTGGCAGCCCGTGCGTCCCCGCACGTCCCCGTCACGTCCCGAACAACCCGTACGTCCCGGACAACCCGTACGTCCCCGTTGTGTGCGGCCGCGCGTCCGACCGGCCGCGAGCCGCGGGGCAGCCTACGGGCCGTCCGGTGTTCCGCCCACCCGTGCCCGAAGCGTGGGACGCGCGTTCCCCTCCGGGGCTAGCGTGGCCGGAGCGTCCCCACGCACCGGAGGCCCGCCCATGACCGCCACGCCCGTCCCACCTCCCGACCCCGCCGCCGTTCCGGCTCCCACCGGCCCCGAGGGCTTCGACTTCACGTCCCCGTTCAGCCGCGCCGGCACCGGCAGCAGTAAGTGGGCCCGCGCGGGCGGAGCCCCCGGGGTGATCCCGATGGGCCTCGCCGACATGGACCTTCCCGGCCCGCCCGCCGTGGCCGAGGCCCTGCGGCAACGCGCCGGCCACCGCGCGTACGGGTACACGGTGTGCGACCCGGCCGGCCGCACGCTGGTGGCCGACTGGTACCGCGCCCGGCACGGCGTCGAGGTGGATCCGGACTGGGTCCTGCTGCTGCCCTGCGGCCCGCGCACCGCCCTGCGCATCCTGCTGGAGACCGTACGGGCGGACACCGGTCGGCCGCAGCCGCCCGTCCTCTTCCCGACCCCCGAGTGGGGCGGCTTCGCCCAGCTCTGCCGCGCCGCCGGCCTCCCGTACCGGGAACTGCCGCTGCACCTCGGCCCGGGCGGGTACCGGATGCCTCGCGGCCCGTTCCCCCGCCCCGCCGCCGCCGTGCTGCTGAGCAGCCCGCACAACCCGTCGGGCATGGTGTGGCCAAGCGGCTTCGTCCGCGGCCTGGCCGGCTGGGCGGCGGACAGCGGCGCGTTGCTGGTCTCGGACGAGGTGCACGGCGACCTCACCCACCCGGGTTTCAGGCACTCGGTGGCCGTCACGACCGCCTCCCCGGAGGACCGGCACCGCGTCGTGACCCTCAACTCGGTCGGCAAGACCTTCAACTTCTCCGGCCTCCCGAGTAGTTGGGCGCTCGTCCCGGACCCGGCCCGGCGCACCCGGTTCACCGACGCCCTGGCCGGCTACGGCCTGTGGGAGGGCGGTCTGCTGGAGCAGACCGTGCAGCAGGCGGCGCTGCGCGAGGGCGGCCCGTGGCTGGACGCGCTGCTCGCCCACCTGGTCGCCGCCCGCACCCGGCTCACCGACCGGCTCGGGCCCGCCGTCCGTTCGGCCCCGCGGGCCTCCTACCTGCTCTGGCTGGACGCCGCCGCCCTCGGCCTGCCGCCCGCCTCCGCCCGGCAGGCGCTGCTGGAGCGCTGCGGCCTGGAGTCCTCCGACGGCTCCGAGTTCGGCCCCGGCGGTCACGGTTCGCTGCGGTTGAACTACGCCCTGCCGGGCTCGGCGCTGGACACCGTCCTGGCGCGGCTGGAGCGGCTCGACCCCGGATGGGGACAGCCACCGACGACCCGCCGGTGACCACGGCATGTGCCCCGGACAAGCACGCCGGGTGCACGCCGGATCCACACCGCGCGCAGACCCTCCCCGAACCCCCGCCTCACCCGTTCGCCACGCCCCTGACCTGCAAAAACGAACGTTCACACGATATTTGCGCAGCGCCCCCGCATGCTCCGTAGCAGACTGGGCAGGGTAGACCGGGCCGCAATCGTGATCCCGAGGATGGTGAGTCCGGTGATACCGATATCCCACACCACTCCGCCCGACCGGCAGAGCGCACCAGCACCCCCACCGGGGGTGACCCCGTTGACCGAATCGGGGGCGCGCAGCCACGTGTCGGGCGTCTGCTTCAAGATCGGACCGCCCCGACTGGTGGGCGTCGAGGTGGAGTGGTTCGTCCATGACGATCGATGTCCGACCCGGCCCGTCCGGCCGGACCTGCTCCACGCCGCACTGGAGTCGCTGCCTCTCGGCGGCGCCGACGGCACCTCGCTCCCCTCCGGTTCGCGCCTCACGCTCGAACCCGGCGGACAGGTCGAGCTCAGCTCCCCGCCCGCCACCGGCCTCGTGGCCTGCGTCGACGACACCCGACGCGACATGACCGCCCTGCGCGCCGCCTTCGCGGCACAGGGCCTGCGCCTCACCGGCACCGGGACGGACCCGCTGGCCCGGCCTCGCCGGATGGTGCTGGACCACCCCCGCTACCTCGCGATGGAGCGCTTCTTCGACTCTGCCGGGCCCTGGGGCCGGATCATGATGACGGGCACCGCATCCGTGCAGGTGTGCCTGGACGCCGGCGACGCGGAGGGCCCGCACGCGGTGGACCGCCGCTGGCAGCTGGTCCACCGGCTGGGCCCGGTGCTGGTCGCCGCCTTCGCCAACTCCCCGCTGCTGGACGGCAGGCCGACCGGCCACCGGTCGACCCGGCAGACCGTCTGGTCCCGGATGGACCCGACCCGCACCCTGGCCCCGGAGCCGGACCACGGCGACCCGCGCGAGGCCTGGGCCCAGTACGTGCTGGACGCCGAAGTGCTGTGCGTGCAACGACCGGAGGGCCTGCCGTGGACCGCCCCTCCCGGACTGACCTTCCGTGACTGGATCCGCGGCGCGGGCGAACGCCCGCCCACACTGGCCGATCTGGACTACCACCGCACCACCCTCTTCCCACCGGTGCGCCCGCGCGGCCACCTGGAGCTGCGGATGATCGACGCCCAGCCCGGGGACGGCTGGATGGTGGTCGCCGCGCTGGTGACCTCGCTCCTGGACGACCCGCTGGCCGCCGACACCGCACTGGCCGCTCTGGAGCCACTGGACTCCACCGACCGGAAGCAGGGGGCCGACGGTCCGCGAGCGCCCCGCAGCGAGGTCTGGCGCCGGGCCGCCACCCTGGCGGTCGCCGATCCCGAGCTGCGCCGCGCCACCCTCACCTGCTTCGCCGCCGCCGACGCCGCGCTGGGCCGCCTGCCCGGCGCCGGGCGGCTGCGCACCGCCGTCGCCGAGTTCGCCGAGCGCTACCCCGCACGCGGCCGCTGTCCGGCCGACGACCAGCTGGACGCCCTGCGCTCCGGCACCCGACGCACTCCCACGGAGGAGGCCGCACCATGACCGACGTCCGACCGAACGGCCCGACCGCAGCCCCCACCGAGGCAGCCGGAACGCCCCGCGCCACCGGGGCGGTCGGCGGAACCGGTACGGCCCGCGTCACCGGGGCAGTCCGCGGCATCGAGGCGGCCCGCGGCGTCGAGGACCTGCGCGAGACCATCGCCGCCGAGCTGCTGGCCGCGCGCGCCCGGACCGCCGCGCTCACCGACTGCGTCGAGGACGGCGACCTCACCGCCCAGCACTCCCCGCTGATGTCCCCGCTGGTCTGGGACCTCGCGCACATCGGCAACCAGGAAGAGCTCTGGCTGCTGCGCAACGTCGGCGGCCGCGACCCGATGCACCCGGAGATCGACGGGCTGTACGACGCCTTCCAGCACCCCCGCGCCGAGCGCCCCGGACTGCCGCTGCTGCCGCCGGCCGAGGCCCGGGCGTACTCCCACGAGGTACGCGGCCGGGTGCTGGACATGCTCGCCGCCAGCCCGCTGGAGGGCGCGCCGCTGCTGGAGGCCGGGTTCGCCTTCGGGATGATCGTGCAGCACGAACAGCAGCACGACGAGACGATGTTGATCACCCATCAGCTCCGCAAGGGCGAGCCGGCCCTGGCCGCTCCCCCGCCGCCGCCCGCGCCCGCCGACGCGGCCGCGCTGCCCGCCGAAGTCCTCGTCCCCGCCGGCCCGTTCACCATGGGCACGGACACCGAGCCGTGGGCGCTGGACAACGAGCGCCCGGCCCACACCGTCGACCTGCCGGCCTTCCTGCTGGACACCACGCCGGTCACCAACGCCGCCTACCAGCGCTTCATCGCCGACGGCGGCTACGACGACCCGCGCTGGTGGACGCCGGAGGGCTGGACCCACCGGCAGCAGGCCGGCCTGAGCGCCCCGCTGTTCTGGCAGCACCGGGACGGCGAGTGGCTGCGCCGCCGCTTCGGCGTGGTCGAGCCGGTCGCACCCGACGAGCCGGTGCTGCACGTCAGTTGGTACGAGGCCGACGCGTACGCCCGGTGGGCCGGGCGGCGGCTGCCGACCGAGGCCGAGTGGGAGAAGGCGGCCCGGCACGACCCGGCGACCGGCCGCTCCCGCCGCTACCCCTGGGGCGACGGGGCACCCGGCCCCCAGCACGCCAACCTCGGCCAGCGCCACCTGCGCCCGGCCGCGGCCGGCAGCTACCCGGAGGGCCAGTCCCCGTACGGCGTCCGGCAGTTGATCGGCGACGTGTGGGAGTGGACGGCCAGCGACTTCCGCGCGTACCCGGACTTCCGGGCCTGGCCGTACCGGGAGTACTCGGAGGTCTTCTTCGGCCCCGAGCACAAGGTGCTGCGCGGCGGCTGCTTCGCGGTGGCGCCGGTCGCCTGCCGGGGCACGTTCCGCAACTGGGACTACCCGGTCCGGCGGCAGATCTTCGCCGGATTCCGCACCGCCCGTGACGCGGAGCGCGCCTGATGTGCCGTCACATCGCCTACCTGGGCGAGCCCGTGGCGCCGCAGGACCTGCTGGTGCACCCGCCGTTCGGGCTGTACCGGCAGTCCTGGGCACCCCGGACGCAGCGGCACGGCACGGTCAACGTGGACGGCTTCGGCCTCGGCTGGTACGCGGACGGCGACGAGGTGCCCGCCCGCTACCGCCGGACCGGGCCGATCTGGGCCGACGAGACCTTCGCCGACCTCGCCCGGGTGGTCCGCACCCGCGCGCTGCTGGCCGCCGTGCGCTCCGCCACCGAGGGCTGCGCGGCGGGCGAGAGCGCGGCCGCACCGTTCGCCGCCGGGCGCTGGCTGTTCAGCCACAACGGCGCGGTGGCCGGCTGGCCGGGCAAGCTGGACGCCCTGGCCTCGCTGCTCCCGCCGGCCGAACTGCTGGAGCTGGAGGCGCGCACCGACTCGGCCCTGCTGTGGGCCCTCACCCTGCACCGGCTGCGCGCCGGCGCCGGGCTCGACGAGGCCCTCGCGGGCACCGTCTCGGATGTCGCCGCGCACACCACCGGGCGGCTCAACCTGCTGCTGACCGACGGCACCGCGATCGCCGCGACCACCTGGGGCGACACCCTGCTGCACCGGACCCTGCCGGGCCTCGGGACGGTGGTGGCCTCCGAGCCGTACGACGACGAGCCCGGGTGGACACCCGTGCCGGACGGCGCGCTGCTGCTGGTCGACGGGCGCGGCGCCGCCGTCCGCCCGCTGCCGAGCCACTACTGACCCCCACCCTCCCTTCATCTTCTGAACAGAGGAACCACCCTGTCATGGACACCTTCGATCTCACCCGACTGCTGCCCGCCGACCACTTCAGCACCGCGCTGCGCCACGACGTGCAGCACGGCCTGACGTCCGAACCCAAGCGGCTGCCGCCGAAGTGGTTCTACGACGCGCGAGGCAGCGAGCTGTTCGAGGAGATCACCCGGCTGCCCGAGTACTACCCGACCCGCGCCGAGCGGGCCATCCTGACCGCCCGGGCCGGCGAGATCGCGGCCGCGACCCGGGCCCGCACCCTGGTCGAGCTGGGCTCCGGCTCCTCCGAGAAGACCCGGCTGCTGCTGGACGCCCTGCGCGCGCTCGATACCTTGGAGACCTACGTCCCGGTGGACGTCAGCGAGAGCGCGCTGACCGCCGCCGGCTCCGCGCTCGCCGCCGAGTACCCCGGACTGGCGGTGCACGGCGTGCTGGCCGACTTCACCGCCCGGCTCGGCCTGCCCCCGGAGGGCGGCCCCCGCCTGGTCGCCTTCCTCGGCGGCACCCTCGGCAACCTGCTGCCCGAGGAGCGCGCCGTCTTCCTGCGCGGCCTGCGCGCCGCCCTCGACCCGGGCGACTTCCTGCTGCTCGGCACCGACCTGGTCAAGGACCCCGCGGTGCTGGTCGCCGCGTACGACGACTCCGCCGGGGTGACCGCCGAGTTCAACCGGAACGTGCTCAACGTGCTCAACCGCGAGCTGGGCGCCGACTTCGACCCGGACGCCTTCGAGCACGTCGCGCTCTGGGACGCCGAGCGGGAGTGGATCGAGATGCGGCTGCGCTCGCTGCGCTCGCAGACCGTGAAGATCCCGGCCCTGAACCTGCCGGTGCACTTCGCCCGCGGCGAGGAGCTGCGCACCGAGGTGTCGGCCAAGTTCCGCCGCGAGCGGGTGGCCGAGGAGCTGGCGGCGGCCGGACTGCGGCTGAGCCACTGGTGGACCGACCCGCAGGGCCGCTTCGGGCTCTCGCTCTCCGCCCCCGCGTAGGCGGCGCCGCGGGGAACCGCCGGGAACCGCCGGGAACCGCGGGGAACCGTCGTGGACCGCCGGGGAGGTGGCCGGGGACCGTCGGGGACTGTCGGGGAGGTGGCCGGGAGGCTCAATTTGCTTGTTCACCTTACGAATTCTTGAACGGCGAATTGGCCTGCCGGTGTACAAGACTTAAACGAACAAGGGTTACGATCTCGACTACCGAGCTCAGTGTTGAGTACCAGGAGTCAGATCGTGAGCGTCACCCAGAAGCCCTCCGGGGCGGTCGAGGCCCCCGCGCCCGGCCGCCTCGGCTTCGTCGTCTTCATCACCGCCGCCGCGGCCCTCGGCGGGTTCCTGTTCGGCTACGACAGCTCCGTGATCAACGGTGCCGTCTCGGGCATCCAGGAGAAGTTCGGCGTCGGCGACGGCGTGACCGGCCTGATCGTCTCCTCGGCCCTGCTGGGCTCGGCCGTGGGTGCGGCGGTGGCCGGCCGGTTCGCCGACCGGTACGGCCGCATCAAGGTCATGAAGGCGGGCGCACTGCTGTTCGCGGTCAGCGCCGTCGGCTCGATGCTGCCCTTCTCCGCCTGGGACCTCGCGCTGTGGCGCGTCCTCGGCGGCGCGGCCATCGGCATCGCCTCGGTGATCGCCCCGACCTACATCGCCGAGGTCGCACCGACCAAGTACCGGGGGCGGCTGGCCTCCTTCCAGCAGGCCGCGATCGTGCTCGGCATCGCGATCTCCCAGCTGGTCAACTGGCTGCTGGCGGACTCCGCCGGCGGGGACACCCGCGGTCAGCTGCTCGGCCTGGAGGCCTGGCAGTGGATGCTGGGCATCTGCGTCGTCCCGGCCGCGGTCTACTTCGTGCTCGCCTCGGTCATCCCCGAGTCCCCGCGCTACCTGATCCAGGCCGCCCGCCTGGCGGACGCCCGCAAGGTGCTCACCGAGGTCGAGGGCGAGGGCGTGGACGCCGACGCCCGGATCGCCGAGATCCAGGGGCTGATCGCCTCCGACCACCGCCCGCGCTTCCGCGACCTGCTCGGCGGCCGCTTCGGCCTGCTGCCGATCGTCTGGGTCGGCATCGGCCTGTCGGTCTTCCAGCAGCTGGTCGGCATCAACGTGATCTTCTACTACTCGTCGATCCTGTGGCAGTCGGTCGGCATCGACCAGAGCAACTCGCTGCTGATCAGCTTCATCGGCTCGGTCATCAACATCCTCGGCACCGTGATCGCGATCGTGCTGGTCGACCGGATCGGCCGCAAGCCGCTCGCCCTGATCGGCTCGGTCGGCATGGCGGTCGCGCTCGGTGCGGCCGGCTGGGCGTTCTCCTCGGCCACCGGCAGCGGCGACAACCTCACCCTGCCCGACCTGCAGGGCACCGTCGCCCTGATCGCCGCCAACGCCTTCGTGCTGTTCTTCGCGATGTCCTGGGGCGTGGTCGTCTGGGTGATGCTCGGCGAGATGTTCCCGAACCGGATCCGCGCCGCCGCGCTCTCCGTCGCCGCCTCCGCGCAGTGGATCGCCAACTGGGTGATCACCGTCTCGTTCCCCTCCATGGCGCGGTGGAACCTGTCGGTGACCTACCTGATCTACGCCGCCTTCGCGGCGCTCTCCATCCCCTTCGTGGCGAAGTACCTGAAGGAGACCAAGGGCATCCGACTGGAGGACATGGGCTGACAGTCGGACATCGGCTGATCCGACAGTCGGACCTTCGGCCCCCGCACCCTAGCGCGATCCGCGCGGGTACGGGGGCCGAATCGTTCACTCTCTGCGGTGGACCGAGCACCTCCGGTACTCCTGTGCGGCAGGAGGGATGTGTCCTTGATCTTCAACCGGCTTCGCACCCGCAGGACCGCAGCCACCGCACCGACCGGCGGCTGCCCGTACGCCCACACCCACGCGCACCCGCAGGCCCACGGCGACCTCTCGACCCCGGGCGCCCACCCGCAGACCGCGCCGACGTCCCTGCCGCCCCAGCCGGACGCGCCGACGCTCTCGCTCCCGCTCCCGCCGTCGGCTTCCGCTTCGACTTCGGCTCCCGTTTCAACTTCCGCTTCGGCTTCGGCTTCGGCTTCGCGGGATGCGCAGCAACTGCCGTCCGAACCGCCGCCGTTCACCGACCCGGCGCAGGCCGCGGACTTCATCCGGCAGTTCCACCACGAGCAGCCCGCCGCCGGGTCGCCGGAGCCGCGACTGCGGGCCGTCCTCGACGAGATCGACCGCACCGGAAGCTACCGGCACACCCCCGCCGAACTCACCTACGGCGCCAAGCTCGCCTGGCGCAATGCCGCCCGCTGCATCGGCCGGCTGTACTGGCGCAGCCTGGTGGTCCGCGACCTGCGCCACCTCACCTCGGCCGACGAGATCGCCGCCGAGTGCTTCGAGCACCTGCGACTGGCAGGCAACCGCGGGCGGATCCGCCCGGTGGTCTCGGTGTTCGCCCCCGACCGTCCGGACCGCCCGGCCGCCCGCATCCTCAACCAGCAGTTGGTCCGCTACGCCGGTCACCGGGTCGACGGGGAGGCCGACGGGGTGGTCGTCGGCGACCCGGCCGGCGCCGCGCTCACCGTCCGGGCCCGCGAGCTGGGCTGGAAGTGCGCCGAGGACCGCTTCGAGGCGCTGCCGCTGCTGGTCCAGGAGCGGCCCGACGAGCGCCCCGCCTGGTACGAACTGCCGGACGACACCACGCTGGAGGTGCCGCTCAGCCACCCCGACCACGCCTGGTTCGCCGACCTCGGGCTGCGCTGGTACGCGGTGCCCGCGATCAGCGACATGACGCTGGAGATCGGCGGTGTCCGCTACCCGGCCGCACCGTTCAACGGCTGGTACATGGGCACCGAGATCGGCGCCCGCAACCTCGCCGACGCCGACCGCTACGACATGCTCGGCACCGTCGCCGAGCGGCTGGGCCTGGACACCTCCAGCGACCGCACGCTCTGGCGCGACCGCGCGCTGATCGAGCTCAACATCGCCGTGCTGCACTCCTTCCAGGAGGCCGGGGTGACGATCGCCGACCACCACACCGAGTCGGAACGCTTCCTCAAGCACGTCGCCCAGGAGGAGCGCCTCGGCCGGCCGACCCCGGCGGACTGGAGCTGGATCGTGCCCCCGGTCTCAGGCGGTCTGACGCCGGTCTACCACCGGTACTACGACCCGGTGGACCCGGCCCTGCGGCCGGCCTTCGTCGCGCGCGACCCCTGGTAGCCCCCGGGTCCGAGGGCTACGGACACGGAGGACGAGGACGACCCCGAGGACCCCGAGGACCCGGAGGGCAAGGAGGCCGCGGAGCGCCGGAGGACGCGGACGCGGAGGCCTACGGGCGCGGGGCGAGGCGCTCGAAGCGCAGCGCGAGCCCGTCGAGCAGGGCCTCCAGGCCGGTCTCGAAGGCGCCCTCGTCGACCGTCCCCCGGTGCCCGGCCAGCCGGTGGGCCTCGCCGAG
Organism: Kitasatospora sp. NPDC101447; assembly: GCF_044767225.1. Taxonomy (NCBI): domain Bacteria; kingdom Bacillati; phylum Actinomycetota; class Actinomycetes; order Kitasatosporales; family Streptomycetaceae; genus Kitasatospora; species Kitasatospora sp. NPDC101447. Next base: position 76,489 of record NZ_JBIWNL010000031.1, read on the forward strand.
GTGCGGGTAGTCGGCAGCGTCGTAGACCTCGGCGTCCGCCGGGAAGCCGGCTGCGAAGGAGGCCAGCGCGGAGCCGGTGACGAAGTAGCGCATCAGCGCACCGATCCTGGTCGCCTGGCCGCGCGGCCACCCGGCCTCGACCAGGTGCCCGAAGACCGCGTCGGCCAGGCGCAGCGCGTTCGGCCGCCGCCCCGGGCCCTGGGCGAGGACCGGGACGATGTTGGGGTGGGCGGCCAGCGCGGCGCGGTAGGACCGGGCCCAGTCGCGCAGCGCCTCCGGCCAGGGGGTCCAGACCTCCCCTGCCGCGGCGACCGCCCCGGCGGGTCCGGCCGCCCCGGAGGACCCGGCCGCGCGGGCGGGTCCGGCCGCCCGGGCGGGCCCGAACATCGACAAGTCGACTTCGCCGATGACACTGTCCACCACCGCGTCCAACAGCTCGTCCTTGGTGGCGAAGTGGTTGTAGAGCGAGGGCCCGCTGACCGACAGCTCGGTGGCGAGGCGGCGGGTGGAGAGGGCGTCCAGCCCTTCGTCGTCGATCAGTCGCAGAGCGGTGACGACGATGCGCTCGCGGCTGAGCAGCGGGGTGCGTGGGCGGGCCATCTCGGCGGCGTCCTCCGGTTCGTCCGGTCGGGTGCGGTGGGGACCGATTCTGGCAGGTGCCCCTTCCCAGCGCGGGCCGGGCGGGGCTACAGTCCCCCCATAAAACTTGCAGCGCTAGTTTAATCGGCCCGGACCTCCCCCCCGGGTCCGGATACGGGATTCGGGAGCCGCCATGAACCTGGAGTTGTCCGAGGAGCAGAGCGCCGTCCGGGACCTCGCCGCCGCCTTCACCGACCGCGAGATCGTGCCGTACGCCACCGAGTGGGACCGCGCCGAGTCCGTCGACCGCGCGATCGTCGGCAAGCTGGCGAAGGTCGGCTTCCTCGGCCTGACCATCCCCGAGGAGTACGGCGGCAGCGGCGGCGACCACCTCGCGTACTGCCTGGTCCTGGAGGAGCTCGGGCGCGGCGACTCGGCCGTGCGCGGCATCGTGTCGGTCTCGCTCGGCCTGGTCGCCAAGTCCGTCAACGGCTTCGGCACCGAGGAGCAGAAGCAGCACTGGCTGCCCAGGCTCACCTCCGGCGAGGCGCTCGCCTGCTTCGCGCTCACCGAACCCGGCACCGGCTCGGACGCCGCCAACCTCACCACCCGCGCGGTGCGGGACGGCTCGGACTGGGTGCTCAACGGCACCAAGACGTTCATCACCAACGGCACCTGGGCCGATGTCGCGCTGGTCTTCGCCCGCACCGGCGGCGACGATCCCGAGCAGGGGGGCCACCGGGGCATCACCGCCTTCCTGGTCCCCACCGACCTGCCCGGCTTCACCCGCACCGAGATCCACGGCAAGCTCGGCCTGCGCGGCCAGGCCACCGCCGAACTCTCCTTCGAGGACGTCCGGGTGCCGGACGGCGAAGCCCGGCTCGGCGAGGTCGGCAAGGGGTTCACGGTCGCGATGGCCGCGCTGGCGAAGGGCCGGATGTCGGTCGCCGCCGGCTGCGTCGGCATCGCCCGCGCCTGCCTGGAGGCCGCGGTCCGCTACGCGGGCGAGCGCGAGCAGTTCGGACGGCCGATCGCCTCGCACCAGCTCGTCCAGGAACTGCTGGCCGGCATCGCCGTGGACGTCGAGGCGGCCCGGCTGCTCACCTGGAAGGTCGCCGACCACATCGAACGCGGCCTGCCGTTCGCCACCGAGTCCTCCGTCGCCAAGCTCTACGCGAGCGAGGCCGCCGTCCGGGCCGCCAACAACGCGCTCCAGGTGTTCGGCGGGTACGGGTTCATCGACGAGTACCCGGTCGGCAAGTACCTGCGTGACGCTCGGGTGATGACCCTCTACGAGGGCACCAGCCAGATCCACCAACTGCTCATCGGGCGCGCCCTCACCGGCATCAACGCCTTCTGACATCCATCAGAGCATCCCACCCCTTTCGCCAAGGAGCCCGACGACGTGCGTCCCGTCTACTTCGCCGCAGCCCGCCGCACACCCATCGGCCGGCTGCGCGGCGCGCTCGCCACGGTCCGCCCGGACGACCTCTCGGCCACCGTGCTGCGCGCCCTGCTCGCCGACGTACCCGCCCTCGACCCGGCCCGGATCGACGACGTCTACTGGGGCGCCGCCAACCAGGCCGGCGAGGACAACCGCAACGCCGCCCGGATGGCCGTCCTGCTGGCCGGCCTGCCGGAGACCGTCCCCGGAGCCACCGTCAACCGGCTCTGCGCCTCCGGACTGGAGGCCGTCACCCTCGCCGCCCGGGCGATCGGCTCCGGCGAGGCCGACGTGGTACTCGCCGGCGGCTGCGAGTCGATGACCCGCGCCCCCTTCGTGCTGCCCCGCCCCGACGAGGCGCTGCCGCACCGGATGGAGACCTACGACACCCGGCTCGGCTGGCGGCTCACCAACCCCCGGATGGCCGAGCTGCACGGGGTGCTCGGCATGGGCGAGACGGCCGAGGAGGTCGCCACCCGGTACGGCATCACCCGCGAGCGCCAGGACGCCTTCGCGCTGCGCAGCCACCAGCGCGCGGCGGCCGCCCGCAAGGACGGGCACTTCGACGCCGAGCTGATCCCGGTCCAGCGGCCCGACGGGGTGACGGTCGGCCAGGACGAGGGCATCCGGGAGGACACCAGCCTGGCGAAGCTCTCCGGGCTCAAGCCGGTCTTCCGGCCCGGGGGCACCGTCACGGCCGGGAACGCCTCGCCGATGAACGACGGCGCGGCCGGGCTGGTCCTGGTCAGCGAGGAGGCGCTGCGCGACCTCGGCCTCCAGCCGCTCGGCCGGTACGTGGCCGGCGCCTCGGCCGGGGTGCACCCGGACGTCATGGGCATCGGCCCGGTGCCCGCGACGGCGAAGGTGCTCGGACGGGCCGGCTGGACGCTCGCCGATCTGGAGACGGCCGAGCTCAACGAGGCCTTCGCCGCCCAGGCGCTGGCCTCCGCCGACGGCATCGGGTTCGACCCGGAGCAGGCCGACGAGCTGGTCAACCCCAGCGGCGGCGCGATCGCCCTCGGCCACCCGCTGGGCGGCTCCGGCGCCCGCATCCTCACCACCCTGCTGCACCGGATGCGCCGGACCGGCGCCCGGCGCGGCCTGGCCACCATGTGCGTGGGCGTGGGGCAGGGTACGGCCGTGCTGGTCGAGAACGTCTGACAACGGACCGAGAACGTCTCACAACGGACAGGGACGGACTGTCCGCTGTCGCCACTCACTCTTCCTTCCAAGGAGTTCACATGACCCGTTTCGCGGGGAAGGTCGCCGTCGTGACCGGCGCGGCGCAGGGCATCGGTGCGGCCACCGCCCGTCTGCTGGCGGAGGAGGGCGCGGCGGTCGCCGTCGTCGACCTCAGCGCCGAGCGGGCGGCCGGGACGGTCGCCGAGATCACCGCCAAGGGCGGCACCGCCCGGGCGTACGGCTGCGACGTGGCCGACTACGACGCGGTCGAGGCGGTGTTCGCGCAGATCGCGGCCGACCTGGGCGGGGTGCACGTCCTGGTCAACAACGCCGGGATCACCCGGGACAACCTGTTCTTCAAGATGCCCAAGGCCGACTGGGACGCGGTGCTGACGGTCAACCTGACCAGCGCGTACAACTGCAGCCACGTCGCGCAGAAGTACATGGTGGCGCAGAAGTACGGAAAGATCGTCTCGCTCAGCTCGCGCTCCGCCCTCGGCAACCGCGGCCAGGCCAACTACGCGGCCGCCAAGGCCGGCATCCAGGGCCTCACCGCCACCCTGGCGATCGAGCTCGGCCCGTTCAACATCAACGTCAACGCCGTCGCCCCCGGCTACATCGCCACCGCGATGACCGCGGCCACCGCCGAGCGGGTGGGCGCCACCGCCGAGGACCACCAGACCGAGGTGGCCGCCCGCACGCCGCTGCGCCGGGTCGGGCAGCCGGAGGAGGTCGCTGCGGTGGTCGCCTTCCTGGCGAGCGAGGACGCCTCGTACGTCAGCGGCCAGACCCTCTACGTCAACGGCGGCGCGCGCTGACCTGACGGCGGCTTACCGGGCGCCGGTGAACTTGGTAAAGTTGGCCAACACGGTGAAAACTGTGAAGACGATGGTGATTTACTGACTGATCGTCAGACGGCCGTCCCAGATGCGGGGTTACCTTCCCCTGGGACGGCCTTTACCTTTTCGCGTGGCCGAGCGTGACCATGCTCTTGATCGGACTACCCCACCAAATGACTATGGCATGATCATGTTGCAGTCGATGGGATGGCCGGACCGACCCGACCTGACCAGGTCGGGCCCAGCGTCCCCCTCAAGGAGTCCCATGGGCAGCCCCGCTTCCCTCCGCCGCGCCCTGGCTCTGCTCGCCGTCGGGGCCACCGCCCTCACGGCCGGCACCGTCGCAGTACCGGCCGTCGGCACCGCGACCGCCGCCCCCTCGCACGACCTCGCGGGCGTCCACGTCCGCCCGGCCTCCTTCGGCCACCACAACGCCCAGGCGCGCCCGGCCCCGCTGACCACCACCCAGTGCGTCAGCCAGATCGGCATCCACTGCTACTCGCCGCTGCAGTACCGCGAGGCCTACAACCTCAACCCGCTGTACCAGCAGGGCGTCACGGGCAAGGGCCGCACGATCGTCATCGTCGACTCCTTCGGCTCGCCGACCATCCAGCACGACCTGGAGGTCTTCGACAAGCAGTGGGGCATCCCGGACACCAACGTCGAGGTGGTCAAGTGGGGCAACGTCCCCGTCTTCGACCCGACCAACCCCGACCACACCGGCTGGGCCGGCGAGACCACGCTGGACGTCGAGTACGCCCACGCGGTCGCCCCCGACGCGCACATCATCCTGGTCGAGACCGGCGTCGCCGAGACCGAGGGCACCACCGGTCTGCCCGAGATGATGGACGCCGAGAAGAGCCTCATCAAGCAGGGCCGCGGCGACGTCATCTCGCAGAGCTTCGGCGCCACCGAGAACACCTTCCCGGGCTTCGACAAGGGCGACTTCAAGTCGATCACCGACCTGCGCTACGCCTTCCAGGCCGCCGCCGACCGCAACGTCACCGTGCTCGCCGCCTCCGGCGACAACGGCGCCACCGACGCCAAGGAGAACGGCACCGACCTGTACCCGTTCAAGGTCAACTCCTGGCCGTCCTCGGACCCGCTGGTCACCTCCATCGGCGGCACCCAGCTGACCCTGGACGACAGCGGCAAGCGCACCGCGGACGACAAGGTGTGGCACGACAGCTACGGCGCCGGCGGCGGTGGCGTCTCCGGCGTCTTCGAGCGCCCGTGGTACCAGGCCGGCGTCGCCAACGTCACCGGCAACCACCGCGGCACGCCGGACATCAGCATGAGCGCGGCCGTCGACGGCGGGGCCTGGACCTACGAGTCCTACGACCCGACCGCGGTCGGCTGGCACCTCACCGGCGGCACCAGCGAGGCCACCCCGATCTTCTCGGGTGTCGTCGCGCTCGCCGACCAGCTCGCCGGCTACCGCCTGGGCCAGATCAACTGGCGCCTGTACGGCCTGAGCCTGCTCCCGAGCCAGTGGAGCGGCATCAAGGACGTGAAGGAGGGCGACAACGGCTGGAACGGTGTCACCGGCTACAACGCCACCCCGGGCTACGACCTCTCCAGCGGCCTGGGCACCGTCGACGCGGCCAAGTTCGTCCACGCGATCGCCGGTCGCTGATCGGGTGTCGGCCCGGTCGGGCGGCGGCTGACCGAGCCGGCAGCCGGCACGGCTGACACAGCTGACACATGACAGCGGACAGCTGACAGATTTCGAAATCTGTCAGCTGTCCGCTGTTTTCTGTCTGCTGTGCGCCGACTTCGGTGCGCCGCTTCCCGGCTCCCGTCGCCCGTCAGCCGGTGGCGGCCAGCTGGGCGAGGTAGCGCTCGGCCGCGCGGAGCTTGCGGCCCTCCGGGCCCGGAAGGTAGGCGCGCAGCTCGATGATCTCCGGGGCGATGCGGATGGCCTCCGCGCGGTCGGTGATCGATCGCCAGCAGGCCTCGGCGTTGGTGGCCGCCTGCTGGGTCTCCGGGTGGTCCGGGCCCTGCGAGCGGAGCAGCGTCAGGGCCACTTCGCGGTAGATGTCCGCGGCCTCGGCCGGTCGGCCCGCGAGCCGGCACACGTGTGCGCGGACCTGGCGCACCTGGAGCACCGGCTCGGAGACGGCGCCGTGCTCGGCGATGGCCTCCAGTTCGAGGGCGAAGGCCAGGTCCGTCGCGGCGGCGTGGTCCCCGGCGTCGGCGCTGCGGACGATCCGCCCGATGACCTCGCGGTAGTCCTCACGCGGCCGGCCGTCGGCAGCGGCTTCGGCCGGGGCCGGCGCCTCGGCGGGGGCCTCCGCCGGCGCGGGCGGAGCATCGGCCGGCACCTCGTCCTGCGGCGCCTCGTCCTGCGGAACGGCGTCGGCAGGCACCTCGTCAGCGGGCACGGCGTCAGCGGGCACGGCGTCCGCAGGCACGTCGTCGGTCTGCTCGGTCTCGGGCGTCTCCTCCGTCACCGTTTCCGCGACGACGGCGACGTCGGCGTCCCCGGCCGACTCCACGGCCTCCGCGGTCGCCACCGCGTCCTCCACCGAGGGGAGTTCGGCCTCGACGGCGGCGTCCGCAGCCTCCGGCCGGCCCTTGTGGAGCGTGACGCCCGCCGGGGGCAGGGTGTCTACGGGTGCGGCATCGGCCGGGGCGGGCTTGCGCAGGGTCACGCCCGACGCCACCACGTCGGTCCGGGAGGACCCGGCCGGTTCGAAGGACTCGGAGGCTCCGGAAGACTCGGAGGGCTCGGAGGGCTCGGAGGGCTCGGAGGGCTCGGAGGGCTCGGAAGACCCGGCAGACTCCGAGGACCCGCCCGCCTTCAGCAGGCTGACCGGGCGGGCCGGCCGGGGCGGGGTGGGCGGCACGCCCGGCTTGACCAGGCTCACCGGGCCGCCGACGCCCACCGGAGCGGCGGCAGGGGCCGGCACCGGCGGCGCGGCGACGCCGTCCTGCGGCCGCGCGGGGCGCGGCAGCGACGGTGCCGGGGGCTGCGGAAACTCCGCGGGCACCGCGTCCGCACCCCGGTCCGCGGCCCGCACCGGGTCCGGCACCTGCGGCAGGTCGACCGACGGGCCGTCGCCGCGCCGCGCGGTGTTGCGGAAGACCGGGCGGTCCGGGGTGTGCGTGGCCAGGATGACGACGTCCGGCCGCAGCACCGAGTACACCTGCTGCCGCAGCTGCTCGGGCGCGAGCACCTCGCCCGCACCGGGCCGGCCACCGTGCAGCGCCTCGATCAGCGCGCGGGTGAAGGTGCCGATCTGCTCTGCGTCCGGGCTGACCACGGCCCACAGCGGAATGCCCTCGCTGAGCGGCGAGACGGTGCCCTGGAGGTACGGCCAGGCGTTCTGGTCGGCGCTCAGGTCGGCGATGACCAGGGTCTGCCACTCGGCCGGACGGTGGCTCAGTTCGGCGGCGATGGCCTGCCAGGGCAGACCGTCCTGCTTGGCGTCGCGCAGCGTCAGCTGCAGCTGGCCGCCGCGCTTGTCGGCGACCACGTGGCCGCCCACGTGCACGAGCAGCGGCCCGGGGTGCCGGGAGGCGGCACGCAGGTGGGCGAGGACGGTGTGCGGGTCGCTGGCGCCCGGGAGGTGGACGGCGTCCACCGCGTCGGCCGCGAGCAGCACCTGCGGGGAGACCGCGGCGAGCATCGCGGAGAGCACCGGCGCCTGGGCCGGTCCGCCCCGGCCCCAGGTGCGGCGCCCGGAGTTGCCGTACCCGCCCTCGATCACCAGGATCCGTCCGCGCGGCGCGGCCCCGAGCCCCCCGGCAACGGCGGCGGCCACGCCCGGCAGGCCACTCGGTGCAACGCCCGCGGCCGGGAACGGAGGCGGCGTCACCGGGGACGCCGACCCTGCGGCCGGCAGTCCGGTGAGCGTCCAGCCGGTCGGCGGGACGGGCGGCGCGGCGGGAGGTGCGGCAGGCGGCGCAACCGGAGGCGCCGGCACCTGCGCGGGCTGCTGCGGCACGAGCGGAGCAGACGCGGCAGCAGGCACCGCCGGAGGCACGGCAGCGGGTACCGGAGCAGGCATCTGAGCCGGTACGGCCGGGGGCGCGGGCGGCGGCTCGTAGAGCGCCGCGGGCCCGGGCGGGTGCTCCTCGGACGGGAGGCGCGGGCCCGGCGGCGGTACGGCGTCCCAGGGGCCCGAGTCCGCAGTCGGGTCGGGGCCTCCGGAAACCGCTGTCGTCTCCGCCATCTCCTGGTCACCGCCCCGCCCCGCCGCTCCCGCGGCGTCTGATGCCCTTGCCTGCATGGTGCCAGCCACCACACTCCGTGCGCCGCCACCCTACGAGATCCCGCCGCACCCGATCCAGGCCGGGTGGCCGATCGGCGCGCCACGGCCCCCGCGCCGGCCGCTATCGTGCCGTCATGACCGGTACCGACCGCCCGTTGCTCTTCCTCGACGTGGACGGACCGCTGATCCCCTTCGGCGCCCCGCCCCCGGGCGGCTACCCCACCTACCGCAGCCCGTACGGATCCGGCACGGCCACTGGCGGGAACCCGTTGGTGGCCCGCGTCGACCCCGCACTGGGGCCGCGCCTGCTCAGCCTGCCGTGCGAACCGGTGTGGGCGACGACCTGGCTGGCGGACGCCAACCACTGCCTGGCTCCGTGGCTGGGGCTGCCGCAACTGCCCGTCGTGGACTGGCCGGTGGAGGAGGAGGACGAGCCGGGCGGGGTGCACTGGAAGACCCGCACGCTGGTGGCCTGGGCCGCCGGCCGTCCGTTCGCCTGGGTGGACGACGAGATCACCGAGGCGGACCGCCGCTGGGTCGCGGCCCACTCCCCCGCCCGCACGCTCCTCCACCGGGTGGACCCCCAACGCGGCCTCACCGAGGAGGACTTCACCGCCCTGGACACCTGGCTGCGCACCAGCTGAACACGGGTTCCCCGCACGGGATCCGCACGCGAAGTCCGGACACGAACCGCCGATCGGTCGGCTACGGCGGCGTGCGCAGCCCGACCGTGAGACGATCCGCGCCGGACGCGACGACCGCCGGCACCGCCACTACCGCTTCCTCGAACTCGGCTTCCCGCTCCTTGAGTTCTGGTTCGGTCGGAGCGGCCATGTCGCGCACCGCCCCCGCTCCACGACCGACGACCCGCGCCCCGCGACCCCGCCCGCGCGGCAACGACGGATGCCACGCGGCCGGGGACGGCCCTGCCCTGACGCTGGCCCTCAGGACCCGGCGAGCAGGTCCCGCAGCAGGGCGACGGTGTCGGCGTCGAGGTCGCGGCCGGTGCGGCGGCTGAGGGCGTCCAGCCGGTTGACCGCTCGCAGCAGCTGGTCGCGGGCGCCGGCCGAGGCGTAGGCGTAGAAGAGGTCCCGGTGCAGGAGTTCGACGTCCGGGGCCACCGCGAGGCCGCGGAAGACGGCCGCCTCGGCGCTGCGGTGGTCGCCGTACTGCAGGCGGCGGGCGGCCAGTTCGTGGGCGGTGTCGACGATCGCCGCGATCATGTCCTGGCGCTCGGCCTCGGCCCAGCCGTACGAGGCGGGCGGGGCCTCGGCGAACGGGGCACCGCGGACCAGGGCGAGTGCGTGGGCCAGGGCGGCATCGGCGGTGGCACTGGTGCTGCGCATGCCGCGCCGGTAGAGACTGCGGAACTCGTCCCAGTCGCAGGTGACCGCCGGGGCGAAGGAGTAGCCCTCGGTGGTGTCGGTGGGCAGGAAGGCGCGGCCTTCGGGCGAGGTGCCGAACCAGGCGGCCAGGTCGGCCAGTTTGTCCGGCAGCGGACTCTTCGCGTCGGCCGTGGTGGGGTGCGGATCGAGGTGCGCGGCGCCGGGGTGCAGGTCGTGGTCGAGGGCGTGGTGGTCGGAGCCGGGGCGCAGCGCGAGGTAGACGGCGAGTTCGGTGAGCCGGGGCAGCGCGCCGGCTTCGGCGGTGCCGAGCACCCCGGCGACGTCCACCGGGCCGAGCAGCCGGATCCGCGGCGCGTTGCGCTGGGCGTGCGCCTCCGGGGAGCGCAGGATGGCGAGCAGGTCGTCGCTGTCGCTGCGGCCGGGGGTGGTCCGGGCGACGGGGGCGACGGCTGCGGGACCGGGCTCGGCCGCCGGCCCGGGCTCCACGGCGGGCTCGGGGGCGACGGCTCGGGTGTCCCCGGTCCCCGCCGTCACCACTGTCCCCACCGGGGTTCCGGCCCCGGCTTCGTCATCGGCCTCGACGCCGGCCTCGACCTCCGCCTCGGCCTCGACCTCGGCGGTCGGCTCCGCAGCCGGCACCGACTCCTCGCCCGGGCCGGGCTTCGGCACCACCGGAACCACCGGCACGACGGCGAGCACGGCCGTCGGGGTGTCCACGGCCTCCGCGGCACCGCCGGCGGCACCGTCGGCGGCACCCGCAGCGGCCTCCTCGGCCCCATCGACCTCGGACACGCTCGGCCGGCGCAGATCCCGGGTGGCTTCGTCGCCCGCGGCGTGCCGCCCCTGCCCGTTGACGGCGAACCGGGCCGGTCCGGCCGGAACCGCACTCGACCCGCCGGGAACCGCACCGCCCGACGCCGCACCGCCGGACGCCGTACCGCGCGACGCACCACCCGAAGCCGGCCCGCCCGACGCGCCGCCCGACGCGCCGGCCGGCAGCGGCGCCGGAGCGGGCGTCACCGGGTCCGTGCCCGCGAACGGGCTGGCGCCGGTGCCGATGACCCGGGCGAGCAGCCGCGGGCCGGCGGCCGCGTCCGTACCGCTCTCGTCCGCACCGCCCGAGGCCCCGACGGCGGCCAGCACCGGTACGGCGGCGGGCAGTTCGGTGGTGTCGGTGTCCTCAGGGCCGTCCAGGGTCCAGGCCGGGGCGGGGTGCTGGGTGGTGTCGTCGGCGGCCCGGAGCAGCTCGGCGACCTGGTCGTACTGCCGTCCGCTGAACCGCTGCAGCTCGACGGTGAGGTGCAGGCCGGGGATGGCGGCCTGGCCGGCGGTGGGCAGCGTCCAGCGGGCCACCGGGCCGGTGCCGCGCTCCGGGGCCCGGGTGATGACGGCGACGCAGGTGCGCGGGCGGGCGTCGAGCAGCCGGCCGAGTTCGGCGGGGATCTCGCCGCCGGGCTGTTGGGCGCAGAGCACGATCTCGGGGGTCCACGACTCGTCGGCCTGGCCCCGGCTGCGGGCGTCGCGCGGGCTGGCGGCCTCGGCGGCGACCAGGGTGGCGCGGGCCTTGGCGGTGCGCGGGCCGAGGGCGGCGAGCGCCGCCTCCAGGGTGGGGTGGCGGTGCACGCGTTCGGCGGCCGGGCCGCTGATCGGCACCTCCTCGGCGAGGTCGACCAGGTGCAGGTGGAGCCGGTCGGCGAGCGGGCTGTGGGCGAGCTCGACGGCGAGGGCGCGCAGCACGTCGCGGGCGTCGTCCGGGTGGCCGGAGAGGTGGAGCAGTCGGACGGCCTCCAGGTCGGCGAGGACCACCGAGCCGTCGGGCGAGGTGCCGAGGGTGACCAGCGCGGGGTACGGCGCGGCGGTCTTGCGGGCCTGCGCGGGGCTCAGCATGTCGCCGGAGTCGGCGCTGCACCACCAGACGTTGGCGGCGTGCGCGGCGCGGAACGGCGCGATCGGGGTGGCGGGGCCGGACAGGTGCAGCTCGACGGTGTGACCGGGGGTGATCCGGGCGGCGACGATGGCGGGCAGGCGCTTGCCGCCGCGCACGGTGTTGCGGGCCAGGGTGCGCAGGGCGCGGTCCAGCAGTTCCAGCCCGGCCTGGTCCTGCCGGGCCATCAGCTCGTTCTCGAAGGCGGCGGCCTCGGCGGCGGGCATCGCGATGCGGTGCCGGGGGCGGCGGGCGCGCTGCTGGGTGCCGCGCTTGTGGGCGACGGTGCCGATCATGATGGCGGCGAGCAGGACGCCGACGGTGGAGGCCGTGAGGGCGATGGTGTAGTCGTCGCTGGGGGCCGGGTCGGCGTGTGCGGCGGGGGCCGGCGCGTGGGTGGGCGGCGCGTGCGTCGGCGCCGGGGCCGACTGCGGCGCGCCCTGCGAAGGCGCGGGCGCAGGAGCAGGAGCCGGAGCCGGGGCGGGCGCCGGAGCGGGCACAGGGGCAGGAGCAGGCACAGGGGCAGGAGCAGGCGCGGGCGCCGGTGTGGCGGCTGCCCCCGGCACCGTGAGCACCATCCCCGGCACCACCACGTCCGGGTCGGTCAGCTGCTCCCCGTCCGGCGCCTGCACCCCCTTGTTCGCCTCGAAGAGCTTCGGCCACTCCTCGCCGTCCCCCAACTCCCGCTGGGCGATGGCGGACAGGCTGTCCCCGGACTGCACGGTGACGGTCCGCTGCCCGTTCGAGCCCGCACCCGGTTCCGTGCCGGCCTGCGGTGACGTCGCCTGCGGAGCGCCCTGCGCAGCCCCCTGGGGAGCACCCTGGGGAGCGCCCTGCGCCGTGCCGCCCGACGGGGCGGGCGCCGGCGCCGGGCTCCTCGCCTCGTCCGGCTTGGCGTCCGTCGGCATCAGCAGTTCCCAGCCGGGCTGGATCGGCCGGTCGGCGTCGAAGCGGGTACCCGAATCGTCCATCGCCCGGCCGTCGTTGAGCTTGGCGATCTCCACCCATCGTTCTCCCGAGCCCAGTTGGTGCTCGGCGATGGACCACAGACTGTCGGCCGGCCGGCTGTCCCGCACGGTGTAGGTGGGCTGTTGCTCGGCGGCGGGCGCGAGCGCGGGTGCGGACTGCACGGCGGGGAGCGCGGCGCGCTGCACGCCGGGGGTCAACTGGGCCTGGACGGCGGGGGTGTGGGCCAGTTCGGGGACGGCCGCGAAGGCCGAGCCGGCCACCGGCAGCAGGGCGAGCACCGAGCCGACCAGTCCGGCCGCGAGCCGCTGGCTCCAGCCGAACGCCGGGATCCGGCGGGCGATCCGGCCGCGCAGCTGGGCGGGGATCTCCAGCAGCACGGAGAACGCGAAGCACGCCCAGGCGAGCCAGCCGACCACCACCAGCGCCCACAGGAACAGCCGTCCGTCGTCCGGACTGGTGAGCGCCTCGCCCACGCCGCCCGGCGCGACCTCGCCCATCCCGGCGACCGCGTGGGTGCCGTAGAGCAGCAGCGCGGGAACGCCGAACAGCAGGACGAGCAGGGTGACCAGCGCGGCGAGCGCCGTGAGCAGGGCACCCCCGCGGCCGCGTCCGCGCGGCGGTCGGGGCGCCGGGGCGCCGGGCCGTCGCGCGCCCCCGCCGCCTCGATGTGCGGCCCCGGCCCGGCCGTTGCGGGCCCGGGCGGTTCGGGCCTGGTCCTGGGCGGTTCGGGCCTGGTCCTGGGCGGTTCGGGCCTGGTCCTTGGCACGTGGCGCGGCCATCAGTCGGTCTCCGCTTTCTCGACTCCGTGGACGAGGGTCGCACTGCCCCTGCCCGTTACCTTCCGCTCCCCGAGGGCGCCCAGCAGGACCGGCCGGTAGTCGGCCTGCACGGTGACGGTGACGACCTTGCCGTCGCCGGAGAACTCGATGCCGCCGGCCCGCAGGCCGTACAGGCCGAGGTAGGCGTCGGCGGCGTCCCGCACGTACTGCTCCTGGACCTTGAAGCCCTTCCCCTGCAGCACGGCGGCCTGGTCGAGCTGCTGTCCGCCGACCCGCGCGGCCTCCTGGGCGTAGGCGTCGGTGCGCTCGGCGACCCGCAGTCGGCCACCCGCGTCGATCACCAGGGCGATGACGAGCACGACGTAGGCCGCGCAGATCGCGACGAAGAGGGCCACCGCGCCCCGGTCGGACCGTCGCGCCCGCAGGGCTCGCCGCAGACGGCTCAACACCCGCATCCCCTCCCCCCGATCCGCACGTCCCTCTCCCCACCGGCCCCCACCGGGCGCCACTCGGTACCGTTGTGTCATCCCCCGAGCGCTCTCCGCTTGCGTCTCCCCCGCGCGGGCCGCCTCCAATCCCCCGTTTTCCCGGTGGTGGCGGCGCGCGCCCTCATGCGCCCCGGTAACGGTCCACCACCGAGGTGAACTCTCCGACGAGGTGCTTCGTCACGGGTACCCCGGACGGTCCGCCGATCAGGTCGGCCAGTTCGACGTCACAGACCACCGTGACCTTGACGGTCCGGACGGTGCCGTCCGGCAGCTTCAGCTGCCCGTCCTCGACGTGCACGTCCTGGTTCCGGCAGACCACGCCCTGCTGGCCCAGCGTCGCCAGGGCGGAGTCCTTGGCCTGCGCCTGCGTCTGCGCCGCGGTCGGATCGCGCTGCAGCGAGGCGGTCCGGGCTCCGGCGCGGGCGGCGGCCTCGACGGTGCCGGCCGCGGTCTGCACCCGCCCGGCGGCGACGGCCACCAGGATCAGCCCGACCACCGCCGGGGCGACGATCGCCGCCTCGATCGCGACCCCGCCCCCGTCCCGGCGCAGCCGTCGCCACCGGCGCAGTGCCGGGAACCCCCGGCTCACGGCTTCACCACCGGCGGTACGAAGCGCTCCCGCGGCGCCTCGGCGAACTGCCGGATGACGGGCGCCGAGAGCCCGGGTATCAGCAGCGGCGGCGTCAGCTCGACGGTGACGCGGATGGTGGTGGCCGAGCTGCCGTCGGTCCTCACCTCGTACCCGTGCGCCCCCTGCCGTTCCAGGAAGTCCCGGGCCTGCCGCACCGCCGCGGCGTTCTTCTGCTCGTCCGTCGCGTTCCCCTGCACCCGCCCGGCGTCCACGCCCTCGCGGGCCGCGGTGAGCGCGACCTGCCGGTCGAACCAGATCAGCCCGGCCTGGACGGTGATCAGCAGGAGCAGCAGGACGACCGGGAAGACGATGGCGAGACTGACGCTCATCGACCCCTGGTCGCCACGACGGACCGGACGCTTCATCCCTTGGTGGCCCCGCCCGCGCCGCCGGCGCCGCCCGGCATGTTCGGGTCCTGCTGGACCTTCTGGACGACCTTGTCCTTCAGCAGGTAGAGCGCGGTCGCGACGGCGCCCGCCACGAAGACCAACGCGATGATGGCGAGGGCGAGTTCGATGCTGATGGCGCCGCGGTCGCCGCGCGCGCGGGCGGCCCGTAGCCGGCCCAGCCGCAGTGTGAACAGCAGCAGGGCGAACTGCACGGGCAGCAGCGCGGGTCGCAGCACCCGGCCTGCCAGGTCGGCGAGTCGAACGTACATCGGGTTCTCCCGGTATGTGGTGTGGTGTCAGCTGCTGGGCTGATCGTTCAGTTGAGCATCTGGTGGAGCGCGGGAAAGACGATCAGGACGGTCATCAGCAGCGTCAGGGCGGCCCCCGGCGCGACCATCCGCTCGCTGTCGGCGTTGGCCCTGGCGAGGTCCTCGGCGAGCAGTTCGCCGCGCAGGCCCTTGGCGCGGGCCCGCAGGGTGTCGTACACGGCGGCGCCGTCGGTGCCGGACAGCCGCATGATGTCGGCCACGTCCTGCAGCGGGGTGAGGCCCAACTCCTCGGCCAGCGCGTCGAGTCCGGCCCACGGCGGGAGCCGGTCGGTGGCCGCGCGCTCCAGGGCGTCGCGGATCCGCCGGAACACCACGCCCCGGCCGACCGAAGCGGCCCGGCGCAGCGCCTCGGCGGGGCCGCAGTCGGCGGCCCGCTCCAGCGCGACGAGCTCCAGGTAGGCGGCGATGCCGTGCAGGTACTCGGTACGCGCCTCCTTGGCCTCGCCGCGCACGACGGCGTCCGGGACGAACCACAGCAGGCCGGCCAGCAGCGGCCCGACGACCAGCGGCAACGCGAAGGGCAGGCCGATGTCCATCAGCACGGCCATCGCGCCGAGGTAGGCGGGCAGCACCAGGCCGAGCGCGGCGAACAGCAGCTTGTGCACCATGAACCGGGCCGGGGTGCGACCGATCAGGGCGAGTTCGCGGCGCGGGACGGAGACCCCGCGCAGCCGGACGGACCGCTCGCCGATCCGGTCGTACCAGCGCGGACGTTCGTCCGGGTCCTGCGCGCGGTCCGCGGGTACGGCGTGCAACCGGTCCAGCGCCTGGCGCAGGTCCGGGGGTGCCGGCCGCAGTTCGGCCACCAGCAGGGCGAGGCCGCCGGCCGCGACGGCGCCGGCCAGCACGGACCAGGGGGAGATCACCGGACCTCCCCGAGCTGCTCGGTCGGCTCCTGCTCGCGCGCCGGTGCGCCCGTGCCCCGCCCGCTCCTGCTGCGCCGGTCCGGCGTCAGCAGCCGGGGCACCGGCGGGTGGGAGGCCAGCGCCCGCATCCAGGCGATGATCGCCACGAACAGGGCGGCGACCACGGCCAGGACCAGCTGGCCGAGGAAGGTGCCGTACGGCCGGGTGTACTCGGTGTTGAAGGACCCGATGGTGACGACCAGCACGATGATGCCGACCAGCCAGCGGATGGTGGTCCGGTGTTTGGCCCGGTCCGCCTCGATGGCGCGGCGCTGGCGGACCTCCTCGCGGACCGAGTCGGCCATGTCGGACAGCGTGCGGGCCAGGCCGGGGCCGCTGTCCCCGGCCCGCAGCACGAGCGCGGCGAGCACCTTGTCGGCGGTGGCGTCGGCCAGGCTGTCGGCGAAGGCGTGCAGCGCCTCCTCGGGCCGCCAGCGGGCCTGCAGCCGGGCCGCGAGCTCGCCGACCTCGTCCTCCAGGGCGGCGGGGGCGGTGCGGCGGCTGGTGACGATGGCCTGGTTGAGGCCGACGCCGAGCAGCAGCACGTCGGCGATCCGCTGGGTCCACTCGGACAGCGCCTCCAGGCGCTCGATCCGGTGGGTGTCCGGGCGGGTGGTGTCGAACAGCCAGGGCAGGCCGAAGACGGCCAGCGGCACCAGCAGCGCGGTCAGCGGGATGCCGGTGAACAGCCAGGCCAGCGGCGCGCCGACGAGCGCGAGCGGCAGCTGGACCCGGCGCAGCCGCACCATCCGGGCCGGGGCCGCCCCGGGGGCGCCGTACCAGAAGACGTGGGCGCGCCCGGCGAGCGGGTTGGGCCGCCCGGCGGTGTCCTCGTCGGCGGGCTCGCTGCCGCGGGCCCAGGCCACCAGGGCGACCAGGCCGCCCGCGACCGCCAGCCCGCACAGGGCGAACAGCAGCATCACCGCGCGCCACCGCCGATCCGCAGCTGCAGCGGGGTGGCCCAACTCCCGTACCGGGAACCGAGCAGGCCGGCGTCGAAGCCGGCCCGGCGCAGGTCGTCCAGGCACTGCGGCGGGGTGTGCGGGACGGCCCGCGGCTCACCGAGGTCCGGCCGGGGCCCGAAGACGGTGTTCAGTGCGGGCCGGCCGCTCTCGCCGAGGCCGGTGACCTCCAGGACGTGGGAGACGAAGCGGTGCCGTCGGCCGCCGACGGCGGTCTCGTCGACCATGCTGACGTGCACGATGAGGTCCAGGGCGTTGGCGGTGAGCCGGTAGGCGAGCGAGTCGGTCATGTGCGAGCCGTACTCCAGGCAGAGTTCGGCGATGCGGTCCACCACCATGTGCGGGCCGCGGGCGTGCAGGGTGCACATCGAGCCGCCCTCGCCGTTGGTCATCACGCGGAGCATCGGGACGACCTCGCCGGAGCGGACCTCGCCGACGATGATGCGCGAGAGCGTCATGCGCAGCGCGGCCGGGATGAGGTCGCCGATCGTCAACTCCCCGGCGAGCCGCCCCTCGACGCGTTCGCCGTTGCCCTCGCGGGCCTCCATCGGGACGACCTGGCGCAGGTGGCCGAGGGTGTGCAGCCAGAGCTCGAACTCCGACTCCAGGGTGCCGATCCGCTCGTCCGGCGGGATCTCGGCGGCCATGGCGCGCAGCAGGCTGGTCTTGCCGACGCCCTGGGTGCCGGTGATCATCACGTTCTTCCGGGCCCGGATCGCGGCGGCCAGGAAGGCGGCCAAGGTGCCGTCCAGGGTGCCGAGTTCGACCATCTCCGGCAGCGTCGCGGAGGCCACCCGGTGGCGCCGGATCGCCACGTAGGGGCGGGGCGTGACCTCGGTGAGCGCCTGCAGGCGCATGCCGCCCTCAAGCCGGAGCGCGAGGGTCGGGCTTGCGGTGGACAGGCTGCGCTCGCCGCCGCCGTGCTGGCGGGCCAGGTCCTGTAGCAGCTCGACGAGTTCGGCGTCGCTGTCGGCCACCGGCGGGACCTGGCGCAGGGGTTGGTGCACCTTGGAGACCCAGACGTCGTCGCAGCCGTTGATCAGGATGTTCTCGATCTCCGGGTCGTCCAGGTAGGGCTGGAGCCGCCCGGCCCGGAAGAGCAGGTCGAAGACGGCCTCGGCGAGGGCGCGGTCCTGCTCCCGGGTGGGCGGGATGCCGTGGGTCTGCGCGTAGGCGTCGGACCAGCGGGCGACGGACTCCTCGATCAGCGCCCGGCCGCGCTGGCGGCGGGTGGCGCGGTCCGGCTCGGAGCCGGAGGTGGCGGTCAACCTGCTGATCTGCTGGTGCAGTTCGGCCGCGACCTGGCGTTTGAGCTCCCGGGCGACCTGCGGGTCGACGGCCGGCCGGGTGGCGGCGCCGCGCACGTCCAGCGAGGGCAGCTGGGAGGGGACGGCGGTGGGCGCGGCCGCGCCGGGAGCGACCGGGCCCGGCACGACGGGCTGCGGCATCGGCGCGGCCGTCGGCGCAGGCGTGGGCGTCGGCGTGGGCGCAGGCGCAGACGTGGGCGTGGCCCAGGGCAGTGCGGCCGGGTCGGCCGCGGGGTGCTGGTGCAGGGGGCTACCGCGCACGGAGCACCTCCCCGGGGTTGTGCGGGTACTGCCCGTTCACCTGCACCTGACCATCCGTCACCATCGGTTGCTGAAGCGGGTACTGGTCGTCGGGCTCGGCCGGATCGGGTGACTGGACGTGCGCCGGGAACGGCGCCGGAGCGGCCGGCTGCGGCGCCAACCCGGCCAGCGGCGCCACCGGACCGGTGGTGATCACCGGCGGGACCGGCTGCGGCGGCGTGTACGACGGCGGCTCGGCCTCCCCGGGGCCGTAGGCCGACTGCCCGTACCCGGCCTGGCCGTACGCCGTCGAGCCGTGGGCCGTCGAGCCGTACGCCGTCGCGCCGTGGGCGGGCTGCGCGTAGGCCGACTGCCCGGAGCCCGCCTGGCCGTACCCGCCCTGCCCGTACGCAGCCTGGCCGTACGTGGTCTGGCCGTACGTGACCGGGGCGGGTGTCGGCATCGGCCGGGTCGGCACCGACGGCGCGGGCACCACCGGTGTCGGCGCCGCGGCCGCCGGCGGTGCGCCGGCCGCCGGCGCACCCGCCGCCGGAGCGGGCGCCACCGGCCGGGCGGGTGCCTGCCCCGGCACCGACCCGGGGGCGGGACTCGGCGCGAGCCGCTGCCGTCTGCGCCGGACCAGCAGCTGCACCTCGTCCGCCGCCGACCGCGCCGTGCGCATCAGCTCTGAGCGGATGAACCGCCGGTCGGTGGTGTCGCCGCCGTCGGAGAGCACCTTGGCGGTCCGGGTGGCGTGCGGCAGGACGCCGAGCACCGGCAGCCCGAGTTCGCGCGACACCTCCGCCCGGGTGTACGGCCCCTCGGCGACCAGCATCAGCCCGAGCGCGTCCGACCCGGTGCCGCCGGAGGCGAGGTCCTCGACGAGGGCGGACAGCCGGGGCCGGACGGCGCTCAGCCCGCGCAGCGTGGTCCGCACCGTCACCGCCACCACGTCCGCCCGGCGGGCCAGCACCGCGCTCGCGCCGGTGGCGCCGGAACGGCCGAGGTCCACGATGACGTCGTAGCCCTGCTGCTCGATGCCGTGCAGCAGCTCGACGAGCGGCTCCCAGGTGTAGGCGAGACCGGGGGCCTGGGTGGGGTCGGTCAGCCCGGGCAGCAGCAGGCGTTCGGCGTCGCCGTCGGGCGAGAGGTCGATCAGCTGCTCCCAGATGGTCTGCGCGAGCAGCCCACGACGGTCGGCGACGGCCAGGTTGCGCAGCCCGTACACCGCCTCGACCCGGCCCTCCAGGGCGCCCGCGAGCACGGCGCCGCCGTCCGGGTCGGCCTCGACCAGCAGGATCCGCCGACCGGGCTGGAGCGGCCAGGCCAGCAGCAGCGCCAGCGCGGTCGTGGTCGCGCCGGGCGCGCCCGGACCGCCGACCACCGCGATCACCGCCATCAGGCGCCCCCGGTCGCGCTCGGGGCTCCGGTGGAAGGCACACCCGTGGCCGGCGCACCGGCCGACGGCGCGCCCGCGGCGGGTGCGCCGCTCGGCGCCGGGCTCGGCGCGGCACCACCGGCCGCGGCACCACCGGCCGCGGCACCACCGGCCGCAGTGCCGCGCGGAGCCAGCAGCACCTGGATCCGGCCGCTCGCCACCCACTGCGCCAGCCGTGGCCCGTCGGCCGTGCCGACCGCGACGTCGATCACCTGGCTGCCGTCGGTGTCCACCCGGCCGACGGTGATCACCGTCGCGGGCAGCGAGTCGGCCCGGCCGTTGTCGGGCGTGAACACCACGACCAGCTGCACCCCCGGCTGGAGCCGGCTGGCGGGCAGTTGACTGCGCCTGGCCGACACGCCGACCACGATCTGCCCGGGCTGCACGGTGAGGCCCTGGGCGAGGTCCCCGCTGGTGAGCATGGCGCCGCGCTTGAGGTCGGTGGCGGCGCGCATGCCGATCGCCTTCGCCCGGTCCTGGGCCGACACCGGGTGCAGCGCCGGGTCACCCGCGATCCGGGCGACCACCAGGTCGTCCTCGGTGATCACCTGGCCCCACGGCACGTCCCGGGCGAGGGCGAGCACCGCGACCCGCTGACCGGTGCTGTTGTAGAGGACGGCCCCGCCCAGCCCGCCGGCCGCGATCAGCGCGACCGCCATCGCCAGCACCGCAGGGCGGCGCCGCCTCGCCCGCATGGTCCGCGCGGGCGCGTGCGGTGTCGCCCGCCCCCGGCCCTTGCCCTGAGCGCCGCCCCGCTCCTGCTGCTCCGGGAGCGCCACGGACGCCCCGGCGCCCGTGGGTGTGCCGGATCCCGGCGTCGCGAATGTACGGTTCTCCACCGGGTTCCGCCCTTCCCTGGTTCGTTGCCGGCTCGTCAGTCGTCGAATCGCTCTGGTGGCGTGGTCAGTTGAGGACCTGCACCTCGGCGACCTTGAGTGTGAAGAGCGGACTGGTCTGCTTCATGGGGATCGTGAAGGTCCGCGGGTTCGGTCCGCCGACGACGGCGACGGCGACCTCCCACTTCATCGTCACCGTGGCGTTGTACACCCCGTCCTTCTGCCTGCCGGACGCGGCCTTGAACACGAAGCCGCAGTCCGGGGACTGGGCGGCGCCGTACTTGGGGTCGTACGGCGTTCCGGCCGTCGCACAGCTGGTCGCGAGGTCGTTGCCGAAGTCCCAGTACGACTCGACCAGCTTGGGGGTGACGGTGACCGAGATGCCGTGCACCGCCGCCGTCTTCGGCTCGGGCGTCGCTGCGTTGTCCGCCCAGAGCCACACCGGGGAGTTGACCACCGCCGTGCCGCCGGGCGCCACCCGGCCCACCGGCTGCCCGAAGACGAGCTTCTTCTTCGCTTCCTCGACGGCCCTGGAATCGTCCAGTGCGGTCGCCGCGCCGCCCGGCGCGGTGGCCAGGAAGACGATCTGGGCGCCGTCCTGGCCCCCACCGGTCTGCGGACAGACCTTCGAGTAGAGCGCGCCGTCCTTCGGATCGTGGTTCTCCCAGGCCGGGTCGCCCGCCGCCGGCGGATCGTCCAACTCGCGGAAGTAGCAGCCCTCACCGCTGTCGAACCAGCCCCACTGCGGGTCGTAGCAGGCCCACGGCACACCGTGGTAGCTGCAGAGCTGCGGGCCGCTGTCCGATCCGCCTCCTCCGCCGCCGCCGCTCGCTTTCGTCGAGCCCGGCGCGGGGGTCTTTCCGCCGGAATTGGCGCCCGCGCAGATCACGTTCGGGAAACACTGCTCGGCACCGCCGCTCGGCGGTTCGTCCGCCGTCGCCGACACCGCCGAGGACAGCAGCACACCGGCCGACAGCGACGCGACGACCGCGAACCGCCGGGCCGGTTTCCGCGCGTTCAGCATGTCCGGTCCACCTCCCGCTTGAACTCGTAGATCAGCCAATGTGCTTGGAACAGTCGCAGCGACGCGGTCGCGACATACCTGTTCAGGCGCTGGGCCGGATCCTTTGCGGCCCCGGTGACGGCGTCGACGCGGTGCCAGCCCGTCAGATCGACGCAGTCCTCGATCACTGCGGTTTGCGGATCGGTTTTCAGACCCACGGACTTGACCACCGGAGAATTGCGCGGTGTTCCGGTCATCACCACTTTGGCGTCGTGGAGTTGCCGGAGACCGGCGAGGGCGTCGGATAGGGCGCGCCCGGAGGAGTACTGCTCCAGCGCGTACCCGTCCGAATCCGATCGCCCGAAGAGCTCGGCCTGGGCCTGCCACCAATCCTGATAGGCCCTCAGGGCCGCTCGCCCCGTCGCCCCTTCCGGACCGTCGGTCGGCGCGATCGAGGCGTTTGAGGAACCACTCGAAGGAGTTACCGGAGCCACTCCCGCAACCGTGGGCGCCGCCGTCCCGAGGTGATCGACGGAACCGCCGGAACCACCGCCCGCACAAGCACCGAGCAGCAACGCCAGAACCGCCCCACCGACCCCAACCGCCCCAGGGCGCAACACATTTCCGCGCTGCCGCATTGCCCCACCTCGTCGCGACCGACCCGGTCCGTGATCCACGGCCGCCAGAACAATTCCGCCGTCCCGCCGGTCTTTCCGCTGGGGATCGATTCTTCGCCAACCCACCCCATCACGGCAACACCTCAGGCCCCCTGACCTTACGCGGAAGGCGGTTCCGTCGGGGCACTTTCCCGCCACAGAACGGCCAACAGTTCTTCGGAAAGCGACAATCCGGCCAATGCGCCCCGAACCGCGGCCCGATTGCGCATCAACAGGCGCCCGCCGTGCGGCGGAACGAGCAGGCGCGCGCCCGGCGCACCCGAACTACCGGCCGACTCTCCCCCGTCCGTCAGCGCCGCCACGGCGGGCTGGAGGTCGAGCGGGGCGACGGCCGCGGGGGCACCCGGGACACCCTGGCGCAGGACGGTGGTCAGGCCCCGGCTGAACGAGCCCTCACCGCCCGGCAGTACGGCGTCCCGGCCGCGTCTGCCCGGGGTGTAGCGGCCGATCCGGCCCCACAGCGGGACGCGCGAATAGCTCAGCAGTTCGCCCGCGCTGTCCTCGCCGCCGCGCTCCAGGGCCACCCAGGTGTCCCGGTCGGCCACCGCGTCGACCACCAGCAGCGC
This sequence comes from Kitasatospora sp. NPDC101447, assembly GCF_044767225.1. Taxonomy (NCBI): domain Bacteria; kingdom Bacillati; phylum Actinomycetota; class Actinomycetes; order Kitasatosporales; family Streptomycetaceae; genus Kitasatospora; species Kitasatospora sp. NPDC101447. Next base: position 99,539 of record NZ_JBIWNL010000031.1, read on the forward strand.
CTCCTCCTGGTCCCCGTGCACCATCGCGCTGACCACCCAGTCCCAGGCGAGGCCCCTGCGGTAGGCGTTGTCGGGGGTGCTGCCGCCGGTGACCAGGGCGAGCCGGCGCCCGCGCGGGTCGGCGACCAGCTGACCGACCAGGCAGACCACCAGCCAGCGGCCGGGGTGCTGCGCCGCGTCCCGCACGGCGGTGAGCATCGCGTTGGCGTCCGCGTCCGGCGGCGCCGTGACGACCCGACAGCCGGCCGCGCCGGTGTCGAAGCACATCCCGGGCAGCACCTCCGCGAGCAGCCGGGCACCGTCCGGTGCGAGCGCCGCACCGCCGAAGGCCCGGTCGGGCCCGCCGTCCGCCCCGATCACCACCAGATCGACCCCGCCCGCCATCGGTTCCCCCCTCCTGGCCGGCCCCGGCGCACCCGGGGCCGCCGCCCTCACTGCGGTCCGCCGCGCTCACTGCGGTCCGCCGCGCTTCGCGGACGGGCCGCCGTCCGCGTCACCGTTCCCGGCCCGCGTCACCGTTCCGCCGCCGGGCAGGCTATCGCCCGGGCGGCCTCCGACGGGGCTCCCGACCCGCCCGCTCAGGGACCATGGGCCCTATCGACGCACGCGCCGACCGAGGACGATCGGACGCATGGAGCGTGAGGACCGAGTGGAGACCCTGAGCGAGGCCGAGTGCCTGCGGCTGCTCAGCACCGTGCCCGTCGGGCGCGTGGTGTACACCGAGCACGCACTGCCGGCCGTCCTGCCGGTCTCCTTCGAGGTCCTGGACGGGCGGCTGGTGCTCGCGGTGCGCCGGGGAAGTGCCACCGCGCGCGGGCTCGACGGCACGGTGGTGGCCTTCCAGGCCGATCTGCTGGACCCGGTCACCCGCACCGGGTGGAGTGTGCTGGTGCACGGGCGGGCCGACGTGGTGCGCGATCCCGAGCAGGTGCGGCGGGTGCTGCGTTCCGGGCTGCGGCCGTGGGTGGGCGACCCGGAGTCGCTGTTCGTCGCGCTGGTGCCGGAACTGGTGAGCGGTCGGCGGCTGTTCCCGACCGGGCAGGGCGCCGTGGGGGGCGCCGCGCTGCGGCCCTGAGCAGCCGGGCGGCCGCCGCGGCCCGCGGGCCTGGTTCCGGTTCCCGTCTCGGACTCGGTTCCGGTTCCGGGCTCGGTTCCCGGCTCGGGTCGGTTTCCGTCTCGGGCTCGGGACCGGGCTCGGGCTCGGACTCGGTTCCGGTTCCGGTTCCGGGCTCGGTTCCCGGCTCGGGTCGGTTTCCGTCTCGGGCTCGGGACCGGGCTCGGGCTCGGGCTCGGACTCGGTTCCGGTTCCGGGCTCGGTTCCCGGCTCGGGTCGGTTTCCGTCTCGGGCTCGGGACCGGGCTCGGGCTCGGGCTCGGGCTCGGGCTCGGGACCGGGCTCGGGCTCGGGCTCGGGCTCCTGACAGATACCGGTGGGTAGGCATACGCTTCCGGCGTCCTGGCCCCTTCGCGGGCCCGTCCCCCTCCAGGAGCGCACCGTGACGACCTTCGCCTCCCTCGCCGACCTCACCGCCGCCGTCGGCACCGAGCTGGGCACCAGCGAGTGGCACACCATCGAGCAGCGGCAGATCGACCTGTTCGCCGAGGCGACCGGCGACCACCAGTGGATCCACGTGGACCCGGAGCGGGCCAAGGAGAGCCAGTTCGGCTCGACCATCGCGCACGGGTACCTGACCCAGTCGATGATCCCGGTGCTGGCGAAGGAGTGCTACGCCGTCGAGGGCGTACGGATGGCGCTGAACTACGGTTCGGAGAAGGTGCGCTTCCCGGCGCCGGTGCCGGTCGGCACGGCGATCCGGGCCACCGCCGAGCTGCTCTCGGCGACCGAGGTGCCCGGCGGCGTCCAGGCCGTGGTGCGCTTCACCATCACGAGCGAGCGGAGTGCCAAGCCGCACTGCGTCGCGGAGACGATCACGCGCTTCTACGCCTGACCGGGCCGGCCCGGACGCCGCAGCCCGGCCGGGCCGGCGGCGCCGGAGCCCGCCCCGGGTACGCCGATTGGACCGCGCCGGGCCCTCCACCAGGTCCGGACGGCCCACGGCGAGTAACCTCCGACGAGATGGTTGTCGTACCGCAGTGACCCCGGCCGACGGCCGTGACCACGGCCGTCACCGAGGTGCGCGCCCCGGCCTGCCCGGTAGCCGTGACCGTCCTTGGAGGAGCCGTGCCCCGCCCCGTCCCCTGGTTCTCCCGCCTCGCCGGTCTGTCCTCGCAGTTCGCCCCGCCCGCCGCCGGCCCCGCCGCCGACCGCGCCGTCCCCGGGCTGGCCGGACTGCCCCGGGCCGCCTGGCACCGGGTGCGGACCGACGCGTTCGGCGCCGAGCCCCGGGGCGAGAGACTGGCCCGGATCCGCCGCTCCCCGCAGTTCGCCGACGGCGCCTTCCGCAACCCGGTACCGACCCGCCGCCTGGTGTACGAGCGCAGCCCGCTGGAGATCACCCGCGCCCAGCTGACCGGGGACAAGACCCGACGGGCCCCGGCCGCCGCCGTACCCGTGCACCGGCTCCTCCCGGGCGACCTGGCCACGCCGCCGGACTCCGGACTGCGGCTGACCTGGCTGGGCCACGCCACCGTGCTCGCCGAGATCGACGGACGGCGCGTCCTGCTCGACCCGGTCTGGGGCGAGCGCTGCTCCCCGTTCGGCTGGACCGGCCCCAAGCGGCTGCACCCGGTGCCGCTGCCGCTGTCCGAACTCGGGCCGGTGGACGTGGTCGTGGTCTCCCACGACCACTACGACCACCTGGACATGGCCACCATCCGGGCACTGGCCGGGACGGCGGCCGTGTTCGCCGTGCCGCTCGGGGTCGGGGCGCACCTGGAGCACTGGGGCGTACCGCCCGAACGGATCGTCGAGCTGGACTGGTGGGAGTCCGCCGAGGTCGCCGGACTGACCCTGACCGCCACGCCGGCCCGGCACTACTGCAGCCGCGGCCCGCGCACCAGCAGCCTGTTCCTGTGGGCCTCCTGGGTGGTGGCCGGCGACGGTCACCGGATCTTCCACAGCGGGGACACCGGCTACTTCCCGGGCTTCGCCGAGATCGGCCGCCGGCTCGGCCCGTTCGACGCGACGATGGTGCAGGTCGGCGCGTACAGCGACTTCTGGCCCGAGGTGCACATGACGCCCGAGGAGGGCGTCCGGGCGCACCTGGACCTCGGCGGCGAGCTGCTGCTGCCGATCCACTGGTGCACCTTCAACCTGGCGCTGCACCCGTGGGAGGAGCCGGCCGAGCGGGTGGTCACCTCCGCCCAGGTGCTCGGGGCACGCCTCGCGATGCCCCGGCCCGGCAAGCCCTTCGAGCCCGCCGACCCGCCCGCCCTGCGCCTCTGGTGGCGCGCCGTCACCGCCCCGCGCGGCGTCGAACCGCCGGCCGAGGAGCGGGCGGCCGCAGCGGGGGCTGAGGCAGAGGCTGCCGCCCCCGCGTCGGCGGCGTCGGCCGCGTCGGCCACGGAGACGGCCGAGCCGCGCGAGCAGGTGACGGAGTTCAGCTGACAACTTTCAGCGAACAGATTT